>NZ_CP031467.1:302066-604133 GCF_003368325.1 Paraburkholderia caffeinilytica | reverse complement strand
TGTGCGTGATGTGTCCGCCGTATGCGTCCTGTCAGCGGCGCCTCGCAAAACGCGCATGCCGCGCCGGCGAAACGCCGGACGCAGCAGACGCGCCCAAATCGCAGTGCTACACTGCGCGGACCATCCACGTGGTGTATCCACAACAAGCCGGGCGGCGCCAGGCGGGCAGTTTAGAATAGCGGTCGTTTTTTCCGCTCAGGGAACGGATTTCCTCGCGTCTATGACAGATAACAATCACGTGCACAAACAGCCTCTGCCTTCCCTCGCGATTGCCGCGATCGGGGTGGTGTTCGGCGATATCGGCACGAGCCCGCTGTACTCGCTGAAAGAAGCCTTCAGCCCGGCACATGGCATTCCGCTGACCGATCAATCGATTCTGGGCGTGATCTCGCTGCTGTTCTGGGCGATCGTGATCGTGGTCAGCATCAAGTACGTCTTGTTCGTGATGCGCGCCGACAACAACGGCGAAGGCGGCGTCCTCGCGCTGATGGCGCTAGCGCTGCGCTCGCTCGATCAGAAGTCGAAAATGGCCGGCTTGTTGATGATGCTCGGCATCTTCGGCGCCTGCATGTTCTATGGCGACGCGGTGATTACGCCCGCCATTTCGGTGATCTCGGCGGTCGAAGGTCTTGAGATCGCGGCGCCCAATCTGTCTCATCTGGTATTGCCGCTCACGATGGTGATCCTCGTGCTGCTGTTCTGGATTCAGCGGCACGGAACGGCGACCGTCGGCCGCCTGTTCGGTCCGATCATGGTGCTGTGGTTCCTCGTGCTCGCTGCGCTGGGCCTGTGGCACATCCTGCAGTCGCCGAACGTGATCAGCGCGCTGAACCCGTATTACGCCTACACCTTTATGGCTGCGCATGTGCTGCAGGCCTACGTGGTGCTCGGCTCGGTCGTGCTGGTGCTGACCGGCGCCGAGGCGCTCTACGCCGACATGGGTCACTTCGGCGCCAAACCGATCCGGATGGCGTGGTACTGCCTGGTGATGCCCTCGCTGGTGCTCAACTATTTCGGTCAGGGCGCGCTGCTGATGCACGACCCGAAGGCGATCGAAAACCCGTTCTTCCTGCTTGCACCGGATTGGGCGCTGCTGCCGCTTGTGGTGCTCTCGACGGTGGCGACCGTGATCGCGTCGCAAGCCGTGATTTCCGGCGCCTATTCGTTGACGAGCCAGGCGATCCAGCTCGGCTACGTGCCGCGCATGAAGATCCTGCACACGTCTGAACTGGCGATCGGCCAGATCTACGTGCCGGTCGTGAACTGGATGCTGCTCTTCATCATTCTGTGCATCGTGATCGCGTTCAAGAGCTCGGATAATCTTGCCGCCGCGTACGGTATTGCGGTGACGGCCACCATGGTGATCACCACGGTTCTTGCCTGCGTCGTCATGGTGAAAGTATGGAACTGGAACAAGTTCCTCGTGGCGCTGATCATCGGCGTGTTCATGGCGGTCGACCTGGGCTTTTTCGGCGCCAATCTGCTCAAGGTCGCGGAAGGTGGATGGCTGCCGCTCGGCATCGGTGCGCTTCTGTTTTTCCTGCTCATGACGTGGTTCAAGGGCCGGTTGATCGTCAAGGAGCGCACGGCGGCTGACGGTATTCCGCTCATGCCGTTCCTGCAAGGGCTGCTCGCGCATCCGCCGCATCGCGTGTCGGGTACGGCGATCTACCTGACGGGTAGCGATTCGCTCGTGCCGGTGAGCTTGCTGCACAACCTGAAGCACAACAAGGTGCTGCATGAGCGCACGATTTTCCTGACCTTCGTGACGCTCGATATTCCGTATGTGAATGACGCGGAACGCGTGACGGTGAAGGATCTCAACGGCGGCCTGTACCTCGTCAAGGCGGCGTACGGCTTCAACGAAACGCCTGACGTGAAGGCCGTGTTGCTCGAGGTCGGCCGCACGCACGACATGACGTTCGAGATTATGGACACGTCGTTCTTCCTGGCGCGCGAAACGGTGGTGCCGACGCAGTTGCCGGGCATGTCTGTGTGGCGCGAACGTGTGTTCGCATGGATGCATCAGAACGCCGCCAAGCCGACGGATTTCTTCAGCATTCCGGCCAATCGGGTGGTGGAACTGGGAACGAAGATCGAGATCTGAGGCGCGGGCCTCAGGTTCGTGAGCGCCTCGCATGCCGAGGCGCGGTAAGCACCAGCCGATAAAAAAGCCCACGCACGTGCGTGGGCTTTTTTTTGCCGTTTTGTCGCTGCTCAGTCTCGTGAGCGTCAGCGCGTGGGTGAATCACGCGCTGGCGAACCCGCTTACTTCTGCTTGAGCTTGGCGAATGCGGCGGCCATGGCGCCGCCTGCCTCCGGCTCACGCGAGCGCTGTTGCTGCGCGCCGCGTCCGCCGCCGCTACCACCACCCGAGCGGCTGGAGCCGCCACGATCCTGCTGGGCGCCACCGCCGCTGCGCGGCGCGGCCGCCGCGCCGAACTCGTCGTCCAGGCGCATGGTCAGCGCGATACGCTGGCGCTTCACGTCGACTTCCAGCACCTTCACCTTGACGATCTGGCCAGCCTTGACCACTTCGTGCGGGTCCTTGATGAACTTCGTCGACATGGCCGACACGTGCACCAGACCGTCCTGATGCACGCCGACATCGATGAACGCACCGAAGGCCGCCACGTTCGTCACGACGCCTTCGAGCACCATGCCCGGCGTCAGATCGCTGACTTTCTCGACGCCTTCGCGGAAGGTCGCGGTCTTGAACTCGGGGCGCGGGTCGCGGCCCGGTTTTTCGAGTTCCAGCAGAATGTCGCGCACGGTCGGCAGGCCGAAACGTTCGTCGACGAATTCCGCCGGCGACAGGCCGCGCAGCGCGTCGCGATTGCCGAGCACTTCGCCGACATGCTTGCTGATCTTCGCGAGCATGCGCTCCACGACGGGATACGCTTCCGGGTGAACCGACGAGCGATCCAGCGGATTCTCGCCGTTGTTGATGCGCAGGAAACCGGCTGCCTGTTCGAAAGTCTTGTCGCCAAGGCGCGGCACCTTGCGCAGGTGTTCGCGCGACGGGAACGGGCCGTTTGCATCGCGATAGTCGACGATGTTGCGCGCCAGCGTCGCGTTCAGACCCGACACGCGAGCCAGCAATGCGACCGACGCCGTATTGGCATCCACGCCGACCGCGTTCACGCAATCCTCGACCACCGCGTCGAGCGAGCGGGCCAGTTCGCGCTGATTCACGTCGTGCTGGTACTGACCCACACCGATCGCCTTGGGTTCGATCTTCACCAGTTCCGCCAGCGGATCCTGCAGGCGGCGCGCAATCGACACGGCGCCGCGAAGCGACACGTCCATGTCCGGGAATTCCTTCGCCGCGAGTTCGGAGGCCGAGTACACCGACGCGCCGGCTTCCGAGACGACGATCTTCTGCAGCTTGAACTCGGGATGACGCGCGATCAATTCGCTCGCCAGCTTGTCCGTTTCGCGCGACGCCGTGCCGTTACCGATACTGATCAGCTCAGCCTGCGTCTGTGCGCAGATGCGCGCCAGTTTCGCGATCGAGCCGTCCCAGTCGCGGCGCGGCTCGTGCGGATAAATCACGTCGGTGGCGAGCACCTTGCCGGTCCGATCGACCACCGCGACTTTCACGCCGGTGCGCATACCCGGATCGAGGCCAATCACGGCCTTCGGTCCCGCCGGCGCGGCCAGCAGCAAGTCCTTCAGGTTGCGTGCGAACACGCGAATCGCTTCGTGTTCGGCCTCGTCGCGCAGATTGGTCAGCAGTTCGTTTTCGATGTGCGGCTGCACCTTCACGCGCCAGCACCAACGGCACACGTCGGCGAGCCACTTGTCGGCCGGGCGGTTCTGATTGGCGATGCCGAAGTGGCGGGCGATCAATGCTTCGCCCGGATGCGGCACCTGCGCGTCGAGCTCTTCGCCCAAACCCAGCTTGACCATCAGCACGCCCGCATTGCGGCCGCGGAACAGGGCCAGCGCACGATGCGACGGCACGGTCCTGATGGTTTCCGCGTAGTCGTAGTAGTCGCGGAATTTCTCTTCTTCCGCGTTTTCCTTGCCTTCGACCACTCTCGACGACACCACGCCCTGGTTGAACATGTAGTCGCGCAGCTTGCCGAGCAGATCCGCGGTTTCGCCGAACTGTTCGGAGAGGATGTCGCGCGCGCCGTCGAGCGCGGCCTTGATGTCGGCGACGCCTTTCTCGGCGTCCACATAGGCGGCGGCCTCGGTTTGCGGGTCGAGCAGGGGATTGGCCAGCAGCGCGTCGGCGAGCGGCTGCAGGCCGGCTTCGCGGGCGATCTGCGCGCGCGTGCGGCGCTTCGGCTTGTACGGGAGATACAGGTCTTCCAGCACCTGCTTGCTGTCGGCGCCTTCGATCGCGGTGCGCAGTTCGTCGGTGAGCTTGCCCTGCTCGTCGATGCTCGCGATGATCGCGGCGCGCCGGTCTTCCAGCTCGCGCAGATACAGCAGGCGCTCCTCGAGATTGCGCAGTTGCGTGTCGTCGAGATTGTCGGTCACTTCCTTCCGGTAGCGGGCGATGAACGGAACAGTCGCTCCTTCGTCGAGAAGTTGCACCGCGGCCGCGACCTGGCGCGGCTGGACGGACAGTTCGGCGGCGATGCGCTGTACGATCTTGAGTGCTACGGTTTCCGTCATAAGGTCTTGGTGTTCCTGCTACTCAATCAAAGGTCGCGCGGGAATCGCACACGCCGCACACGCCGGCCCACGTCGGGCACGTCGATGCACGCTGGGCGTGCGCGCTGCGACCAGGTTGCTGGAGCGGGGCATTTTGCCATAAATGCAAAAGGGCTCAACCGCAGGGTGATAGAATTTCGGGCATGTTCCGCTGACCATTTACGACGTTGCCAACCTCTTTGTCCCTCAACCGCCTGGGCTCCTGCTTGTCACAATTGCCGCCTTTCTTGTCGCCGCGCCTCGCGTGCTCCTCGTTCGTGTCGGCGGCGTGGTCCGTGTTCAAGTCAGCGCGCCCGTCCAATGGGATGTTTGTCGCTTCGGGCGCCTTGTGCGTGATGGTCGCTTCGCTGGCCCTGTCGGCGCCGGCCGTGGCGCAATCCGCCGCGCCGCTCGTGGCCGCCAGCAGTCTCGCGCCGGTTGCCGCTTCGGGCGCGTGGGCAGCGAGTCCGGCGGGCGTAACGAGCACCACGAGCACCACGAGCACCACGAGCACCACCTCAGGCGCGAACAATGCCGGCGGCGCTGGGAATGCCGATAGCGCGGCATCGCCCGAGAGCGCATTCGACGCCCGGCAGAAAGTCCTCGATCGGCGCACGGAGGAAAACAACTACCGTTACGCGGTCGCCGAACACGATTGCTACAGTAAGTTCTTTGTCAACCACTGCCTGAACAAGGCGCGCGACAGCATGCGTTCGGTGCAGGCCGATATTCGCAAGGAACAGCTCGCGCTCGACGGCGAACAGCGTGTTCAGCACGCCCGCGAGCGTGACGAGCAGGCAGCGCTCAAACGCGCGCAAGACGAAGCCAGCGCGCCGCAGCGCGCCGCTGACGACGCCCGCAACGCACAGGCTTACGAAGACAAGCAGCGCCAGCACCAGCTCGACCAGGCGCAGCGCGCGGCCGAGGCGCCGCAACGCAGCGCCAACGCGCAAGCCTATCAGCAGAAGCAGCAACAGCACGCGCTGGATCAGGCGCAGCGCGGCATCAGTCCGTCGCAAGCCGCGGCCAACAGCCAGGCATACGATCAGAAGCAGGGCGATTTCCAGCGCAAGCTCAATGAAGCGCGTCAGCAGGGTGCGCAAAAGGCGCAGGAGCGCGTCGAGAAGCAGCAGACCTTCGAGAAGAAGCAGGCCGACGCGGCGCAGCACAAAGCCGACGTGGAGGCCCGTCAGAAGCAGGCGGCCGAGAAAGCCGAGCAGAAGCGTCAGGACCAGTTGAAAGAGCAGCAGCAACTTGAAGAACAGCAAAAGCAGCAACAGCAACAACAGTAGGTGTGCTGTAGCGGGTTCTGGTAGGGTAGCAGCCAGACTGTAGTCGCCGTAACGCGTTTTAAGCCGGACAGCAACCTCAGGCATCGGGCTGCACACGCAGCTCGCGCCGCTTACGAGAGGAGGCGAGCATGCGCGATCCAAATCACGTCGTCACCGCGGACACATTGCGCGACCGTATTCTGCAACTGGAATCGGAGCATAGTGGGCTCGATCGCTTGATCGACCGAATGTCGGATGAGCCCGGCATCGACGACTTCGAGTTGCAGCGCCTGAAAAAGCGCAAACTCAAAGTCAAGGACACCATCATCTTGCTGCAATTGCAGCTCGAACCGGACGCACGCGCCTAGGTTCGCGGCCTGGCAGGTGCCGGGTCGCGCCGCGCGCGCCGGACTTTGCAGGAAATGCTTGCCTTGAATTCACCGCTTGAAACTTCACCACGCGCCACCGCGGGCGACGACGCCCAGGCGGCCGGCGCTCCGGCGGCCAGCACGCCGGCGCCGCGTCCTCCCGCGTCTGCGCTCTCCGCGTCGTTGAATCCGCGCCGCGTCGCCGAACTGGACGATATCTTCGCCGACAATGGCCTGCTCGCCCGTCAGATCGACGGCTATCGCTCGCGCGCTTCGCAGATCGAGATGTCGCGCGCCGTCGCGGCGGCCATGGAAGCGTCGGGTCGCGCGATGCCCGAGCCCGCGATGTTCGAGGCGCAAAAGCGTCCGGCGCGTCGTCTGCAATCGCCGGGCGCGGATGCCGCCGCTGAAGCGCCCGATAGCGACGAATCGAGCGGTCTCGACGGCGGCGAAAACACGCTGATCGTGGAAGCCGGGACCGGCACCGGCAAGACCTATGCGTATCTCGTGCCGGCCATGTTGTGGGGCGGTAAGGTGATCGTCTCCACCGGCACCAAGCATTTGCAGGATCAGCTTTTTCAGCGCGACATTCCGACCGTTCGCGATGCGCTCGCCGTGCCGGTATCGGTGGCGATGCTCAAGGGCCGCGCGAACTACCTGTGCCATTACTATCTGCAGCGCACGGCGGATAACGGCCGTCTGCCGTCGCGCCAGGAAACCTCGTATCTGCAGGACATCGTTCGCTTCGCCAAGATCACGCGCACCGGCGACAAGGCCGAACTCGCGAGCGTGCCGGAAACGGCGGCGGTGTGGTCGATGGTCACGTCCACGCGCGAAAACTGTCTCGGCCAGGAGTGCCCGCATTACAAGGAGTGCTTCGTGATGCAGGCGCGCCGCGAGGCGCAGCAGGCCGACATCGTGGTGGTCAATCACCATCTGTTCTTCGCCGACATCATGTTGCGCGATACCGGCATGGCTGAATTGCTGCCCACGGCCAACACCGTCATCTTCGACGAAGCGCACCAGTTGCCGGAAACCGCGACGCTGTTTTTCGGCGAGACGCTCTCCACCACGCAATTTCTCGAGCTCGCGCGCGATTCCGTGGCGGAGGGCCTGGGTCATGCGCGCGAATCGGTCGACTGGGTGAAGCTCGGCTCGACGCTCGAGCGCGCGGCGCGCGACGTGCGGCTCGCCTTCAAGGAAGACTCGGTGCGCCTGTCGATCGGTCAGTTGCCCGACGATCATCCGTTATTCCCCGCGCTCGAAACGCTGGAAGCCGAGCTCGACGCGTTGACGTCCGCGCTGTCCGGGCAGGCCGAGCGCGCCGAATCGATCGGCGCGTGTTTGCGTCGCGCACGCGAGTTGCAAGGTGTGCTCGCGGGCTGGACCACGCCGCCCACCGAGACTGAGCGCGCAGCCGTGGATGCCGTTGCGGCTGACGCCAGGGCCGAACGTGCCGATCCGAATGAAAAGGTGCGCTGGATCGAAGTCTTCGCGCATACGGTGCAGTTGCACGAAACGCCGCTGTCGGTCGCGCCGATCTTCGCGAAGCAGCGCGCCGGCGTGCCGCGCGCGTGGATCTTCACTTCGGCGACATTGTCGGTGCGCGGCGACTTCACGCACTATGCGGCGCAGATGGGCCTGAACGCAAAACGGTCGATGACGCTGCCGAGCCCCTTCGACTATCCGACGCAAGGGCTTCTGTACGTGCCGCGCAATCTGCCGCAGCCTTCGTCGCCAATGTTCACCGACGCCGTGTTCGACGCAGCATTACCCGCGATCGAAGCTTCGGGCGGCGGCGTATTCATGTTGTGCACGACGTTGCGCGCGGTGGACCGCATCTCGGCCAAATTGCGCGACACCATCGAGGCGCGCGGCTGGAACTATCCGCTGCTCGTGCAGGGCGACGCGAGCCGCACCGAGTTGCTCGATCGCTTCCGTGCGTACGGCAATGCGATTCTGGTGGGTAGCCAGAGTTTCTGGGAAGGCGTGGACGTGCGTGGCGATGCGCTCTCGCTGGTCGTGATCGACAAGCTGCCGTTTGCGCCGCCTGACGACCCGGTGTTGTCGGCGCGTCTGGATGCGCTGACGAAGAAGGGCTTGAGCCCATTTGCCGTCCATCAGTTGCCGCAGGCTGTGATTACGCTCAAGCAGGGCGCAGGCCGTCTGATTCGCGCTGAGACCGATCGCGGCGTACTGATGATCTGCGACACGCGTCTCGTCGATAAACCGTATGGACGCCGTATATGGCAGAGCCTGCCGCCCTTCAAGCGCACACGTGAAATCGAAGTCGTGCGCGAGTTCTTCGAAGAGAGTGCGGCGCCGACTCAATAGGTGATTAAGTGAATGCCGTTGTAAAAAACGGTTTCTAAATGACAAAACGCCACGGATGTGAATCCGTGGCGTTTTGCTTTACTGCCTCGGGAAATCGAGGTGATTTCCCTGAGCAGTTTTCGCCCAGAGGCGAACCCTATGCGACAGCTTACTGGCTTGCGCCCGAAGCCGGAGCAGCAGCCGAAGCAGCAGCGCCTGCGTCCGAAGCAGCGGTCGTAGCCGAAGCAGCAGCGTCGCTCGCAGCAGCAGCAGCACCCGACGCAGCAGCAGCAGCGTCCGAAGCAGCGGCAGCCGGTGCCGAAGCGGCAGCAGCGTCGCTAGCAGCCGGTGCAGCGGCTTGATCGTTGCTCTTGTTGCATGCAGCCAGTGCCACAGCTGCCAACAGGGATGCTACGAGGAGGGATTTCTTCATGATCACGTCCTTTTATGGTTAAAGGTAAGCAACAGCGCAAAATAATACCGGTAATGTGCTCCAACACCGACCTGGGCCGCTGGTGGAGACGCTCTTTTGACGAGCTGGAATCTTCCCTACGGCTTGGGCGGAAATTATATGCACTTTCGTACTGACAATCCATAAATCCGGGGTCAATACGTTGTCTTTCTCATACAAAATTTCACAGTACGGTATAACAGGCAGGCAGAGTTACGCAAGCTCGCCCACTTGTATCCAGCCCGCACGATACCACTCGTGCAGCAGTGCTGTCACCGACGAATCGTGTGAGAGTGTTACAAAGCGTTTCGCACTCATACACCGGTGGTCAGCGAGGTCAAACAACCACTTTTTTGCGCCATCAAACGGCGTTTCCTCTCCATTTACGAAGAAAAAACGGCGGTTGTACAACAAATTAGTCTTGCGGTCCAGCCGAATGCCTGACTTCGATGCCTGACTGATGAAACGGGCTTCATTGAGTGGTCGTTGCGGCGGATCAAAGACGACACTCGGCTTGGGTTCGCTGAGGTACGCGCCAAGGAACGATGCAATGTCCTGCTCATCCCATTTCACGCCCGCAAGGATCGCGCCAACGCGTTCGATCAGTGCAGCGGGCAGCTCTGCCGGACGATCGACGGCCGGTTGTCGCGGATCGCGATAGAGCGCATTGGGGCGCGCAACCGACTCGCCGCGCTCGGCCAGATGGTAAAGGAACTGCGCGGTCAACTCACCCTCGGACGGCGCGCGAAAACCGATCGAGCAGGTCATGCATTCGCCTTCGGCGACACCGTCGTGCGCAATATGCGGCGGCAGGTACAACATGTCGCCCGGCTCGAGCAGCCATTCCTCTTCCGCCTCGAAGTGCTGTAAAACTTTCAACGGCAAACCCGGTTGGAGTGTCAGATCTTTCTGCGCACTGATCCGCCACCGGCGCTTGCCTTTTACTTGCAAAAGAAACACATCGTAGGAATCGAAGTGGGGGCCGACACCTCCGCCATCGCTTGCATACGAAATCATCAGGTCGTCCAGACGCGCGTCCGGCACGAAGCGGAAGCGGTCGAGCAAGGCGCGCGCGCGATCGTCGTAAAGGTCCACGCCCTGCACGAGCAGCGTCCAGGCGCGCTGCTTGACCGACGGCAGTTCATCCGGCGCGAACGGGCCGTGCTCCAGTTGCCACTTGTTGCGAAAGTGCGTGATCAGACGCGCTTCTACTTCGTCCTGATCGGCCAGCTCGAAAAACTCGTCGCGCGACAGCGGCGCTTCCACGTTCGGAATCGCCTGGCGGATCAGCAGAGGCTTCTTCTGCCAGTACCGGCGCATGAATTGCGACGGTGTCAGATTGCCGAGCAACGGCGTGGGTGTGTCAGGCGAGGGCGGGAGACCCGGGCGAGCCGGCTTTGAAGCCGGCGAAGAATTCAGTGCCGAAGCTGCATCGGCCGGGTGGTCAGTGGGCCGCTTGGGCATCGTATAATGTGAGTTGTATTCTGGAGAATCGAATGAAAATCGCAAAGAACACCGTCGTGTCGGTCGCTTACAAGCTATCGGATGCGCAGGGCAATCTGATCGAAGAAAGCGACGAGCCGATGGTCTATCTGCACGGCGGCTATGATGGCACGTTCCCCAAGATCGAGGAAGAGCTCGACGGCCACGAGGCCGGCTTCGAGACACAGATCCAGCTTGAGCCGCAAGACGCGTTCGGCGAGTACGACCCCGATCTCGTGAAGATCGAGCCGCGCGATCGCTTCCCGGAACCGCTCGAAGTCGGCATGCAATTCGAAGGCACGCCGGAAGAAGGCGATGACGATCTCGATTCGCTCGTCTACGTGGTGACCGACGTGGCGGAAGACAAAGTCGTGCTCGACGGCAACCATCCGCTCGCCGGCATGGCGCTGCGTTTCGCGCTGACCGTCAAGGACGTGCGTCCGGCTACGGAAGACGAAATCCAGCACGAACACGCGCATGGCGCCGACGGCCTCGAAGTCCTCGATGACGATGACGACGAAGCCGACGACGACAAGTCAGGGCCCACGCTGCACTGAACTCGCGGGCGTGCCGGGAGCGCCTGAAGGCGCACCTGGCGCCGCGGGTGAGTGCGGCAAAACCGTCGAGGCGGGCGGGCCGGACATAGGGGGCCCGTACTCGCCGTTGCCTTCATCCACCGGTCTGTGCTGCTGCGGGTCGGGTTGCTGCTGCCCAGGCGTCTGCAACAACGGCGGTAACTCGGAAGCGGGACCTAACGCCGGTACGGCCGGCATCGAAGCGGCCGGCTCTTCGCGTTGCGGCGCCGGCGGCGCCGTTGGCATCGGCATTTGCTTCGGCACGTCGCGCACACTTACGCGGAACGGCGGCTTCTTGCCGAGGTCCGCATCAATCTGAATCCACTGGTTAAGACGATCATGCGGCGCAAGCGCGACACGTGTGAGGTTCGTCACCAGCATTCCCTTGTCATTGCGTAGCGGCTGATCGATCACGAAGCCGGTGCTCGTGCGTTCTTCGTCGCAATGAATCACCAGCACCGGTCCGCGAAAAATCTGCGCGAGTTTGACGAGGCTGCGTTTGAACTCCAGAAAACCGTCGCGGCGCGTGTTGCGCGCAAAGCGCAGCCACGCGAAACGGTCGGGCCGTTCGTAGCGTTCCGGATCGGGGTCACCCTGAATGAACACGACAATTGCACGCGCCTCGCGGCGTTTCGCGTATTCGCCGGCGTGTTCGAGCCAGAATGCATTGGCGATCACCCGGTCTTCGAACTCGCCATTGCGGCCGCCCGCGGTCAGATAGTGATTGTTCGGGCTCGGCGCGTTCAGACCGACAAACACCGTATCGCCGACTTGCCAGCGCACGTTTTCCCGGAACGGACGAAAGCGCGACACTTCACTCTCGCGCGTTAAAGCGATCGGGTTCTGACCCATCGAGGTGGAGTCGGTGAACAGGGTCTGGCGTAGTTGATCGAGCCGCTCGACCGGGTCGAAGCCGCCGGCCTCAGCCGTGCCGCAGTCGGCCCAGTCGTGCTGCCCCGGAATGAAGAAGAGGGCGGGCCGCGACGTTTCGAGCAGGGCATGGCGCCGTTCATATAGCGCATCGCGGCAGGCTTCTTTTGCGCCCTTCAGATTGCCGTCGTAGACAATGAACGATAGGTCGCGGTCGCGGCTGATTGCCTCGATCAGACGTTGCGTGGGTGCTTCGTCGGCGGGGCTTTGCAGCGTGCTGGCGATAACCGCGAAGGCAAAGCGCGGCGCTTCGGCCTGCGCGGGCAAAGCAAACGCCGCCAGCGACAAGACCGATACGAGCGACAAGCGCGAAGTAAGTCCGTCGGTGAGCGTAAGGGCGACGGTCAGCGCCGCGCAAAGTTTGCGCGGGCGCTGCAAGGGCCTGTGTGCGTCAATGATCGGCATCCGACGCGGCGGCCAGGTCGTGCAGTTCGTACAGCAGATCGAGCGCTTCGCGTGGCCGCAGGTCGTTCGGGTCGATTGCGCGCAGACGTTCGACGAGTGTCTGCATGGCCGGCGACGCCGCCGTTGCTCCTCGCTTGTCGTCGCGTTCGTCGCGTTCGTCGTCGGCGTCTTCGACCAGCATGGGCATCGGGGCGGCGAACAGATCGAGCTGCGGGGCGGGTTGCGCCGCCGATTGCTGTTCGAGGTGCGCGAGATGCTTGCGGGCCGCGCGAATCACCGCGTTCGGCACACCCGCCAGTTGCGCGACTTGCAAACCATAGCTCTGATTCGCCGGCCCTTCGCTGACCGCATGCAGGAACACGATACCGTGCCCATGTTCGACGGCCGACAGGTGCACATTGGCCGCGTGCGGAAACTCGGCGGGCAACTGCGTCAATTCGAAGTAGTGCGTGGCGAAGAGCGTATGGCAGCCGTTGTGTGAGAGCAGGTGCCGCGCAATGGCCCACGCCAGCGCGAGGCCGTCGAACGTCGACGTGCCGCGCCCGATTTCGTCCATCAGCACGAGACTTTGCGGGGTTGCGTCGTTCAGGATCGCCGCTGCTTCCGTCATCTCCACCATGAAGGTCGAACGGCCGCCGGCCAGATCGTCCGCTGCGCCGATTCGCGTGAAGATGCGATCGATCGGCCCGAATGCCGCGCGGCGTGCGGGCACGTAGCTGCCGACGTAGGCCAGCAACGCGATCAGCGCGGTCTGCCGCATGAAGGTCGACTTACCGCCCATGTTCGGGCCGGTGATCAGGAGCAGTTTGCGCTCGGGTGTGAGCGTGCAGTCGTTAGCGATAAATTGCTCGACCTGCGCTTCGACGACCGGATGGCGGCCCTGTTCGATTTCGATGCCGGTATCCGGCGAGAACGTTGGCGCGACCCAGTCGAGTGCGCGGGCGCGTTCGGCGAAGGCAACCAGCAGATCGAGTTCGGCCAGTGCCGCTGCGACCCGCTGGCAGTCCGGAATAAAAGGCAGCAGCGCCTGCAGTAACGCGTCGTAAAGCGAGCGTTCGCGGGCCAGCGCGCGTTCCTGCGCGGACAGCGCCTTGTCTTCGAAAGTCTTCAGCTCCGGCGTGATGTAACGCTCGGCGTTTTTCAACGTCTGACGGCGGCGGTAATCGTCCGGCACCTTGTCGGTCTGGCCGCGCGTGACTTCGATATAGAAGCCGTGCACCTTGTTGTATTCGACGCGCAGATTGCCGATGCCGGTGCGCGCCCGTTCGCGTGTTTCGAGGTCGATCAGGAACTGCCCGCAGTTCTCCGAAATATCGCGCAACTCGTCGAGTTCGGCATCGTAGCCGCGGGCGATCACGCCACCGTCGCGCACCATCGCGGCCGGCTCCTGCGCGACCGCGCGCCTGAGCAGTTCGACGCAGGCTTGCGGCGGCTCCAGTGACGCGTCGATACGCGCCAGCGAATCCGCATTGGACGAAACGGCCGCGAGTTGCGTGCGCAGATCGGGCAAGGCGATGAACGTATCGCGCAGGCTCGACAGATCGCGAGGCCGTGCCGACAGCAGCGCGAGACGCCCGGTAATCCGCTCGATGTCGGAAATCTGCCGCAGTGCGCCGCGGAGCGTGTCGACGCCTGCGCCCGGCGGCGCGTCGAGCAATGCGCCGATGGCCTGCTGACGCGCTTGCGCCACGGCGGCTTCGCGCGGCGGATGATGCAGCCAGTGGCGCAACAGACGGCTGCCCATCGTCGTGCAGCAGGTGTCGAGCAGCGAACACAGCGTGGGCGATTCGGTGCCGCGCAGCGTTTCGGTGAGTTCGAGATTGCGGCGCGTGGCGGGGTCGAGCCCGATATATTCGGACTCGTACTCGACCTTCAGGCTGCGCACGTGACGCAATTGCTGGCCTTGCGTGGCCGCCGCATACAGCAGCAGCGCGCCGGCCGCGCCACATGCCGCCGTCAGCGAGTGCGCGCCGAAGCCGTCGAGGCCGGCCACTTCCAGCTGATCGCACAGACGCTGCGTGCCCGAGGCGATATCGAAGTGCCAGACCGGCACGCGGGTGAGGGCGCCGGCGTTGACGGGCGGCGTCCAGCTCGCGGAGTCGGCGGGCGCATCGGCCACCAGAATTTCCGCGGGACGAATCCGCTCGAGCGCGGCGGCCACCTGGTCGGGCGCCACTTCGGCGAGGCGCAATGCGCCGCTCGCCAGATTCAGCCACGCGAGCCCGACGCCCGTTGCAACGCCGCGCCGGTTATGGGCGACGCACAGCGCCATCAGGTAGACGTCGCTCTTGTCGGACAGGAGTGCTGCGTCGGTCAATGTGCCCGGCGTGACCACGCGCATCACCTTGCGCTCGACGGGTCCCTTCGACGTAGCCGGATCGCCGATCTGTTCGCAAATCGCGACGGATTCACCGAGCTTCACCAGCTTGGCCAGATACTGTTCGACCGCGTGATGCGGCACGCCCGCCATCTTGATCGGATTGCCCGCCGACGCGCCGCGCTGCGTCAGTGTCAAGTCGAGCAGACGCGCAGCCTTTTCCGCGTCTTCGAAAAAGAGCTCGTAGAAGTCGCCCATCCGGTAGAACACCAGTGTGCCCGGATGATCCGCCTTGATGCGGAGATACTGCTGCATCATTGGCGTGTGTTGTGCGACGTCATTGGCCGCTGCGGTTTGAATGCCCATCCTCGGTGTCTTTTTGCGTTAGCTGTTCAGGGCGTGAGTTTAACCTGCCGGCGCGGCGAGCGGACCCTGGCCGGATGGCCAATCGTCACGCAGCCCACGCGTTGCAATGCGCGATTCTCGCGCCGGCCGGACGATTCTCGCCATGCCGTCATTCTTCGACGAGCGCCCGCATATCCACCGTGCGCTCATTCACGGCGCTGCGCCGTTTTGCGAGCCACATCATGAACGTGACGAAACTGCCGAACACGACGATGATCCATTGCGCCGGCATCTTCGCGATGAGCAGCAGCGCGTAGGCGCCAAGCATCAGCAGCACGGCCAGATTCTGGTTGAAATTCTGCACCGCGATCGAATGCCCGGCGGAGAGCAAGGTCGCGCCGCGATGCTGGAGTATCGCGTTCATCGGCACGATAAAAAAGCCCGACAGGGCGCCGAGCAGGATCATCAAGGGATAGGCGAGCAGGATATAGATCGGCAGCACGTACGCGCCGATACGGATGCCGGCGCCCGCTGGAAACAGGTCCTTGTTGTAGAACGCCACGGCGACCGCGACCGCGCCGGTGAGGATGCCGACCGGCAACACGCGCAGCGAACTGCGCAACGGAATCAGCGCGGCCGCGGCCGCCGCGCCGACGGCGATGCCGAGCCCCGTCACGCCTTGCATCACCGCGGCCTTCGACAGCGACAAGCCGAGGTTCACGTTGGCCCATTTGAGCACCAGCAATTGCAGCGTGACGGCACCGCCCCACATCAGCGTCGTGACCCACAGCGCGATCTGCGCGAGCTTGTCGGCCCACAATACGTTGAAGCAATGATAGAAGTCGCCGATCAGTTTCTTGGGCTCGGCCAAGCGGTTCGGATAGCGCGCGCCGGTGTCGGGAATGAAGATGTTGATCCCCGCCGCGATCGCATACGTGACCATCACCGCGAACATCGCCAGATCGGCGGAGGAGCGGATCAGCGGCAGATGGGCATGCGCGACGAATCTGTCGGCGAGCGTGCTGATCAGCGCGCCGCCGACCATGGTGCCGACAATGGTCGACAGGACGGTGGCCGATTCGAGCCACGCGTTCGCCTTGACGAGTTTTTCCGCGGGCAGGAGCTCGGTGAGAATGCCGTATTTGGCCGGCGAATACGCGGCCGCGCCAAAACCGACCACGCCGTACGCAATCATCGGATGGACGCCGGCGATCATCATCAGGCAACCGCCCGCCTTGAGCGCGTTGGAGATGAACATGACGTGCCGCTTTTGCATCGCGTCGGCGAATGCGCCGACGAAGGGGGCGAGCAACACGTAGGAAACGGTGAAGAAAATCTGCAGCAGCGGCGTGACCCAGGCGGCCGAACGGATCACCGATAGCAGGGCGATGGCGGCGATCAGCAGTGCGTTGTCAGCGAGCGACGAAATGAACTGCGCCGCGATGATTGTGTAGAAGCCTTTTTTCATGAAGCGGATCGGAAGCTGCGCGTAAATCGGGTGCGAAGCAGGGCGCAGCAAGAAGCGCGCAAAACGCGTCCGGCGATGGAGCGTGCCGGCGCGGCCTCCCGCTTTGTAGCACGAACGCCTGCCGGATGCAGGCGCGCCAACGAAAAAGCGGCCGAAGCCGCTTTACGTATGGTCCGGTGTACCGGTGCAACGCCGGCCAGATGACGGACTCAGGCGCCAGACCTGAAACCCGAGACCTGAAACCTTAAGCCGATTGCTGGCGTGTGCGGCTATAGCGCGACAGGATCGGGATCATCTGCGCATAGACCTTCGGATTGCCCGCGACGATTTCGCCGACGTGCAGGAAGTCCGAGTCGCCCGTGTAATTGCCGACCAGACCGCCGGCTTCCGTGATCAGCAGGCTGCCTGCGGCGACGTCCCACGGACTCAGGCCCTGCTCGAAGAAGCCGTCCATACGGCCCGCGGCAACATTGGCCAGATCGAGCGCGGCGGCGCCCGGACGGCGCAGGCCGGCGCAGGCTTCGGTCATTTCAGCGAACTGGCGGCCGTACGCTTCGATACCGTCCTTTTCACGGAACGGGAAGCCGGTGCCGATCAGGCCGTCCGCCAGGCGGTCGCGCTTGGCAACGCGAATGCGGCGGTCGTTCAGGAACGCGCCGCGGCCGCGCGAAGCGGTGAACAGGTCGTTGCGGGTCGGATCGTAGACCACGGATTGCGTCACGATGCCCTTGTGGGCGAGCGCGATCGACACGCAGTAGTACGGGAAGCCGTGGATGAAATTGGTGGTGCCGTCGAGCGGATCGATGATCCACTGGTATTCGGACTCGTTGTCCGACTTGCCGGATTCTTCGGCGAGGATGGCGTGATCGGGGTAGGCTGTCTTGAGCGTATCGATGATCGCCGCTTCAGATGCTTTGTCGACCTCCGTGACGAAATCGTTGTGCTGTTTCTTGCTGACCTGGAGAAGATCGAGGTCGAGCGACGCGCGGTTGATGATCTGGGCTGCGCGGCGCGCGGCCTTCACAGCGATATTGAGCATGGGATGCATGAGACTGGATCCTTGTGCCGGGGCAGCGCGGCTGCTTACCGGTAAATGAGCGCGGGATGAGCGCCAATTGAGCGCCGTCAAAAGGCGCGGAAACAGCACGGAACGCACGTCCGGTAAAGAACCGGGTGCGCATTCCGCCGACGGAGACGAATTGGATAAGAACGAGGCGCCGGACTTTTCGTAGGCGATAGGCCAGGCGCGAATCCCGCTATTTTACCTGAGTCCGGGCGCGGCGGCAGCGCTTGCTGCCCGGCATGGCGTGCGACGGTCCAGTTGAGCGGTTCTGGCGCGACGGATATGCACAATTTATGCACAATTCGGAGCCGACGCGGGGTTGGCGCTACCATACGCGTTCTTTAGCTTGCCGGGTTTCATCGTGGACCACACCCACCATTCTTCCGATCCCGCCGTGGCGGAACTGCGCGGCGGTTTTACGTCGACGCGCTTCGTGCTCGTCGAGCCCAGCCATCCCGGCAACGTCGGCGCCGCGGCGCGGGCGCTGAAAACCATGGGTTTCTCGCGCCTCGTGCTGGTGTCGCCCCGTGTGCCGCACGTGCAAAGCGATCCGGAAGCCATCGCCATGGCGAGCGGCGCCGACGACGTGCTGGCGTCCGCTCACGTCGTGCCGACGCTTGCCGATGCGTTGAGCGGTGTGCATTGGTCGATTGCGCTGACCGCCCGGCTGCGCGAATACGGGCCGCCGCAATGGACGCCGCGTGCCGCGGCCGGCGTCGCGCGCGAGCAGGCGGTGCATGGCGAGATCGCGCTGGTGTTCGGCAACGAGCGCACGGGTTTGTCTAACGAGGACGTCGAACGTTGCAGCGCGCTCGCGCATATTCCGGCCAATCCCGCCTACAGTTCGCTCAATCTTGCGCAGGCCGTGCAGGTGTTGGCGTATGAATTGCGCACGGCGTATCTGTCCGCGGGCGAGGCAATGCCTGCCGCATCCGCAGTGGCCCAAGCGGCCGCCGGGCAGGGCGAGCCGGTCGGCGCGCGGGCAGCGAGCGACGAAATCGAAAGCATGTACGCGCATCTGGAAAGCGCGCTGGTCGCGCTCGAGTTTCTCGATCCGGCCAATCCGAAGAAATTGATGTCCCGCTTGCGACGCCTGTTCGCGCGTTCCGGTCTGGAGCGCGAGGAGGTGAATATCGTGCGCGGCATCGCCAAGCATATTCTGCTGAAGACCAGGCCGCCCGGCGACGACGCGTCTTAAGGGCTGCTTGCCCATCAATCTACGACCTTGCCGGCAGCGTGGGCTTCCGGCAGGTTTCGCGCAATCGCCCTACAATCGCTCGAAACGTTCTAAGCAAAGCTGCCGATCTGCTATGCGGCAAGCATCCGCCGTGCGTGGTGTTTCACGCATGCGGTCTCTTTTCCCACAACACAGTCCCTGCCATGTTCACGAGACTCCGCGAAGACATCGCCACGATCCGCGAGCGCGATCCCGCCGCCCGCAGCGCCTGGGAAGTCCTCACGTGTTACCCGGGTCTGCACGCGCTCGTGCTGCACCGGCTCGCGCACGCATGCTGGCAGGCCAAACGCCGCTGGCTCGCGCGTTTCATCTCGCAGATCGCGCGTTTCATGACCGGCATCGAAATCCATCCGGGCGCGACGCTGGGCCGCCGCGTGTTTATCGATCACGGCATGGGCGTCGTGATCGGCGAGACGGCGCAAGTCGGCGACGACTGCACGATTTACCAGGGCGTCACGCTCGGCGGCACGTCGCTCACGCGGGGTGCGAAACGGCATCCCACGCTTGAACGCGGGGTGATCGTCGGCGCGGGGGCGAAGGTGCTCGGCGGCTTCACGATCGGCGCGGACGCGAAGATCGGCTCGAACGCGGTGGTGACGAAGCCGGTGCCGGCGCGTGGCACGGCGGTGGGCAATCCGGCGCGGATTATCGTTCCGGCGGCGGCTGCCGTGGTTGCCGAAGCGGCGGGTTTGGCGAGCGCGTCGGCCAATGGTGTGCCGCGCGAGGCGAAGTCTACGTCGGAAACGAGCGCGTTCTGCGCCTACGGCATCACGCCGAATGCGGACGATCCGGTGTCGCTGGCGATTCACGGCCTGATCGATCACGCCGCCACGCAATCGAAGCGTATCGACGAAATCGTCGGCGCGCTGGAGCGGCTGGGAACAAGTCTGGAAGGTTTGCAAGGCGCCGACGCGGCGCTGCTCGATCTGAGGCGCCTGTCGGCCGCGATTGCAGGAAAGGTGGAAGGGGTAGCGGCGGAGCGCTAGTCAATCCAGCGGCAACGCCCGAATCCCTTCCGCATCGATCCGCAGATAACCGCCACGGCGCTCGCCGTGGTCGAGATCCCAATCCGGCAACACCCAGCGCGTGCCGTCCGGCTCGCGATGCCGCGCCGGACGATGCGTGTGCCCATGAATGATCGTGGCCGTTTTCGATGTCTTGAATAGCGCAGCGACGGCCTTCGGCGTCACATCATACTTCGATGAAACCGGACGCGAACGGCCTTGCTCGCTTTTCGAGCGCATGTTCTCCGCAAGCGCCTGGCGCCAGCGAAATGGCCACGCGAGAAACAGCATCTGCGCAGCACGGTTGCGCGCAAAGCGCCGGAAAAATTGATACCCGCGATCCGCGGTGCAAAGGCCGTCTCCATGCGCGAGCACGACCCGCGTGCCGAATGCGGTGATCACGAACGGATCCGGCAGCCAGATCGCGCCGGCCGCTTTCATGAAGCGCTTGCCGAGCAGAAAATCGCGATTGCCATGCATGATGTAGAGCGCGATGCCGCGTTCCGACAGCGTGTGCAGCAACGCCGCCATCCGCGCGACGAACGGCTCGACGAGCATGTCGTCGCCGATCCAGTACTCGAACAGATCGCCGAGAATGAAAACCGAATCCGCCTGCTCGGCCGTGACGCGGACGAAGTGCTCGAACGCGGCGACCGTGCGCGGAATCGCCTCACTCAGATGAATATCGGAGAGGAAAAAAAACGGGCGTGCGGCGTGCGGGCGCTTGCCCTCGCCAGGCACGCCCGCGGCGACGCTTCGCAGCGGCGTTTCTTGCAGCATTGAAGGTGCCTGATGTCAGTTCAAACGGGTTGGTCCTGATCGGACGCTTAGTCGACGATCACCGCTTTTTCGATCACGACGTCGTCGGCCGGCACGTCCTGATGGAAGCCCTTCGAACCCGTCTTGACCTTCTTGATCTTCTCGACGATGTCCATGCCTTCGACCACCTTGCCGAACACGGCGTAGCCCCAGCCCTGCGGCGTCGGCGACGAGTGGTTCAGGAAGTCGTTGTCGTTCACGTTGATGAAGAATTGCGCGGTCGCCGAATGCGGGTCGTTCGTACGAGCCATCGCGATCGAGCCGTTGACGTTCTTCAGGCCGTTGTTCGCTTCGTTGGTGATCGGCTCAGCCGTCGGCTTCTGCTTCATGCCGGGTTCGAAACCGCCGCCCTGGATCATGAAGCCGTCGATCACGCGGTGGAACACCGTGTTGTCGTAGTGACCGGCCTTCACGTAGTTGAGGAAGTTCTCAACCGACTTCGGCGCCTTTTCGGCATTCAGTTCGAGTTTGATGACGCCGTGGTTCGTATGCAGTTCAACCATGATGGAATCCTTTGATGAACGGAGTGGGTAAAAGGCGCGGCCGCTCGTCTTGAGGTGCGATGACGACGGGCCGCGCCGGGGGCGTAGGTTTAGCGCTGACTTCCTGGGCGGCGTGTTTGGCGCCGTTTTTTGTTCTGTTTTTTGTTCTGTTACTTGCCGACAACCGTAGCCGATTCGATCACGACCGCTTTTTGCGGCACGTCGCTCATCGGGCCGCGTGTGGTGGTCGGCGTGCCTTCGATCTTCTTCACGACGTCTATGCCGCTCGTGACCTTGCCGAACACCGCGTAGCCGTTGCCGTCCGGATTCGGATAGTCGAGGCCGGCGTTGTCCACCGTGTTGATGAAGAACTGCGCCGTGGCCGAATTCGGGTCGCTGGTGCGCGCCATGGCGAGCGTGCCGGCGGCGTTCTTCAGACCGTTACGGCTTTCGAGCGGAATCGGCGCGCGCGTGGGCTTCTCAGCGAAGCTCTGCGTATAACCGCCGCCCTGAATCATGAAGCCGCGAATCACGCGATGAAAAATCGTGCCGCTGTACTGGCCGGACTTCACGTAGTCGAGGAAGTTGGCAACCGTTTTCGGCGCCTTCTCAGGATACAACTCGACGCGGATGTCACCTTCCGTGGTCTTGAAGAGGACGGACGGATGCGCGGCCTGCGAACCGGACTGGGCAAAGGCGGGAGCGTTTGCGATCAGGGCGGCGCTGCCGAGCGCCAACATCAACCATTTCATGAAGATCCTCAGGGTTGGAAAAAACGTGTTGCCGAAAACGGTGACGGTGTTACTGCGACGGCGCCATGTAAGGCGGCATGGCGAGCGAGCCATTTGCGCCGCCGTACTGGAAGCTCGGCGTTTGCGTCATGTCAGCGGTGGGGCGCACGGCGCTGGCCTCGGCAGGCGCCGCGGCTTTTTTCGCCGGCGCGGCGCCCTTGGGCGGCGAGACGATCTTCTGGATGTCGGCGAGGCGCTGCGTGGTGGTGGCGCTCGCTTTGCCGAGGCCTTGCGCGCGACGGTACGCTGCGTCGGCCATGCGCAGATACAGATCGCCGAGATTCTCGTATGCGAGGCCGTAGCTCGGGTTCACCTTGGTCGCCGTTTCGAGCGCGGCGCGTGCCTCGGCATAACGGCCGTGCTTCGCGTAGAGCGCAGCCAGGTTGTTATACGGTTCGGGCAGTTCCGGATACAGTTGCGTGAGTTCGGTGAACGCGGTGATCGCATCGTCGTCGCGATTCAGGTGGGCCAGCACCGTGCCGCGCTTGAATTTTGCCTGCGCGTCGTGCGGATTCGAGGCGATGCGCGCGTCGAGTTGGGTGAGCGAGGCTTGCCAGTTCTTCTGCGCAATCGACGCGTCGATCTCCGGCGTGTTGTCACGCACGGCAGGGCCCTGCGGCATCGTGGCGGCTTTCTGCGCGTACGCGGCAGCACCCGGCAAGACCGTGAGGGCGACGGCGCAGAACGCCGTCGCGGCGAGGGTCGCAGCGCTGCGCGCGCGGCCGCTGGAAGGTTTCATAGGCTCGGGTCTGGATGTTATACTCCGACCCATTCTAACAAAAGGTCTGCGCGTTCCGTCGAACCGCAAACTGTCTTTTCGCCACTCGTGGTCGTCTCCGCCTTGAACGCAGCCTGACCGCCGCACCAGGTGCACCGGTTTGCTGCTGTGCCTGTGTTAGTGCAAAGCTTGGTGCAAAGCGGCTGTACAGAGCGCATCCGCCGTTTTTTTGCGGGGTGCCTCATGCACGAAGCAGCGCACGAAACAGCACGAACACATTGCGGATTTCTTTCGGCCCACGCACCGTTCTCTATGGAATCACTGCGCATCTACAACACGCTCGCGCGTGACAAGCAAACTTTCGTGCCGCGGCAAGATGGCGTCGTGCGGATGTACGTCTGCGGGATGACCGTGTACGATTATTGTCACGTCGGTCATGCGCGGGTGATGGTCGTGTTCGACATCGTGCAACGGTGGTTGCGCACGCTCGGTTACGACGTGACCTACGTGCGCAACATCACGGATATCGACGACAAGATCATCCGGCGCGCCGTGGAGAACGGCGAAACGATCAAGTCGCTGACCGATCGCTTCATCAAGGCCTTGCATGAAGATGCGGACGCACTCGGCATCGAGCGGCCCGATCTGGAACCGCGCGCCACCGATTTCATCCCGCAGATGCTCGGCATGATCGAGAAGCTCGAGGCGAACGGTTACGCCTATCAGGCAGCCGACGGCGACGTGAACTACGCGGTGCGCAAGTTCGCGGGCTACGGCAAGCTGTCGGGCAAGTCGCTCGAAGATCTGCGCGCGGGCGAGCGCGTCGCCGCGAACGACGCGAAGCAGGACCCGCTCGACTTCGTGCTGTGGAAGCAGGCGAAGCCGGAGGAACCGGCCGACACCGGCTGGGAGTCGAAGTACGGGCGCGGCCGTCCGGGCTGGCATATCGAATGCTCGGCGATGGGCTGCACGTTGCTCGGCGAGCATTTCGACATTCACGGCGGCGGTCAGGATCTGCAGTTTCCGCACCATGAGAACGAGATCGCGCAGAGCGAAGCTGCCACCGGACAAACCTTCGTCAATTACTGGATGCACAACGGCTACGTTCAGATCGACAATGAGAAGATGTCGAAGTCGTTGAATAACTTCTTTACGATCCGCGAAGTATTGGCGCAGTACGATGCCGAAGTCGTACGTTTTTTCATCGCGCGCGCGCATTACCGCTCGCCGTTGAATTACAGCGACGTGCATATCGACGACGCCCGCAGTGCGCTGACGCGTTTGTACACCGCGCTGAAAGACGTCACGCCGGACAGCGCGGAGCTCGACTGGAACGAAGCGCATGCGCAGCGTTTTCAGGCAGCAATGAACGACGACTTCAACACGCCGGTTGCAGTGTCGGTGTTGTTCGAGTTGGCAACTGAAGTAAACCGCACGCGCGACCCCGCGCTGGCCCGTCAACTGCGCTCGCTTGGCGCGGTGATCGGCTTGCTCGGCCGGGAGCCGCGTGCCTACCTGCAGCAGGCTGCGGGCGCCGCCGCGCAAGGCGCGCTCGACGCCGCCGCGATCGAAGCGAAGATCGCCGCGCGTGTGGCCGCCAAGCAGGCGAAAGACTATACGGCAGCAGACCGGATCCGGGCCGAATTGCTCGAGGCCGGCGTTGCACTTGAAGACAAACCCGGCGGGTTGACCGAGTGGCGGCGCGTGTGAGCGCACCTCGACCTTCCCTCTGATCGACTCGCCAGGCAGGAGGCAGGATGGCAACGGCCACGAAGACGCCGGCTAAACGAGCCACGTCTCAAACAAACGCGGCAAGCGCGGTAAAGTCGACACGAACGTCGGCTCGTGCGGGCGGCGGCGCGGTAAAGAATGCATCGTTGAAAGGCGCCGGGGCGGCGGCGAAGACGGGCGCGCGTGCAGCGACGGGTGGTGCGGCGACGGCGGCGAAGAAGGCCACCGTCAAGCAGGCCACCGTCAAGCGCGGGCTGAACGGCGCGTCGGCGCACGCGCCTGTTTCGACACGCGCCAGGACGCCGCGCGCAAAAACCAATGGTGCGTTGCCTGCTGAACTCGCCGGCGACGTGCAGGAACTCGCGCGCGTGACGCACGAAGGACACGAAGGCGAGGTCGTGCGCAAGACACGCGCGTCGTCGAGTGCGGGCGGCGAAGCAGCGGGTGTTGCCGAACTCGCGGTCCCGGTGCAGATCGGCGGCCTCACGCCGGAAGTCACCCGTCCGGCGTATTGGGACAAGGCATGCGCAGACCTCGTCAAGCGCGATCGCATCCTGAAGAAGCTGATTCCGAAGTTCGGTCCGGTCCATCTGCTGAGCCGTGGCGACCCGTTCGTCACGCTCGCGCGTTCGGTGGTCGGGCAGCAGATTTCGGTGGCGTCCGCGCAAGCCGTGTGGGCGAAAGTCGAGGCGGCGTGTCCGAAGCTCGTGCCGCAGCAGTTCATCAAGCTCGGTCAGGACAAGCTGACCGCGTGCGGGCTGTCCAGGCGCAAGGCCGAATATGTGCTCGATCTCGCGCAGCACTTCGTGTCGGGCGCATTGCACGTCGGCAAGTGGACCTCGATGGACGACGAAGCGGTGATTGCCGAACTCACGCAGATTCGCGGCATCGGTCGCTGGACCGCGGAGATGTTCCTGATCTTCAATCTGTCGCGCCCGGACGTGCTGCCGCTGGACGACCTCGGCCTGATCCGAGCGATCAGCGTCAATTACTTCAGCGGCGAACCGGTTACGCGCAGTGAAGCGCGCGAGGTCGCGGCGAACTGGGAGCCGTGGCGCACCGTTGCCACCTGGTATATGTGGCGGAGTCTGGATCCGTTGCCGGTCGACTATTAAAAGCGCCGCCAAAGCCGGCGCTTCGCGCCAGGCTCCCCGCGGACTTCCCGCGGGGCGGAGAACGCGGGGCGGCCCGGCGGTTTCTTGAGAAGAACAAGAAGCAGTGTTTTTTGAAAAGCTATCAATTGTTAAAAATTGATAGTTGCGAGATGGTTTTGACATCGGCGAGCGCGGTTAGAATACGCGCTGCCGGTAAGTCCAAGGATTACAACCAATGAAGACCACCTTTCTGGATTTCGAACAGCCGATCGCTGAACTCGAAGCGAAGATCGAAGAATTGCGCTTCGTGCAGGACGATTCGGCCGTCGATATTTCGGAAGAGATCGAGCGGCTGTCCAAGAAGAGTCAACAGCTCACCAAAGATCTGTACGCGAACCTCACCCCGTGGCAGGTCTCGCAAATCGCCCGACACCCCCAACGCCCGTACACGTTCGACTACGTGAACGAGCTGTTCACCGATTTCCACGAACTGCACGGCGACCGCAACTATGCGGACGACCTGTCGATCGTCGGTGGCCTCGCGCGTTTCAACGGCCAGGCTTGCATGGTGATCGGCCATCAGAAGGGCCGTGACACGAAGGAGCGCGCGCTGCGCAACTTCGGCATGCCGCGTCCGGAAGGCTATCGCAAGGCCGAGCGGCTGATGCGTCTCGCCGAGAAGTTCGGTTTGCCGATTTTCACGTTCATCGATACGCCCGGCGCCTACCCAGGCATCGGCGCGGAAGAGCGCGGCCAGTCGGAGGCGATCGGCCGCAATCTGTATGTGATGGCTGAACTCAAGACGCCGCTGATCGCCACGATCATCGGTGAAGGCGGTTCGGGCGGCGCGCTCGCGATTGCCGTCGGCGACAGCGTGCTGATGCTGCAGTTCTCGACCTATTCGGTGATTTCGCCAGAAGGGTGCGCGTCGATCCTGTGGAAGAGCGCCGCGAAAGCGCCGGAAGCCGCGGAAGCGCTCGGCCTGACCGCGCATCGTCTCAAGGCGCTCGGCCTGATCGACAAGATCGTCAACGAACCGCTGGGCGGTGCGCATCGCGATCCGAAGGGCATGGCCGCGATGCTGCGCCGTGCGCTCGCCGACTCGCTGCGCCAGTTCCAGGGCATGAGCATCAACGACCTGCGTCAACGCCGTTTCGAACGGTTGATGTCGTACGGCAAGTTCAAGGAAACGACGCCGGGTGCTTAAACCCGCGCGCGTTCTCTTTCGTCTTTCAGCGCTTCACGCGCTAGCGACGTGACTCCCACCGCCGATTCGCCCGCCGACCGCCTCGTTCTCGAGGCAGTCGGCGTCGCGCTGTCCGCGTTGCCGGCGGACGCGCGCATTGCGGTGGCGTTCAGTGGCGGCGTCGATTCGAGCGTGCTGCTCGATGCGGCGGTGCGCGTCGCGGGGGCGTCGCGTTGTGTCGCGCTGCATGTGCATCATGGCCTCAGTGCGCATGCCGACGAGTGGCTCGCGCATTGCGAGGCATTTGCGCGGGAACGTGGCGTCGAATTCGCGGCGCAGCGTGTCGAGGTGTCGCGTGACGCGGGTGTGAGTGTCGAGGCCGCGGCGCGCGATGCGCGTTATCGGGCGCTCGATGCAATGTGCGCAACATGCGCCGTTCACACGCTATGGCTCGCGCAACATGCGGACGACCAGGCGGAGACGGTGCTGTTGCAATTGCTGCGCGGCGCGGGCCTGGCGGGTCTTGCCGCGATGGCGCCCGAGTACTTGCCGGCGGGTGCTTCCGCGGTGCGCGTGAGGCCGTTGTTGCATCTGCCGCGTGCGCAACTCGAGCAGTATGCGTACGTCCGCGATCTCTACTGGATCGACGATGAATCGAACGTGGACACACGTTACGCGCGCAACGCATTGCGTCACGAGGTGACGCCGGCGCTGGCCATCCATTTTCCTGGTTTTCGCGACGCGCTCGCGCGCACGGCCGCGCATGCGGCATCGGCGCAACGTCTGCTCGACGATCTCGCACGCATCGATCTGGTCGAAGCAGCGCGCGAAGACGGCCGCGCGCTCTCGCATGACGCGCTGCTCAGCCTCGACGACGATCGCGCGCTCAATCTGTTGCGCTACTGGATGCGCACGCTGGGTCTCGTCGCGGCATCGACCGCGCGTCTCACCGACGCTTTGCGGCAGCTACGCGAAGTCGGCGAAGCAGGCGAGGGCAATAGCTTGCGTATCGATCACGCCGGGCAGGCTTTGCGCAGTTATCGTGGCCTCATCTACTGGGAAGCGGGCGATAGCGGCGAACCCGCGGACGAAACGGCGCTCTCGATGCGAGCAGTCAGCGAACTCGCATGGCAGGGTGAAGCGATCTGGCGGTTGCCGCAATGGCGGGGCACCTTTGTGTTTGTCGCCGTGGCTGATGCCGGTGTCGAGGGGGATGCTTCCGGCAATGCCGAAGCGGTCTCGGAAGATCCCGATACGCTTCCCGTCAGCGTGCTGCGCCGGGCATTGTTGAGTGCGCGTTCGCGCAGCGGCGGCGAACGGATGCGCACGAGCGCGGCACCCGGCAGCCCGAGCCGCACGCTGAAAAACCTGTTCCAGGAACACGGCATTCCTGCATGGAAGCGCGACGTGCCGCTGCTTTACGTCGGCGACGATCTGCTGTTCGTGCCCTTGCTCGGCCTGAACCGCGCGGCGTTGCCCGAGCAGGTCGATGCGGCCGGCCAGCGCGTCCGGATCACCTGGCGCGACGATCTGCTGATCGCATGACCGACCGGTCGGACGCACGGGTTATCCATCCGGTGAATCGTGGAAATAGGGCGCAAAACCGCACCGGATAAGCCTTTTCAAGCGCAAATCGGGGCCATTCGACGGGCATTGCGGCTTGTCTTTTTGCGCCCGATCAGGTAATTTAACTTGTTTGCCCGACCCGATTTCGCCGTCGCTTTTGTCAATTTTGTCGTATTTGCCGGTTTCCGAGCGCGATCCGTCGTTTCCGGTGAGCCACTAGCGATCATTCCCGGGCAAATCCACGCGTGTTATACGCGCGCTGCATCCACGCCGCCAACACTCTGCCGTCGTTCACAAGACGTTGCGCTCCTGTGCTTTTGTGTGGTCGTCTCCAGCGCGCCAGCGCGGTTTATCCTCCAGTTCAGAACGACAATGGCACTCATCGTACATAAATACGGCGGCACCTCGATGGGCTCGGTCGAGCGCATCAAGAACGTCGCCAAGCGCGTCGCGAAATGGCACAAGGCCGGCCACAAGATGGTCGTCGTGCCGTCGGCGATGTCCGGCGAAACCAACCGCCTGCTCGGTCTCGCGAAAGAAATCACGAGCCAGCCGAGTCCGCGCGAACTCGACATGATTGCCGCCACCGGCGAGCAGGTCAGCTCGGGTTTGCTCGCCATCGCGCTGCAGGAAGCCGGCGTCGAAGCGGTCAGCTATGCCGGCTGGCAAGTGCCGGTCAAAACGGATAGCGCGTTCACGAAAGCACGCATTAGCGAAATCGACGGCGAGCGCGTGCTGAGCGATCTCGACGCAGGCAAAGTGGTGGTGATCACGGGCTTCCAGGGCATCGATCCTGAAGGCCATATCACCACGCTCGGCCGTGGCGGTTCGGATACATCCGCGGTTGCTGTCGCTGCCGCCTTGAAGGCCGACGAGTGCCTGATTTACACGGACGTCGACGGCGTCTACACGACCGACCCGCGCGTGGTGGAAGAAGCGCGCCGCCTCGATCGCGTGACGTTTGAAGAAATGCTGGAAATGGCAAGCCTGGGTTCCAAGGTGCTGCAGATCCGCTCGGTGGAATTCGCCGGCAAATATCAGGTGAAGACGCGCGTGCTGTCGAGCCTGACCGATCCGCTGATCCCGCTCGACGCTGAAATGAAGTCGGGCACCCTGATTACTTTTGAAGAAGACGAGACCATGGAAAAAGCAGTCATCTCGGGCATCGCGTTCCAGCGCGACGAAGCTCGCATCGCCGTGATGGGTGTGCCCGACAAGCCGGGCATCGCGTATCAGATTCTCGGCCCGGTGGCGGACGCGAATATCGACGTCGACATGATCATTCAGAATCAGAGCGTCGAAGGTAAAACGGACTTCACGTTCACGGTCGGCCGCGGTGACTATCAGCGCGCCATGGACATCCTCACCGGCCAGGTGAAGGGTCACGTGCAAGCCGAGCAGGTGCTGGGCGATCCGAAGGTGTCGAAGGTCTCGGTGGTCGGCGTCGGCATGCGTTCGCATGTGGGTATCGCGAGCACGATGTTCCGCACGCTGTCGGAAGAGGGCATCAATATCCAGATGATCTCGACCTCCGAAATCAAGATTTCGGTGCTGATCGACGAGAAGTACATGGAGCTCGCCGTGCGCGCGCTGCATAAGGCGTTCGAACTGGACCAGGCCTAAAATCTGGACCTGGCTGCACCGGGTGGGGCGTACAAGAGCGCCTCATCGGTGAATGCGTGATTGTATGGCCGGACAATGTGAATAAATTGCGTCGTCGTTGATAAAACTGGCACAAAAAATGTGCGGTAGACATTGACCTTCGCGGTTCAGCCCGCTATTATCTTGGCTTCGTTGCGCTGACTCCCTGCGCAACCGAAAGTTTGGGAGACGTGGCCGAGAGGTCGAAGGCACTCCCCTGCTAAGGGAGCATCTGGGCCAAAACCTGGATCGAGGGTTCGAATCCCTCCGTCTCCGCCAGAAGTGGTAGAGAGAACCCCGCAGAGTCTAGGCTCTGCGGGGTTTTTGTTTATCTGCGACCTACGCAGCGACCATCAAATTAGTATCGGATTCCCGTGAACGTTCGCGGTACATCCGGGCGTTTCTTCGAGTTGGGTTGTCCCCGCGATACTTGGTCGCCTCTGCTTGTCAATGCTGCTAGACCTCATCCAGCCGCCGTTGAGCTATCCTTTGGCGCGTTGATCCTGGTTGATCCTGGTTAAGCCTCTGTGCCGAACACGCACGGTTCTCGCTATCGTGCATGCTTCGCCAGGCCCGTGACGCGAAAAGTTAGTAACCCTATAGATATAAACTAAATCTAGTTAGATTGCCCCCAGCGTTGACCAGCTATGAAATTCACGCAGTCTACCTGACGCTTCAAGTTCGATGCGAATATGAGACGCGTTACCCAAGCGAGGAAAGCACGCGTTTGTCGTCCTGCACGTCCTTGATGAAGTATCAGAACGGTGGCCGCAGAGTCGGCGGTTTTGCTGGTGAGTTTATAGCGGGCAGGGCTTACGCCGCCTCGGAGGTTGGCGATGGCGACGAGCAGCCTGGCGAAGATGAAGACCCTCGCGCCGGCGCTATGCCGGTGGCATCGCCGCCACGACCTGCCGAACGGCAGGAAGATTTCATCAGGATGATGCCGCTCCCAGTCATGATCAGCACGTGCGTCCCGGTCTAGCGGCTTTTATCGGAGTCGCCGCCATAGGCCGCCATGAAAACGTCCACGGCCCGGTTCACCACTTGCGTAATGTTGCGCGCCGAGACGTTCGCCGGCACGCCCAGTAGACATAACTCAACCAGCTCCGCTTCATATAGCGCTTGAAGGTGCGCTGTCGCGACGGTGACATTGCACTTGCACAACTGGCCCGCCTCGCTTGACTGCTGCAGAAAGTTCATCACCATCTGCCAGCCGATTTTCGGTCCGCGTTCGTAAAACAACGCACCCACATGCGAGCGGCCGCCTTCGTGAATGGTTAAGCGGCGCACCGCAAGCAATTGCGGCTTGAGAATGGCGGTCAGATAGTGCTTGCCGAAACCTGTCAGCGCCTCGCGGATCGGCACCGATGTCTTGAGCAGCGCAAACGCCTCTATCACTTCCTGCGCGGCGGACTCGATCATCACTTCGAAGAACATCTCTTCTTTCGACTTGAAGTAGCCATATAGCGTTGCTTTGGACGCGCCGGCCTGCGCTGCGATCTCGGACATCGACGCCTGCTCGAAGCCGACCTCACTGAAGACTTCAAATGCGGCGTCGACGATCGCCTGCCGCTTCTCTTCCGTTTTCTTTCTCATTCCCGAGGCTTCCCTGTGCTTTTCCGGACAGGTTCATGAAACCTGTCCGTGCGTGATGTTACCAAAACCTGTCACCAAACCCTGCCATCAAAACTGAACCCGCGAGTTTATTTATGTTGACACACCGACATTCACATAACTAAACTCAACGGTATTGTTAAGAGCGAATACTGACATCGTGAAAGAAACCATGGTAATCGGGGAGCGGGTGCGTCCCGTACGAATGACGAAGCCGGGCATGAGGTTTGCCGTCGGGCTTGCCATCACCGTGCTGGCGAGCGCATGCGCGCAATTGCCTGACATGCCGCAAAAACCGTCGCCGAAGGATGTGAGCAGCTACGAGACCGCGCACAGTTTCGGCACGGGCACGGACGCGCAGTCCACCTGGCCCACGGAACAGTGGTGGCTGCGCTACAACGATCCGCAGTTGAGCGCGCTGATCGCGGAAGCGTTAAAGGGCGAGCCGACATTGGCGACCGCGCAAGCGCGTCTGCACAATGCGGAAGCCTCGGCACAGGAAGCGGGCGCCGCGCTGCTGCCTGAAGTCAGCGCCCAAGGTTCAGTCGAAAAGCAGAAGCAGAGTTATAACAACGGCGTGCCGCCCGCTTTCGTGCCGCGCGGCTGGCGTCCGTACGGCACCGCCGAACTCAATTTCAGCTACGAGATCGACTTCTGGGGCAAGAACCGCGCGTCGCTCGCCGCTGCCACGTCGGAACTCGACGCGGCGCGCGCCGATGCCGCCCAGGCCCGCATGGTGCTGGCGGCGTCGATTGCCGACGCGTATGCGGATCTCGCGCGCCAGTTCGCCGAACGCGACAGCGCCGAAGCCGCGGTCAAGATCCGCACCCAGTCAGCGCAACTGTTCGCCGAACGTTTCGCTAACGGACTGGAGACGCAAGCCGGCGTCAAGCAGGCGGAATCTAGGCAGCAAAGCGCGCGCGCCGACCTGTTCGAACTCGACGAAGCGATTGCGCTCACCCGCAACCGGATTGCCGCGCTGATGGGCGACGGTCCCGATCGCGGCCTAGGCATCGGCCGTCCGGCCGTGGATCTGACGCAGCCAGTCGCGATGCCCGCCGACCTGGCGCTTGGTTTGTTGGGCCGCCGCCCCGACGTCGTCATTGCACGCTTGCGCGCGGAGGCGGCGAGCAAGCGGATTGACGTCGCCAAGGCCGGTTTCTATCCGAACGTGAATCTCTCGGCGATGATTGGCTTCCAGTCGCTCGGATTGAACATGCTGACGCGCGCGGGTTCGGCGGTCGGGAATGTCGGCCCGGCCGTCACGCTGCCGATCTTCAACGGCGGCCGGTTGCGCGGCCAGTTGCGCGGCGCGCGCGCGACTTACGACGAAGCCGTCGCCAACTACGACGAAACGCTGACCAGGGCGCTGCGCGACGTGGCCGACGTCGCCGTCAGCAAACGCGCGCTCACCGACCGGTTGCAGGCGACGCAGGCGTCTTACGACGCGGCCGCGCAGTCGCACCGGGTCGCGCTCGAGCGCTATCAGGGCGGTCTGTCCGGCTATCTCGACGTACTGAGCGCCGCCGACACGCTGGTCAGCGCGCAGCGCCAGCTCGCCGACATGCGCTCGCGCACCTTCACGCTGGACGTCTCGCTCGTGCGCGCGCTCGGTGGCGGTTATCAGGCCAACGCGGCCAACGCGGCCAACGCGGCCGGCTCGGCCAATACGTCGGCCGCCGCGCTGCCCGCCGCCGGTAGTACGAAGTCCGAAGCGAATCTGGGAGCGAACTCCGAAGCGAACCCGGAAGCGAGCCCACAAGCTAACCCGAAAAATCAAAGCTGATCCCAAGGACCAGAACATGTCTCAAAGCCATTCCCCCGTAGCCGACGCGCCGTCCGTGCCGGCCGCCGACCATTCCGCCTATGCCGGCGACAAGACGGCGACGGCCGCCGCGCCCGCCGCTTCCTCCGCCCGCCGCCAGAAACTGTTCGGCTTGCTAGGCGCGGTCATCGTCCTCGCCAGCCTCGCTTACGGCGGCTACTGGTACTTCATCGGCTCGCGTTATGTGTCGACCGACAACGCTTACACCGCGGCCGAAATCGCGTCGATCACGCCGTCGGTGAGCGGCATCGTGCAGCGCGTCGCCGCGGTCGATACGCAGCATGTCCGCAAGGGCGACGTGCTCGTCGTGATCGACGACACCGATGCGAAGCTCGCGCTCGAGCAGGCTGAAGCCGAAGTCGGACGCGCCGAGCGCAGAGTGCGCGGCTACCTCGCGACCGACGCCGGCCTCGCCGCCCAGGTGGACGCGCGCGCGGCCGACGAAGCGCGCACGAATGCGCAGATCGCGTCGGCCAAGGCCGACTTCGACCGTGCGGCGATCGACCTGAAGCGCCGCGAAGCGCTCGCGCATTCCGGCTCGGTTTCGGGCGAGGAACTCAGCAACGCGCAGACCTCGTTCGCGAGCGCCGAGGCGGCGCTGACGGCGGCCCGTGCCGCCGCATTGCAGGCGCAGGCGAGCCGTGCGGCGGCGGTCGGTTCACAGGACGCCAACAAGGTGCTCTTCGTCGATACCACCGTCGACACCAATCCTGAAGTGCTGCTCGCGCGCGCCAAGCGGGATCAGGCGCGCGTCGATCTGGAGCGCACGGTGTTGCGTGCGCCTGTCGACGGCGTCGTCGCGCGCCGCCAGGTGCAGGTGGGCCAGCGGGTCGAGCCGGGCGCGTCGCTGCTGTCTGTCGTGCCGGTGGATTCGCTGCACGTCGATGCGAATTTCAAGGAAGTTCAGCTCGACAACGTGCGGATCGGTCAGCCGGTCGAGCTGACGTCCGATCTGTACGGCGGCAAGGTCGTCTATCACGGCAAGGTCGCGGGACTGGCGGGCGGCGCGGGCTCGGCGTTCGCGATGATTCCCGCGCAGAACGCCACCGGCAACTGGATCAAGGTGGTCCAGCGCCTGCCGGTGCGGGTCGCCATCGACGCGGCCGATCTTCGCGCGCATCCGCTGGGTGTCGGTCTGTCGATGGAAGCGACCGTGGATACGCGCAACGGCGGCGACGCCACGCCCGCAAGCTGAGGCCGCGCCGACCATGTCTTCCAGTCAAACGCGGGATATCCCGCTGCCGCCGCTCAGCGGCGGCATGCTGATCGGCGCGGCGCTGCTGCTGGCTGCGGCCAACTTTGTCGCGGTGCTGGACACGACGATCGCGAACGTGTCGGTGCCGACCATCTCCGGGGCACTGGGCGCGTCGTCGAGCCAGGGCACCTACGTCATTACGTCGTACGCAGTGGCCGAGGCGATCACCGTGCCGTTGACCGGCTGGCTGGCAAGCCGCTTCGGCACGGTGCGCGTGTTCATCACGTCGCTGATCATGTTCGGCCTGTGTTCGGCGCTGTGCGGCATGGCGACGTCGCTCGGCATGCTGGTGCTGTTCCGCGTGTTTCAGGGACTCGCCGGCGGGCCGCTGATGCCGCTGTCGCAAACGCTGCTGCTGCGCATTTTCCCGAAGGAGAAAGCGGCTGCGGCGATCGGCTTGTGGAGCATGACGACTTTGGTCGCGCCGGTGATGGGGCCGATCCTGGGCGGCATGATCTGCGACCGCATGCACTGGGCGTACATCTTCTATATCAACGTTCCCGTCGCGCTGATCTGCGGGTATCTCGGATGGCGACTGCTGAAGCGCTACGAGACGAGCCTGATGCGCGTTCCAATCGACGCCGTGGGTCTCGCGCTGCTGGTGGTGTGGGTCGGAGCGCTGCAAATTCTGCTCGACGAAGGCAAGGACAACGACTGGTTCGCATCGACGGAAATCCGCGTACTCGCGATCATCGCGGCGATCGGCTTTGCGTCGTTCCTGATCTGGGAACTGACGGACCGTCATCCCGTCGTCGATCTGCGGGTGTTCCGTCATCGCGGCTTTAGCGCGAGCGTCGTCACGATCACGCTGGCATTCGGCGCGTTTTTCGGCGCCACCGTGCTGACGCCGTTGTGGCTGCAGAGCTACATGGGCTACACGGCGACGTGGGCGGGGTGCGCCACGGCGATGACCGGCATCCTCGCCGTGCTCTCGGCACCGCTCGCGGCCAACCTGTCGTCCCGATTCGACGGCCGCTGGCTGGTGTTCGCCGGCGTGATGTGGCTCGGCGCGATCACGCTGTTGCGCACGCATGCGAATACCGACATGACGTTCTGGCAGGTGGCGTTGCCGCTGCTGCTGCAAGGCATCGGCTTGCCGTTCTTCTTCGTGCCGCTCACGGGTCTCGCGCTGAGCAGCGTCGAGGAACCTGAAACCGCATCGGCGGCGGGACTCATGAATTTCTGCCGGACCTTCGGCGGTGCGATTGCGACGTCGCTGGTCAATACGAGTTGGGAAGACCGGACCAAATATGACCGGGCGGAATTGTCGGGACTCGTCGATCAGGCCGGCCACTTCTCGACCATGCTGACCCATTCCGGCTGGAGCGCGAGTCAGGCGCAGGCGCAGATCAGCGACGTGGTGCAGTCGCAGGCGGTGATGCTCGCGACCAATCAGCTCTTCACGATTGCAGCCGCCTGTTTCATTTTCGCCGCGCTCGCGGTCTGGCTGGCGCCGAAACCGACGCGGGTCGCGGACACGTCGCAGGCGCACTGAAGGTGCACCGAATGCGCACTCAAGCGCCATGCGTCTTTCGTCCTCGCGCGGAATTCGCGAACCGTCATCAACACGGAACAGTTATGTCCAACGCAACACGCATTGTCATCGTCGGCGGCGGAATCGCCGGCATTCTGCTCGCCACGCGGCTGGGCAACCATTTTACGCATTCGCACGAGGCGTCAGTGACGCTGATCGACAGCAGCCCCACGCACATCTGGAAGCCGATGCTGCATACCATCGCGGCCGGCACGCGCGACGTGAAGCAACAGCAGGTGAGCTACCTCGCGCATGCAAGCGCGCACCGCTTTGCCTGGCAGCCAGGCGAGATGTGCGGACTGGACCGGCAGCGCAAGGAAGTCCTGCTCAATGAAGTCAGGACGCCCGAAGGCGAACTGGTGCTGGAGGCACGAGCGGTTCCGTACGACGTACTGGTGCTGTCGGTGGGCAGCCGGGCAAACGACTTCGGTGTCCCCGGCGTCAGGCAGCACTGTCATTTCATCGACAGCCAGCAGCAGGCCGAAGCCTTCAACGGCGTGTTGCGCGCGCGTATGCTGCGCGCGGTGGTGCGGGACGAAAGGCTGCGCGTCGCGATTGTCGGCGCCGGCGCTACCGGCGTCGAGCTTGCCGCCGAGTTGAGCCGGGTGCTCGAAATTGCGCAAGGCTACGGCGATCCGACACTGCGCAGCCGGCTGAGTCTCACGCTGCTGGAAAGCGGCCCGCGCGTGCTCGCCTCGTTTCCGCCGGCGATCTCCGCATCGACCCAGCAACAGCTCGAGCACATCGGCTTTCGCGTGCTGACCTCGGCGCGCGTCACGGCGGCGCAGGAGGACGGATTCCGGCACGGCGACGACCGCCTGGTGAAGGCGGATCTGATGGTGTGGGCCGCGGGCGTCAAGGCGCCGGACTTCATGAGCGAGCTGGCCGGGCTGGAAACCAATCGCGCGAATCAGATCGTGATCGACGCGACGCTTCAGTCGACCCGCGACGACCGGGTGTTCGCGCTCGGCGATTGCGCGAGCTTGACGCCCGCGAACAATGAGAGGCCGTTGCCGCCCACCGCGCAAGTGGCCACGCAGCAGGCGGAGCATCTGGCCCGTCACCTGCCTGGATGGCTCGCCGGCGTGCCGATGCCGGAGTTCGCGTTTCGGGACTTCGGCTCGCTCGTGTCGTTGAGCGACTACGGCGCATTCGGCACACTCGGACGGTTTGGCTTCTTCCCGGGCGGCTTCATTCGCGGGCGCTTCGCGCAACTGAGCCACGCCATGCTTTATCGACGTCATCAGCAGGCGCTTCACGGTTTCGGCAGAGCGGGGCTGCTGTGGACCGCCGAGCAGATCAACGGACTGGTCCAGCCGAAGATCCGGTTGAGTTGACGACGCTTTGCCTCTAGCGCAGCGGCCCGGCATGCCGCGATTCCAGATGGATCAGCCATGGTGAACGACGACGACAGTGACCGTTACCGCGCAATGTGGGACGAGATGACGATGCTCCACATGAGCGTTTCCGCGATTCGCAAGGCGCAGGGCAAACTCAATCCGTCCGACTGCGAAGCGAACACCGCCGAATACGAAAAGGTGGTGGACGACTACGCGGACGACCTCGAACGCGCGATGCGCGAGGCATGGTGGACCAGATGGCTCGACCAGCGGCGCTAGGCGCCGACGCCCGCGAGCATCCGCAATGACGAGCACGCGCAACGGCCGATGCGGCATTACAGGTATTTTCCATGAACCGTCCCGTTATGAATCTCTTTCAGGCCATGCAGGTCTTTGTACAGGTCGCCGATTGCAGGAGCTTCGCGCAGACGGCGGAGCGGCTCAGCACGTCGACGTCCGTCGTCACGCGCCATGTGTCGAGTCTGGAAAAACACCTCGGCATCCGCCTGTTTCAGCGCACTACGCGCAAAGTCGTGCTGACTCAGGCGGGTGCCGAGTACGCCGACGGCTGCCGGGATCTGCTGAAACAACTCGATGAAGTCGAATCCCGCGCGACTACGGAGCAAACCGAATTAAGCGGTGAGATCCGCATCGTTGCATTGGGCAGCTTTTCGCTCCTGCAACTCACACCGCTCTTCGCGGACTACCAGGCGAGATTTCCACGAGTGAACCTCAACGTCACGCTGACCGAGCGGCGTGTCGACCTGCTCGAAGGCGGCTTCGACGTCGGGATCGTGAGCGAGCAGATGGTCCGCTCGGAAACGCTGATCTTGCGGCGGCTGATCAGCTCGTTCGTCATTCCGGTCGCGTCGCCCGACTATCTTGCCCAGGCGGGCTACCCGGAAATTCCCGCGGACCTGAAGAGGTGCAGGGTGATTTCAGTACCCGCCGACGGCGCCCAGCAAGCGTGGATTTTCGTCGACCGTGAGGGGAAGGAAGAAAGCGTCACCGTTCAACCGTCGATGACCGTCAACAGCCTCGTGATGCAAATGCAGTCGGCGCTCAACGGCATGGGCGTTGCCCTGCTGCCCAGCGAGCTGGTTGCGGATGCGCTTCGGGCGAGGACGCTGGTTCATGTCCTCGACGGGTATTCGCTGATCAATGCGGACGTGGCTGTTTCGCTTGTCTATCCGAGCCGGGACTTCGTGCCGCGCAAGGTGAGGGAGTTCATCGACCTGGCGGTGAGCCATTTCAGTTGATGCAGGGGGACTCACGCGGCACGCGGTCCCTGGCGATCGCTTGAAGGAACTCACTACAGGTAAGCACGAATGAGTCGTCTCACTTTTTCCAGTGCTTTGCGAAGATCCTCTAGTTCCACCGAGCCGAGCGCCACGCGGATCGCATGCGGCACGGAAGCACATGTGGAAAACGGTTCGGCGGTGGAAACCGAAACGTGTTCGCGCGTGAGTGCCATCGCGATCTGGTCGGCGCGAATATCTTCTGTCAGAGGAAGCCAGAGGAAATAGGACGATGGATGGCCGACGGATCCTAGTCCCGCAAGGATATCGCGTGCCATCGACTGCCGGATCGCTGCGTCCTGCCGCTTCTCGACCTCCAACCTGGCGACGGTGCCATCGTCGAGCCAGCCGCAGGCGATCGCTGTTACCACGCCGGGCGTATTCCAGGTGGTCGCCCTGATGGTTCGCTCGATGGCGGGCACCCATTGAACTGGCGCGACCGCGAAGCCGAAGCGCAGCCCGGTGGCGACGCTCTTTGAGAGCCCTGAGACGTACACGGTCGTTTCGGGTGCAAGCGCCGCCAGGGGAGGCGGCGGCGCCTTCGCGAGGAACGCATAGGCGGCGTCCTCGATGATGAGGAGCCCATGTTTGCGCGCGATCTTCACCGATTGCGGATCTATCAGAAGTTCGTGCAGCCCAGCTTAACGTGCGCCTTCTGCTAAGGCGTATTCAGGTATTTCACGATCCAGCTAAAACAGCGGAATTCGGTACGGCCGTTCACCGACAATTTGGAAAGCTCAACAAGTCATGGAATCACTATTACCCAAGCGGCGTATCCAGCGACGCGGAGCGGAAGGCCGCGGAGCTGATCCAGAGCACCCTGACGCAGTTCACGTCCCTTACGGATGAAGCTTTAGCCGCTGCTAGCGCGAGCAATTTCGATGCGGCGTCTTCCGTGATCGAAAAGATCGTCCCGATAACCGAGACCATGAACGACGCACTGGACCAGGATGCCGCACTCAATCTGGCTCAGGCCCAGCAATTTGTCGATGACGGTAAATCGACGTTCACGACTATCCTCTGGATCGCAATTGTTCTTCTCGGTGCCGGCGTTATGGTTGCCCTCGGTGCATCGACCTATCTGCTGCGTGCAATCGCGAAGCCGCTCAACAAGGCGGTTGAGGGCGCGAACAATATCGCGAGCGGCAAGCTTGAAAATCAGATCGCAGTTGATTCAGGAGGCGAGTTAGGCCAGCTTCTCGAGGCACTGAAGAAAATGGACCACCAGCTCAGCAATACGGTTCGCGGGATTAAGGTGTCCACCGAGTCGGTCGCTGTGGCGTCGCGTGAAATTGCCAGCGGCAACACCGATTTGTCGGCACGCACCGAGGAGCAGGCGGCGTCGCTTGAAGAAACCGCAGCCAGCATGACGCAGTTGACCGAAACAGTGAAGCAGAACGCCGACAATGCCCGGCAGGCGAACGCGCTGGCTACCAATGCCACTGACATGGCCGATACAGGTAACGACTCGGTTCAGGCCATGGTCGGGACAATCGGACAGATCAGCAGTAGTTCAAGCAAGATTTCCGAAATCACCAGCGTCATTGAAGGCATTGCTTTCCAGACGAACATCCTTGCGCTCAACGCAGCCGTCGAAGCCGCACGTGCCGGCGAACAGGGGCGAGGCTTTGCCGTGGTCGCCAGTGAGGTCCGCAGTCTGGCTCAGCGCTCCGCCACCGCTGCAAAGGAAATCAAGGAGCTGATCAGCTCGTCCGTGACAACGATTCAGGACGGCGCAAAGCAGGCAGCGGAAGTCAGCGCCACCATGGGACAGGTCAAGCACGCAATCAAACAGGTTTCCGATATTGTCGGCGAGATCGCGGCAGCTTCTGAAGAACAGAGCCGTGGCATCGAGCAGGTGAACCAGGCCGTCGGCCAGATGGACGAAGTCACTCAGCAGAACGCGGCGCTTGTCGAGCAGGCCGCGGCCGCAGCGCAGTCACTTGAAGAGCAGGCAACCAGGCTGAAGGAGGCCGTGTCCGTGTTCAGGATCGCCGACACGGGGCAATCTGCGGCACGCGTGGCGATTCCGCAAGGCAAGCCCCGCCTGCCTGCCCCGAGGACGCCGGTCACGCGTCGTGCTGAGCCCTCGAAGCCACCGGTTGCTCCTTCCGCCAATAGTGACAAACACTCCGTCACCGTAGCAGCCACGGCGACCGCGGACTGGGAAACGTTCTGATCACGAGATGTGTCATGTTCAGGCTCTTTAAAACGCAGAGCGGCGCCGCAGACATTGAGGTCCGGCCGGTTTCACCTGAGCAGTCGCAGCCAGTTCCAGCCCAACAATCTGAACAGGTGAACGACGACATGTTGCTCGATTCGCTTGCGACGCTATCGAAGATAAACGGTATGAGCGTGGTTCAACACGGCGCGCGCCTTGCGGTCTTCGGAGAATTGCTGGTTTCGGTGTTGACGCACCTGCCAGCCTCGATGCGGGCGGAAATTGCCGGCTCGTTCCGCGGCAGGATCGAGGATCTGATGTCCCTGGGTGACGACAGGGGCCTGCCGGAACAATACCACTCGGCTCTTTTGACCGAGGTCAACCGTTACCTGAATGCCCTTCGGTAGCCTGCCCGTCGAGGAAACCGGGTTGCGATGGGGCTGAACTCGCGTGCGTTGCTGGAGAAGGTCTCCGGTGAGGACCTGTCGAACGAAACCTTTCCCTTTGCAGTGTCACGCGAGATCAAGATCGGGTACCCAACATATCCTTTCAGGACAAACCCTGGTCTTTTGGTATCGGTTCGACATCGTGCGTTGTGTCGACGACACCACGACCTCGTATCTCTCCGGCTTACCTCGGCGCGGAGAACTGTCGGATTCGCTCGATCAGCGGGTGTGAACGCCTTGTATTCCATAGCTGCTTCACAGCATCGCAAGCTTGCCGGTACGTGTCGATAGGAAAGATTTTTCTTCCTGTTTAGAAAGAAAAGGTCGTCTTTTCTTATTGTTTTTGTGTGCCTACAGTCCTTTTGCGCGTCGTCCTCCGGTGCGCTTATACCCAACATTCCAAGAGCCGGGAGACCCCCGTAGCACGACCTGGAATCACACAGGAGTTGAGAATGCTGTTCAGATCGTTCGTTCCAACTGTTCTTCTCGTGGCAGCGAGCCTCGCGTCGTCGACCGACGCGCTCGCGGCCGATACCCTCGCGAAAATCAAGAGCACTGGCGAGATCCGGCTCGGCGTTCGTGACGCGTCCGTTCCGTTCTCCTATCTGGACCAGAACCAGAACTATGTCGGCTTTTCGATTGACCTGTGCCACAAGATCGTCGACAAGATCAAGGAAGCCGTGCCCGCACTGAAGGTTACCAACGTGCCGGTGACGTCGGCAAACCGCATTGCGCTCGTCAACAACGGGAACGTCGACATCGAATGCGCAGCCACAGCGAACACGCCCGATCGTCAGCAGCAGGTTGGGTTTTCGGTCGCGACTTTTGTCAGCCATACGCGCTGGCTAGTCAGGGCTGACTCCGGTATCAAGACCGACGCCGATCTGAAAGGCAAAACCGTCGTCTATACGCAAGGTTCCAATGCGCTTGGATTCGCGAAAGAAATCAGCGACAAAAATAACCTCGACCTGAAGTACATCCCGGCGCACGACCACGGCGAATCGATGCTTGTTCTCGAAAGTGGCCGCGCTGCCGCATTCATCGAGGATGACGTCTTGCTCGCCGCGAAGAAGGCCGATGCGAAGGACCCGAAAGCCTACATGTTTGTTCCGCAGTCGTACAACACGCTCTACTACGGATTGATGATTCCGAAGAACGATCCCGCATTCAAGCAGGTTGTAGACGACACGCTGAAGTCGTTGATGGCGTCCGGCGAGTTCACGAAGATCTACGACAAGTGGTTCGTGGGCGCCATTCCGCCGCGCGGCATCAAGATGGACTTCCCGATGAGCAACGATCTGAAGGAGCGTGTCAAGTCGCCCAGCGATAAGGTTCCGTCTTGAACAGGTAAGTGAGGGAGATGTTTCTCCCTCCGCACAGGTACAGCATCATGCAACTTCTTTTCGAAACGACTATTGACGGGGGGCGGTACATTGACTGGCTCCTGTCGGGATTGTCCTGGACGCTCCTGCTCTGGTTCGGCGCAGGTGTCATCGCGGCGGTATTCGGAGTATGCATGGGCTGCGGGCGGACCTCGGACAGCACGGTGTTCAGGACAGTCGGTCGCACCTATGTGCAGGTGTTCAGAAACGTACCGCTGCTGCTTCAGGCGTTCCTGTGGTACTTCGTGTTTCCCGAGCTGTTGCCGTCAGGTTTGGGCGGCGCGCTGAAGAGCATGCCGCCGCCGTGGGGGAGCTTCGTTCCAGCATTGATTGCAGTCGGCCTCTATACGGGCGCTCGCATCACGGAACAGGTGCGGGCCGGCATTCAGGCATTGCCCAAGGGACAGCGCGAAGCCGCACACGCGCTCGGACTGTCGGGCCTGAACACATATGCAAGCGTGCTCGTTCCTCAGGCACTGAGAAGCATGGCGCCGGCGCTTACGAACGAAGCGCTAGCGCTGCTGAAGAACACGTCGGTGGCCATGACCATCGGTTTGCTCGAACTGACCGCGCAGGCGCAACAGATGAACGAGTTTACGTTCCGCACCTTTGAGTCGTTCAGTGTCGTGACCGGCGTCTACTTCGCTCTCTCGCTTGCGATCTATTGGGCCGCCCACCTCGTTGCCGCGAAATACCCGTCCACAACGACACTCGCAGCAACGGGAAAGCATGCGCGGAGGAAAAAATGATTGCCTATGACTTCGGCGCGATCGAGCGCGCACTTCCGTACCTCGGCGAGGGCATGCTGCTTACGCTGGAGCTTACGTTTACCGCGTTCATCGGCGGTCTCGCGAGCGGTATTGTGCTCGCCGTGATTCGACATGTCCGCGTGCCGATATTGGACCGGATTGTGTGGGCCTATGTCACCGTGATGCGTTCCGTTCCCCTCATCATGGTGTTGTTCTGGTTCTTCTTCCTGGTGCCGCTCGTCTTGCGCAGGTTTTCGCCGGGCGGGATTTCAGTGTCGGTCAGTCCGCATTTGACAGCTTTTGTCACCTACACGCTGTTTGAGGCCGCTTACTTCTGCGAAATCATTCGCTCCGGGCTGCTATCCGTGCCGCGTGGCCAATACGAGGGTGCGAAGGCACTCGGTTTCAGCACATGGCAGGCATACACCATTGTGATCGTGCCACAGGCCCTGCGCGCAGTAGTGCCGATCATGGTGACGCAAGCGATCATCCTGTTTCAGGATACGTCGCTCGTCTACGTGCTATCGCTTACCGATTTCACGGGCATGGCGTCAAAGATCGCGCAGCGCGATGGGAAGCTTATTGAGTTCTATACCTTTGCCGCACTCGTGTACTTCGTGGTGTGTTCCGTGTGTGCCGGACTCGCCGATCATCTGCGTCACCGGCGCCAGTTGCGTGGCCAGGTTCGGCTACCGCCCGCTGCCACCTTGACCGCCGCGAACTGAGATGCTTCCCGCCCCTGAAATGAGAAGGACGTAACGTGGACTCCCAATCAACCCCAGTGATCGAACTCGCTTCGCTGACAAAACGCTTCGGTCCGCACACGGTGCTTCAAAACGTCGATCTGAAGGTCTACGCCGGGCAGAAGGTCGTGATCTGCGGCCCGTCGGGCTCAGGCAAGTCGACGTTGATCCGTTGCATCAACGGTCTCGAAGACGTCGATGACGGAGAAGTCATCGTCCGCAATGCACGCACGGGCCAGCGCTACGACAAATCGCCCGAGATTCGCCGTCACGTCGGCATGGTGTTTCAGAGCTTCAACCTGTTTCCACATCACACGGTGCTGAACAACTGCATGCTTGCGCCGATCAAGGTGGGTGGTCTAAGTAAGGAACAGGCACGCGATACGGCGATGAAGCTGTTGACCAAGGTGCGCGTTGCGAATCAGGCGGACAAATATCCGCCGCAACTGTCGGGAGGTCAGCAGCAGCGCGTGGCTATCGCGCGGGCGCTATGCATGAATCCCGATGTGATGCTGTTCGACGAGCCCACGTCGGCGCTCGACCCGGAAATGGTCAAGGAAGTGCTGGACACCATGATCGCACTTGCGACAGAAGGCATGACGATGCTTTGCGTGACCCATGAAATGTCGTTCGCGCGCCGCGTTGCCGATCGAATCATTTTCGTGGATGGAGGCAGGATCGTCGTCGATGCCTCGCCGGACGAATTCTTCGAAGATACGTCGCATCCGCGCGTACGCGAATTCCTGGGGCAGGTCCTGTCGCCGGCTTAGGCTGCGGAGATTTTTTCGAGTTCATGAATGCCGTGCCTGCCACGGAGAGTCTCACTTCGCGGTTTCTTTTAACATTTCTTCCATCACGGCGCTGGCCGCGATTTTCCCATGACCACGCTTTTCGATCACGAAACAGTTCGCGACGAGTTTCCCGTCACGCGCCACATGCTGTACCTCGATTCCGCGCATCAGACACCACTAGCCACCAGAGTGCGCGTGGCGCTCGACGCGTTCTACGCGGAAGGTCACGAAATGGCGGGACCGAAGCCGATATGGCTGCGCCGTGTCGAAGAGACGCGTACGCGTGTCGCCGCGTTTCTCAATGCGGAGCCATGCGAAATCGCGTTCACGAAGAACACGTCCGAGGGGTTGAACATCGCCGCCAACGCGGTACCGTTGAGGGCAGGGGACAACGTGCTGCTGATCGAGGGCGATCATCCGAACAACGCCTACGCATGGCTGAATTTGAAGCGCAAGGGCGTCGAAGTCCGCTTTGTCCAACTGTCCTCCGACAGCGTCATTGCGGATGCGGAAACCTTCGCGCCATTCATCGACGAGCGGACGAAGGTGATCTCGCTTTCGCATGTGACATTTCATGCAGGTCAGCGGCACGATATCGCAAGTATCGGCAGGCTGTGCGAGGAGAAAGGCATCTATCTCGTCGTTGACGCGATGCAGTCGGTCGGCGTGTTGCCTGTCGACGTCAAGGCGCTCGGCGTATCGGTACTCGCTGCGGGCTGTCACAAGGGGCTGCTCGTTCCGCAGGGACTCGGCATCCTGTACGTGAAGAACGGACTCGACGAGATGCAACCAGCCTATGTGGCAATGTCCGCGCTGGCGAATCCACCTGCCGACTATGTCGCCCGGCCGGACGACTTGCAACTGCGCAAGGACGCGGGTCGCTTCGAGATCGGCAATTTCAATCTGCCTGATCTGCATGCGCTTGGCGCCGCGATTGACCTGATCGAAGAAATCGGTGTGTCGAACGTCGAGACGCATGTGCTGGCGCTGGGTGAGCGTTTGATCGCGCATCTGGACGAACTCGAGATAGCGCTTGTCGGGCCGCGCTCGCGGGAAGCACGTTCCCATATCCATGTTCTGGATCTGCCTGTCCAGCCATGGTTCGACTACCTCACCCGCGAAGGAGTTCGGGTGTCGCCGGAACGTGGCGGCGTCCGCATTTCGTTCGCCATGTTCAATACGCCGGCCGACGTCGATCGCGTCATCGAGATCATCCGAAAAGGCATCGTCGCACTGCGAACGGTGCCGGCACACGCTGCTGGTTGATGCGGACCGTGCGCGGAGACGTACCCTCGCCAACAAAAACAAAGGGGCCAATGCCATGTTTGCCAACGTGTCGATCAGGACCAGTCTTCTGTTCGTCGTCGCGGTACTCGTCAGTCTGTTAATGCTGGTTGGCGTGGGCAGCATGCGCGCGCTGTCGGTCAGTAACGAGTCGTTGTCTGTCGCGCAGGCCGACATGCTATCCGCCGATGCCTTGACAACGAGCTGGTCCGCGCTGCTGCGCGCGCGGGCGGCCTTCGACGCATGCGACCGGCACTTCGGTAACGGTGAACTGGATGCCTCGAACGCATCGCTCGGCGACGGCCGGTCGTTGCTCGAATCGGCCCGCGCGTCGTGGAACCGCTATCGGGACATGGTGCCGGTGGCAACGCAGAGCGAGACGGACGCGGCCGTGGCCAACGCATACGCAGATGTGTTCGATAACGTATTGACGCCGGCGGCACAGGCCTTGAAAGCGGGCGACCTGGTGAAGTACCGTGCGCTCGTGGCAGGACCAATGGATCCCACGTTCGCGAAGCTCGACAAGTCGCTGGATACGGTCGTATCAGCGCGTAAGGCGCGTGCATCGGATTTGTTCAATTCGGCGCGACGCCAGGCGATGTTCGTGCGCGGCATGCTGATGGGCGCGCTCGCTCTATCGTTGGTGCTCGCTGGCGGTTCGGTCTGGGTATTGCGGGAAAAAGTGACGCAGCCGCTCACGGTCGTGGTGGGCGTGATGGAACATCTGGCGTCTGGTGATCTGACGGAGCGAATCGATAGCGGCGCGGCCTCTACCGAGACTGGGAGGCTCAGCGCGTCGCTTCGCAAAATGCAGGTCAACCTGATCGAAATCGTAGGAGCGATCAATCGCAGTGCGGAATCGATCGACCTTAGCGCTCGAGAGATTGCGAGCGGCAACCTGAATCTTTCGGTGCGCACCGAAGAGCAGGCGGCTTCTCTCGAACAGACTGCGGCCAGCATGACGCAACTGACGCAGACTGTCATACAGAACACCGACAACGCCCGACAGGCCAATGTCCTCGCGACACGCGCGACAAGCCTGGCCGACGCAGGCAATGAAGCGGTGCGAAGCATGATCGGCACGATCGGGAAGATCAGCAGCAGTTCCGGCCAGATTTCCGACATCACCGGCATCATTGAAGGCATTGCCTTCCAGACCAATATCCTTGCGCTCAATGCGGCCGTCGAGGCGGCTCGAGCCGGCGAGCAGGGTCGCGGGTTCGCGGTAGTGGCCGCGGAAGTGCGTAGCCTCGCGCAACGCTCAGCTACTGCGGCGCGCGAGATCAAGGATCTGATTGGCTCATCGGTCGCATTGATCCAGAGCGGGTCGCAACAAGCGGCCGAGGTTGGCGAAACCGTCGACCGCGTCAGGCAGGCGACCCGGCAGGTATCGGACATCGTGAGCGAAATTACCGCGGCGTCCGAAGAGCAGAGCCGAGGAATCGAACAGATCAGCCTCGCGGTTACACAAATGGATGAGGTCACGCAGCACAATGCAGCCCTGGTCGAGGAGGCTGGCGCGGCCGCGCAATCTCAGGAACAGCAGGCGGCGGAATTGAAGCATGCGGTGTCTGTATTCCGGCTTCCGGAGGTCGCGGGATTAGCCTCGGAACCAGTCGATACCGCTTTACAACGGGCCTCGCCATCGCTCAGGCGGGTTCTGGATGCCGCGTAGAACGGCACCCGAAAGCGGATCGGTGCGCGGCGACGAGCTACGGATGTGAGCCGATAAGGCTATTGGGACGGAGTATCGGTTACCCACGGCGCTGGTCCCCGCGGACGCGCAGGCAACACTATTCGGGTTCGCTCGCTGCGATAGTGAGCGCATCGAGCACGGCCGCTACTGCAGGCCGTTTCGCGCTGCCCTTCGGCAGAGCGACGAAGACACGTCGATTGAGAACCGGATCGATTGGAATCACGGCGAAGTCGGGATCCTTTTCTGCCTGCCGTAACGCGAGGCGTGGGAGTACGGCGACCGTACAACCGGTTCGAACCATTTCGAGAGTGACCGCCATGTTGCGGCTACTGGTGGTGACCTTCGGCGTAAAGCCGCCGGCATAGCACGCATTGAGAATGAAGGCGTGATACGCGGCCGCCGATTGGTTCAGTGCCCAACGCTCATGCGCGAGGTCGGGCAACTGGATTGACTTGCGTCCGGCCAGTTTGTGGTTTGCCGACACCACGGCGTCGAAATGATCGACGCACAGCGGCCGGAATTCCAGCACATTGGCCAGTGCCTCCGCGCTAACAAGATCGTCCACGATCGCCAGGTCGGTTTGCTTTGCTGCCGCTGCGCGCAAGCCTTCTGCCGGCTCCAGCTCCGTGAAGATCACGTTGAGCCGCGGGTGATCTTCCAGCAATTGCCTGATCGCGAGCGGCACGACGCTACTGGCGAGCGAGCCGAATGCCGAAATCCGTACTTCACCGCTCACTTCCACGTTGGCCGCTGCTACTTCCGCTTCGATCTCTTCCACGATCTGGAAGAGATCCGTCGACCTCGCGACGAGACGGCGCCCTGCTGGCGTGAGTTGCACGCCTCTGCCGGAGCGTTCGATGAGCACTGTTTCGAGCTCCTCTTCAAGCAGCGCGAGCTGCTGCGACACGGCTGGTCGCGTGAGGTGGACCGCTTCGGCAACTGCCGAGACAGTGCCGAGAACAGACAGCTCGTGCAGGAGATGCAAACGGCTGAGATTCAGCATGGCGACTCCGTTCGGTATCTTCGAATAGTAAATAAAACTTACGCATACCGTCAAAAAGTGTCGTCTTTTTTTTCTTGTTTTGTCTTTCTATAGTCACACCAAGAGGACGCCAAACGATTTGCCAACCAGCTCGGCGGTGATTCGGCGTCACAGTTCCACTCACTTGAATCCGTTGGAGGGAAATTCGAATGAAGGTTGCATTTATCGGCGTGGGTCGAATGGGTAGCCGGATGGCTGCTCGCCTTGTCGTCGCAGGCCATCAGGTACGTGTGTTCGATCCGAGTCAGGCAGCAGTGGACGCGCTTGTATCGAAGGGCGCGGCGGCGGCTACGAGCCCGGCCGATGCGGCGCTCGACGCCGAGCGCATTCTACTGAGCCTGCCGAGCCCGAAGACACTGCGCGATGCGGTGACTGGTGAGGACGGTGTTCTCAAGACTGCTGCGCAAGGTGCTGTCATCGTCGACTTCAGTACGGTCGATCCGGCTACGACGAAAGAAATCGCTGCTGCCGCCGCGCAAAAGCATGTCGCCTTCCTCGACTCGCCGGTGAGCGGCGGCGTTGCCGGCGCGGAGAACGGCAAGCTGGTGCTGATGGTAGGCGGCCCGGCTTCGGTCATCGAACAGCTCAAACCGATTTTCGACGTGCTCGCGGGCCGTGTCGTGCATTGCGGCGACACGGGCGCGGGCCAGTTGACGAAGCTCTCGCACAACCTGCTGACCGCGATCAACACGGTAGCGCTCGGCGAAGTGCTCACGGCGAGCGTGAAGGCCGGGGCGAAGCTCGACGTGCTGTGCGACGTGCTGACCGCTGGCCTCGCTGGCAGCAAGATGCTCGACTATCTGCCGAAGACGCTGTTCACGGCCGAACGCCCGGCAAACTTCGCGATCGACCTGATGCACAAGGACGTCAAGCTGTGCCTCGACGAGTTCTCGAATCTACCGATGCCGCTCGGTCAACTTGTTCTGCAGACCTATAACGCGGCGCGTGCCAAGGGGCTCGGCGGCAAGGACTCGACGAGCGTCAACGAAATTTATGAAGAACTGCTCGGCGTTCGTCTGAGCTTGCCCGCAGCGCAATGACACATTCAACACGAGGAATCATAGTGAACTCTCGCACCGATACCGTCGCTCCTGAAGTCGTACTGCCGAAGGCGGGGATTACGGGCCTATTGATCGACAACGAGTGGCGTGTACCCGCCAACGGCAATACCCTCGATGTGGAGAATCCGTCGCGCCGCGAGAGACTTGCCACTATCGGCGCAAGCGACGCGACGGACGTGAGCGCTGCAGTGGCAGCGGCACGTGCCGCCTTTCCGGCATGGCGGCGCCTGGCGTCTCGCGCGCGCGGCGCATTGCTGACGGAATTGGGCAATCGTGTGACGGCTCATGCTGAGGAAATCGCCCGTGTGCTCGCCGCCGAGAGCGGCAACGCGCTTCGCACGCAGAGCCGCCCCGAAGTGCTGGGCGCAGCGGAAGTGCTGCGGTATTACGGCGGTGTGATGGCGGAACAAAAGGGTGAAACGCTGCCGCTAGGTCCGGGCCTTTTCAGCTATTCCACGCGCGAGCCGCTCGGCGTGGTCGGCGCGATCATTCCATGGAACTCGCCTGTGGTGCTCGCGGCTGTGAAGATCGGCATGGCCCTCGGTACCGGCAACACGTTGGTGTTGAAGCCCGCCGAAGACGCGCCGCTTGCCGTCATCAAGATCGCCGAACTGGCGACGGGTCTGTTCCCGGCCGGCGTGTTCAACGTGGTGACGGGTACCGGTATCGATGCGGGCGCGCCGCTCGCTGCGCATGTCGATGTCGCGAAGGTGTCGTTCACCGGTTCGCTCGAAGTGGGCAAGCTGGTCGGTCACGCAGTAGCCGATCGCATCGGTCACGCCACGCTGGAACTCGGCGGCAAGAGTCCGTGCATCGTGTATCCGGACGCGGCAACACCCGAATACGTCGACGCGACGGTGACCGGCATCATCAACGCGATGCGTTTTGCGCGTCAGGGGCAGTCTTGTACTGCTGGCTCGCGTCTGTACGTGCACAAGAACGTGTGGGACGTCGTCATGACGAAGCTCGTCGCGAAGGTCAAGGAGCTGAAGATCGGCGATTCGCTCGACGAATCGAACGATATCGGCGCGATCGTCAACGCCGAACGCTATTCGGAAGTGCGCGCGTTCATCAAGGAAGCGATCGACGCGGGGGCTACGGTCCTGACCGGTTCGCTGCCACCGGCAGTCGAGGAGGCGAAGGGCTTCTTCCCGGAACCGGTCATTTTCTCAGGCGTGGACAACAGTTGGCGCGTCGCGCGGGAGGAAGTATTCGGTCCGGTATTGGTTGCGATTCCCTGGTCCGACGAGGAAGAGGTCATTCGCTGGGCAAACGACACCGTCTACGGCCTTGCCGCCTACGTTTTCACCAACGACGTCACGACGGCTCTGAAAGCCACGACTGAGATCGACGCGGGCTGGTTGCAGGTAAACCGCGCAGGCGGGCAGATTCCGGGGATGTCGTACGGCGGCGCGAAGCAGAGTGGGATCGGTGCGGAGTACTCGATCGAAGGCGCACTCGAGGCCTACACGTCGCGTAAGAGCGTGACGATTAACGTCTGACGACGACACTATGCCGAGATGGCCCGGCCAGCTTGTAGCGGACTGGGCCACCAGCCGGCCACATGAAGCAACGGGTCTGGAGTGGAACATGAGTGCAAATCTGGAAGCAACCACGGACGACATAGCGCGCGAGTCGCGTTCCTCGTCCACACGAGCGGCGTTCAGCTCGTTTATCGGCACGACGGTGGAGTGGTACGACTACTTCCTGTACGGTACCGCAGCGGCTCTGGTGTTTCCGAAGGTATTCTTCAGCCAGTTGACGCCTGAGTTCGCCACCCTCGCGTCGATGGCATCGTTCGCTGTCGCGTTCGTGTTGCGTCCACTTGGCGGTATGGTCATCGGCCATTTCGGCGATCGCGTCGGTCGCAAGAAGATGCTGATTTTTACGTTGCTCGTGATGGGGCTATGCACGGCGGCGATCGGATTCCTGCCGTCGTATGCCATAGCGGGATACTGGGCCCCGGGACTGCTGATCCTGCTTCGGATCGTCCAGGGATTCGCGCTGGGTGGTGAATGGGGCGGCGCTGCGTTGATGTCGGTCGAACATGCGCCAGCAGGACGGCGCGGTCTCTTCGGCGCGACGATGCAGATGGGTGTTCCGGCGGGACTGCTGGTCTCTACCGGCGCATTCGCACTCGTATCCAGCCTGCCCGACGCGCAGTTCTTCACATGGGGATGGCGACTGCCTTTCGTATTCAGCCTCGCGTTGCTCGCAGTGGGCATGTATATCCGACTGCAGGTGAGTGAACCGCCAAACTTTGAGAAGGTGAAGGCATCTGGAAACGTCGCACGCATTCCACTGCTCGAGGTCTGGCAGAACGAGAAGCTGAAAACGCTCATCATGGTTTTCTTTCAGACCGTCGCGAACGTCGGCTATTTCCTCATCACGGTCTATGCACTGACCTACATCACGAGCACGCTGCATCTTCCGCGCAGCGTCGCGTCGAGCGGGCTGCTCGTGGCTGCTGCCGTCGATCTCGCCATGCAGCCGGTGTTTGGCTGGCTCTCCGACCAGGTTGGCCGCAAGGTGGTCTACGGCTTCGGCGCGGTCTTCTTTGCGGCTTACGCGTTTCCGTTCTTCTGGTTGCTCGATACCGGCAATCCCCTTCTCATCACCGTCGCGCTTGCGCTCGGTCTTGGGATCGGCCATGCATCGACCGGCTCGCTGCACGGCGTGATCTATGCCGAGCAGTATCCGACCCGCTATCGCTTCAGCGGCGCGTCTACAGCCTACCAGTTGTCCGGAATCATTTCGAGCGCGCCGACGCCACTGGTTGCAGCCTGGCTGGTCGCGCGAAGCGGAAACTCGATGTCGGTGTCGTGGTACGTCGTGGCAGCGGCCGTCATCTCGTTTGTTTGCGTGCTGCTAGTGAAGGAAACCTTCCATGAGCCAATCGACCGCTGAACGAGGTTCCACGATGACGTCCAATAACGATCAGATTACCGGCGAGCGCATTGACCGCCTGATGACAGTCGAGATCCGTCCGCTCAATGGTGGCCTGCCGGCCGGCTATGTCGTGCCGATGTACGAAGTATGCCGTGCCCATCACGGCGAACCACTGAGTTCGCTGGCGGCGGGCAAGCTGGCAGACACGCTTGCTTGTGGCGATATCGTCTTCATCGCGACCGGCGCGGGTACGCCGCCGAACCTGCCGCAAGGCGAGACGGACGGTCCTGTCGGCGCCGCAGTGCTCGCACGCGCACTGGTGCTCGCGTTCGATGTACGCGTGGTGCTGGTGACCGAAGACGCGCATGCGTCGCCGGTCATGGCTGTTGCTGCAACAATCAATGCGGAACTCGGCCGGAGTGCCGTCTCGACCGTCTGCTTTCCGCTTGGTCTCGAACCGGGGACGCAGATAGCGCAGTCATTGATGGAAGAGTACCGGCCCGCTGCCGTTGTGTTTGTCGAGCGCGATGGCCCGAACCGCGAGGGCTTTTTTCACGGCGTCCGCGGCGACTGCCGCAATCCCGAAGACGTCGGGCACGTGTATCTGCTCGCCGAACTGGCGCGCAAACGCGGTGTGCTGACTATCGGCATCGGTGACGGTGGCAACGAAGTGGGTTTCGGCGCTGTGCGGGATTCCATCACGGCGGTTCATCCGTTCGGCGGCAGATCGCTCGCTGGTCACGCATCTGGCGTGGTGACGGTCACCGCGACGGACGTGGTTGTCAGCGCGTCCGTGTCGAACTGGGGCGCATACGCCGTAGCAGCGGCACTCGCGGCGCGTTTGGGCGACCCCGATCTGCTCCATGGCCAGGAACTCGAACACGAGCTCATTGCGGCGACGGTACGCGCAGGTGCACGGGACGGCGCCACCTCCAGAGCCGAAGTCGCGGTGGACGGCATCAACTGGCAGGGCCATACCGCTTTCGTCGAACTGCTTAGAAGCGTCGTCACCGTGTCGCTATGAACGACTCGGGACAACCCCGTTGAACTCTCGCAGCAGCACCTCATTCAATGCACAGGAATCTCTCATGAGCGATGTCAGGCAGACGGGCCGCGCCGACGCGTCCGTTCATCACGCCGTCAAGACCGACAGCTTCGGCAATCCCATCGACCCCACCGTGGGCTTCGCGCGCGGCACCATCATCCGATCGAGTATCGACGAGGCGTTGCGGCTGCGACAGGGCCAGGTCATCGCGGCGCAGCGCGTGAAACTACTCGGCGCGAAGTCGATCGGCGTTTTCACGGGCAACCAGCGCGACTTCCCGGTGAACGCGGACGATATCGGCACGCTCTGCGAAGAGTGGGTCGGCCCAGGGCTGGCGGCAGAAGAATTGCGCCAGGTCGCGATTGGCCACATGGGCGGACGCGGCACCGATGCGGTGGCGACTTTCAACCGCACGAGTGCCGGGATCATCGCGACGATCACTGCTTTGGCAAGCGGTCAGCCCGTCGTTTCCGTAGTGCCGCCCGGCGGTCGCTCGCATGCATCCGTCTTACGCGGCGCAAAGATCGCCGGCGTGAGCGTTCACGAAATTCAGGGCGACAAGGAATGGCTCGAGGTCATCGAGACGCACCGGCCTGCGCTGGTGATCATCACGACGGTGACCAGCAGTCTCGAACGGCTCGAGGATCATGTCACGCAGGAAGTCGTTCAGTACGCGCACGCACTCGGTGCGAAAGTGTTCCTCGACGAAGCGTACGGCGCGCGTCTGCGCACCGTGTTGCACGGTGGTCAGATGAGCCTGCAGCTCGGCGCCGATCTGTCGATCACGAACTGTGACAAGGCTGGACTGTCCGGGCCGCGAGCGGGTGTTCTCGTGGGGCGGGCGGAACTGGTGACGGCGGCTGCGGCGAAGGGTGCCGAGTTCGGTATGGAGGCGCGTGCGCCGATCGTGGCCGCGGTGCTGCGCTCACTGCAGAAGTACGAGCCGGACGATCTGCGCAAGGAGTCCGCGGCGGGGCAGCAACTCGCTGCGATTCTCGAGGCGAAACTCGGCGGGCGACTTGTGCAGCGCAGCGACCTTGGTCCGATGATCGATGAAGACTCGGTGCTGCGCGTGCTGCTGAAACTCGCCGGCGACGAACACGCGCAGCCGGTCGTTGTGCCGTGCGAGGCGACCTCGGCACTGGGCATGGTGCTGCTGAAAGACTACGGCATCCTGACGGTCAATACGCACGGACAGCCGGGTGCTCGCGTGTCGCTACGCCTGAAGCCGACGCTCGATGCGTTGGAACGCGTCGGCGGATTTGACGCGGTAGTGGTGGCGGTCATGCTGTCGCTCGAAAAAGTGGCGAAGATGATCGGCGACCGCGAGGCGATCCGACAACTCGTCGTGGGGCATTGACCATGACGGACAGCAAATTCAGCGCGATCGACGACCGTCTCGACGCATTGGTGTCTCTGGACCTCGGCGGCCGCGGCGTCGAGCACCTCTATCGCGCGGCACGCGAACGGCAGGGTAGGTCGCTCGTCGGCGCGGCTGCCGATGCACTGGCCTCGATTCCCGAAAAAGCGAACGTGTTCGTGACGACAGGCTCGGTGTCGCGTGCGTGGATCTCACCGACTATCGGGGAGAACGACGGTCCGGCAGGCCTTGCGGTAATCGTCAGAGCCTTGTCTCTGGCGAAGAAAGCGCTGTGCATCGTATTCGTCGAGGCGACGCTGATCGAGACGACCTCCGCCATTCTGACCAGTGCAGGTCTAACGGTGCTGCCGTACGAGCAGGCAACGATTGCTCGTGACGACGGGAGCCTCGCCGTTGTATGCGTCGAGCCGTTTCCACTCGATGAAGCGGGCGCCAAAGCTGTCTCCAGCATGCTTATCGACCGCTATCGACCTGCACTGTTCTTCTCGACTGAACGCGTGGGACGCAACGTAGATGGCATCTATTGCAGTATGCGCGGCATCGACTATGGGATGGGTCGGGCGCGAATCGACTTTTTGTTCGATGAAGCGATTGCGCAGAATGTTCCTACCGTGGCCGTCGGTGACGGCGGCAACGAGATTGGTATGGGCGTCGTTGCGGAGGCGGTTCGGAAGCACGTCAAGTTCGGCGACCTACGTCCCGATGGCAGCGCCGGCATCGGCGCGGTGACGGGGGCCGATGTGCTCGTGACGGCCGCCTGCTCGAACTGGGGCTGCCATGCAATTGCTGGGGCATTCGCAGCCCGACTCGGCAAGCCCGTGCTCGCGCACAGTCCCGAGCTCGAAGCGGCGCTGTTGAGAAGGGGAGTCGATGTGGGCCTGATCAATTCGGTGGCGAATGTCATTGACGGGAACGTCGACGGCATACCCGAGGCTACGCACCTGGCAGTCGTGCAACTGATCTCGACGATCATCGCACCTGCTTTCAGGTAGCGCCTTGGTGCCTGAGTATTCAATTGTTGGCTCGTGCAAGCGCGGGCGACTCCACCCGCGTGTTCATCGCAATGGACATGCACATGTTTTGAGAAAGGTGTGACGAAATGAACGTATATCAAAAATTCGCGATGGCTCGCGAAGCGGCTGAAGCTGGATTGGTCGCGACGTCCCGAATCGATCTGGTCAATGCGAGGCAGATTTCGCTCTACAAGGCCTTGCTACACGCGCCGACGTCGACGCTCGCCAGCAACGTAAGCGATCGGGCAGATGTCTCATCCGCTGCCATTCTCGGCTACAACTGAATCAGCGACGGGTGAGGTATCGCTTCGAGGAAGATCAGCAGCAATGGCGGCAAACCCCGCAGAGTCTGGGCTCCACGGGGTTTTGTTTTTTCAGCTCGCAATTTGCGCGACGGACAAGGCGCCTGAGTCTGACCGGGTTGATTTAGTCGGCAGGCTTTACTGAATGCGTCTGATTGTGTCCGCAGGGCGCCTCACACGCTGTCGATACGACTTCGATCTGGCGCAGGACGTTCAACCTGCTATCGGCGTCAAAACGCGTGCCGCAACCCCACCATGCCGACGAATTGCGACGGTCCCGACGACGGCGTCGTATTCTGCGAGTCGCCGACTACAGCCACCGCGTCGGTGATGCTCGTGCCAGTGCTGCCCGACGCAACCAGCGTCTTGCCGCGCGCATGCTGATACGCCTCCAGTGCATATAGCGTCGTGCGGGTGGAAAGGTTGTAGGTCTGCTCGAGTGAGATCTGCTGATAGCGCGCCGCATCGCTGATGCCGTTCGCTTTGCTCGCCTGCGTGTAGCTGTAACCGGCGCCGACCGTCACAGCCGGCGTGACCCGGTACGTGGAAATCACGCCATACGTATTGAACACGCCCTCGCCGGTGAACAGCGAGCCGGAGCCCGGTGCGTACTGCACGTTCGAATAGTTCACGCCGACCATCAGGTCCTGATGGGTGTAGCGAGCCGCCGCCGCGAACAACTGCGCGCTGCGTGCTGTCGCATAGCCGCTGTTCACCGGCGAGTTGACGGCATAGGTGCCGAGCGCCTGGCTCGTCGCGATGTCTTTCAGTTTCACATAGCCCACCGCGATTGCAAACGGCCGGTAGTCATAGCGAGCCGCCGCGCTGAATTGACTGCCGCTGGCCACGCTGCCCGGTACACCGCCCAGGCCGTACTGCGCGCTGAATTGCAAACCGGCGAGGTTCGGCGACAGATAGGTAACCGAATTATTGAGGCGCAACGTGGTGTCGAGCGCATCGAGGTCGCCCGGATGCGCACCTGTCGCACCCGTCAGTACGCCGGTTGGCCCGAGTGCGCCGACCATCTGGAAGTAGGGTGTGTATTGACGGCCGAGCGTGACTGTCCCGTACTGGTCATTGCTGAGCCCGACGTACGCTTGTCGATTGAAAATGAAGCCCGCGCTGCTTTGTGCGCCAGTCAGCGAGTTGAAGCCGCTTTCGAGCCTGAAAATCGCCTTCGTGCCGCCGCCAATGTCTTCCGCGCCGAGCAGGCCGAACTTGCTCGCCTGCAGGTTGCCCTGGCTCATGTAGAAGTTGGAGTGCCCCTTCTGGTTGCTGACATAGGCGAAGGCGTTGTCCACGACGCCGTACAGCGTCACGCTGCTTTGCGCGGACGCGCCGGTTGACAGCACGATGCCCGCAAGCGGCAGGCACGAGAGGACGAATGCGCGAGTGGGCGCGCGCTTCAATGAGTTCATGGCTAGCGAGTCTCCGGATTGGACAGGTGTTCTTGGGTCGTCAGGTCGGTGATGCATGCTGTGTTAGTGGGCGATGGAAATCGTCAGGCATCGCCAGCCGTCAGCGGTATGGTCGGCCACCAGCGCGCCGTCGACGCAGACGGCCGGGCGCACTTCGCTCATTGGCACGAGCAGTCGAACTTCTTGTTGCGGCTGTTGGACCCAGCCTTCTCGCACAACCGAAATTCGCAACGCGCTTGCGTCGCTTGTAATCGTTAAGTGCCAGTGGCCTTGCGCGCCTGAGCGCCAGGCTTCGCTTTCGCCATCGTCCTCGACGCAACTGCCGCGAGCGATCCCAGTGCCCTCGTGCGGCACCGCGATGAACGCACGTTCGTCGGCGGGACGGCCGAAGTGTTGTTCGGCGATGTTCAGCGCAATCACGCTGCCTTCTCGCTGCAACATCACCGGCCGCTCGAATGGAGCCGGCAGATTCACCGTCTGACCGCCTTCGAACACCTCGCCGCTCCAGTACGACGCCCAACGTGCACCGGCGGGCAGATAAACGTCGCGCGTCGACTGGTCCGCCTCGACCACCGGCGCAAGCAGCATCGACGAGCCCAGCATCATGTCGTCGCCGTCGGCGAGACAGCGCGGATCGTGCGGAAACTCCGCGAACATCGGACGCAGTACCGGCTCGTATGCGCTGTGCGATTGCCATAGCAGCTCGTACAGGTAGGGAATCAGCCGGTAGCGCAGTTTGATCAGCGCCGCCACTTGCGGCGTGACTTCGGGATACATCCAGGGTTCGTTGACCGTGCCGTCGTCGTTCCAGGAATGAATGCTGAAGCGCGGCAGGAAGATGCCGAAGGCAACCCAGCGGGCGAACAGTTCCGGGCCCGGTGCAGGACCTGAGAATCCGCCGATATCGTGGCCGCTGTTCGACACGCCGGACATGGCGAGCCCAAGTCCCATCTTCAGATTGAAGCGCAGCGTTTCCCACGAGGTGAAGTTGTCGCCGGACCATGTCTGCACATAGCGTTGCATGCCGACGCCGCCCGAGCGGGACACGAGGAACGGCCGGCGGTCCGGCGCGTATTCGCGCTGCGCGTCGTGCGACGCCCGCATCATCAGTTGCGTTTGCAGCACCTTCGCCTCGCGCGCCGGATACGGCTGGCCGAAGCCCCGAGCCATCGCGTCGGGCGACCAGATTTCGAATTCGTTGTTGTCGTTCCAGGTCGCGGCGATACCGTGTTTCAACAGGCTGTCTTTCACGCGCGCTTTCCACCAGTCGATGGTGGCGGGATTCGTGAAGTCCAGATAGGCGCCGACTTCGTCCCAGAACTGCACCCACGCCGGATCGCCGTCGCGCGACTCGATCAGCAGGCCGGCGCGCGCCACTTCGTCGAACGCCGGGTGATCCTGCAACAGGCAAGGCTTGATGTTCGCGCACAGGCGAACGCCATGGTCGAGATAGCTCTGCACGAAGCCGTCGATATCCGGAAACTTCTCGTGGTTCCAGTTGAACACGTAGCGCTTCGCGCCGATCGAGGTATAACCCGACGACAGGTGAAATGAATCGCACAGCACGTCGTGCTCGCTGCATCGTTCGATGAATTCGCCCATCCGGTGCTGCGCGTCGGCCGCGTCGGTGTAGCTCATCGTCGAGCCGGAATAGCCCAGCCCCCACTTCGGCATCCAGGCCGGACGGCCGGTCAGCCACGTAAAGCGGCGCACCGCATGCAGGGGCGTGCCCGCCGACGCGATGAAGTAATAGTCGAGGTCGCCATGCTCGGCGACAAAGTGCCGGTAGTGCCCGTGATAGTTATCGAGCTCGCGGCCCATGTCGAAGCGGCAGTCGGCCAGCGTGTCGTAGAACAGGCCGAATCCCGTGGAGGTTTCCGGCTGCCACGTCACGTAGAAGGGGATGTGCTTGTAGAGCGGATCCGTCGTGCGCGCGCTGTAACCCATCGCGTCGATATTGCGCATTTCGTAGGACTGGTCCGCGCGATTCAGCGAACCGGCGCGCTCGCCCAGGCCGACATACATTTCGTCCTTGCGCCGCTCGATGTAGTGGTACGCGCGCTCGTCCCACCAGCCGAAGTTATACGCCTGCGTCTTCCGATCGTTCATCACGCGATGCCACGTCGAGCCGTGCAGGATGTCCCACGCGCAAAATCCGCCGTCGAGCGTGACCGTCAAGCGGATGCGCGCCGTTTCGACCACGACCTGCCCGGCGTCGCTCGAAAGCGTAAACGGCGGCGGGGTGAAGCCGCTCGTGTCCCGGCGATCGCGTCCTTCGAGCGGGACGTCGTCCGCGCCCGGTGCGATGGACCAGGTTCGCGGACCGTGCGTTTCGCCGTCCGGCAGCACGAGTACCCGGACGATGTCTTCAGCGAGAACGAACAGTTCGATCCGGCAGTTTCCCTGCGCGGTGAGAACAATGTGGCTGCCGGTATGGGACGACAGCGAAAAACGCGGCGGGTGCTTCAGATTCGTCAGTGAACGCATGATGGGTCTTCGAGTGGGGTCACGCAGCAGTGCTGGCGTTGTTGTCGACTTGATGCGGACGCGCGTCGCGTTTGACGCCGCGCATCAGAATGATCAGCAGCGTGGCGCCGATCAGGTCGAAAGCACCAAGGGCGCCGAATAGCGGCGTGTAGCCGATCGAATCGGCCAGCGCGCCGACCAGCAGCGAAAAGCCCAGGCCGCCGATCCACGCGGACATTCCTGCGAATCCGGCGACGGTGCCGACTTCGCTGGGGTCGAACACGTCGGCCGCCAGGGTATTGACGAGCGCCGAGATCATCTGATGCGCGAAGCCGCCCACGCAGAAGAGCGCGATCGCCTGATACGGCGAGGCGACGAGGCCGATACATGCCGGTCCGAGCATCATGAAGGCGCCGAGCACGACACCGGCGATACGCGACCCGATCAGCGGTATCCGCAAATGCTTCATCAGGAACGGCGACAGGTAGCCGCCGAACAGGCCGCCGAGGTCGGCGGCAAGAAACGGCAGCCACGCGAACAGCGCGATTTGCTTCAGATCCATGTGCCGTTGCGTCGCGAGGTAAAGGGGGATCCAGAAGCTGAACGTTTGCCACGCGGGTTCCGCAAAGAAGCGCGCTTGTGCGATTGCCCAGAACCGGCGCGTGCGGAGTACTTCGCGGATGCTGCGCCGTTGCGGGGTGCCCGGGGTTTGTCCGCTGACGATCGTCTCGCGCTCTGCCGCGGAGATGCGCGCGTGATCGGCCGGCGAGCGGTACAGCAGATACCAGGCGGCGGCCCACACGAAGCCGAGCGCACCCGTCACTGCAAACGCGCTTTGCCAGCCATATCTCAACGACAGGAAGACGACGAGCGGCGGGGCGAGCAGCGAACCGAGCGACGTGCCCGCGTTGAAGTAACCCACCGCCACGGATTTCTCGCGATTGGGGAACCACTCGGCGACCACCTTCATGCCTGCCGGAATGGCGACGGCCTCCGTCAATCCCATGAGTCCGCGCAAGGCCGCCAGCGAGAGCCAGCCGCTGGCGAAACCGTGCAGTACGCCTGTCAGCGACCACAGACAGGCGAAGAGCGCAAAGCCGAGCCTCAGGCCGATCAGATCGATGATCAGCCCGCATACCGGCTGCATGATCGTGTAGCCGACCTGGAATGCGCCGACGACGTACGAATACTGCTTGGTGCTCATGTGCAGGAGCTTCGTCAACTCCGGCGCCATCACGCCGAGGGCGTTGCGCGACAGATAGTTGACGATCGTCCCGACACATACGAGCGCGATGATCCACCAGCGCAAACCAATGATTGTTTTCAAAATCTGTCTCCGTACCCAATGTGTCCGCTGACTGTCCGCTGGACAGCAGGCATGCGCGAATTCGAACATTTACCGGCGTTTAGTGTCAGTCATCGTATCACTGGTGGAGCGGGTGGATACTAGGGAAAACCATGGTTTAAGTGATTGAGTTTCTTGAAATATTCGCTGACTAGGGCGTTTTGTGGTGTGCCTTGGTGATAATGAGGTCGGACGACCGGTGACTTACCAATAACTGTAAAATGTTCTTTCGAACATCCAATGTTCGTTTTGGCGGCCTGTGCGAATGGGCGCGCCGGGTGCCGCGGGCACTGCGGCGGGGGGCGAAGACGCGAAGACGCGAAGACGCGAAGACGCGGAGAGGTGGAGAGGTGGAGAGGTGGAGAGGTGGAGAGGCGGCGAAGCTTTACAACGCCGCGCTACTATCTTGCGATTCAATGTTGAATTGCCTGCGGGGAGAGGCGCGGCGGTGCGAACGCCCGAGAAGGCGCAGGCGATCGAGGCAGATGGCACGGACGTGTCTGGGAGTCGGGTCAAGCCCGTTATGTGCCGCAATAATGCTTCGATATCCTATTGATGCGGGTGTGCCACCGCTGCCGCGGTCACAACGCTGATCGTTAAGCAGGCGACAGGGTTAGCAGGCGCGTGAGAAAGCGGCGGCCAGAATTGCCCAACAGCGGCGAGGGCGGGAAAAGGTGACTAACTTGCCGACAGACAGGCGACTCACGGCGAGGCCGCGCGATTACTTCGCCGTGACTTTTTCACCAAACCTTCGGCCAATGTAACCAGACGTAACGGGGTGGCCACCGGTGCGATGTTGAGCATCAGTTATTACAAACTTGAAATACGCGGATGGCTGCCTTGCGCTATATTTCGGCCAACAACACACATTCTTCAAAAGGGTGATCGATGAAGTCCGCACGTCTTGTTCCACTTCTGATCGGGGTTCTCGGGTTGGCTGCGTCGGGTGCTGCAATGGCCGGCGGGCTTAACATCGGCGTCAACATCGGCATCCCCGCGCCGGTCTACGTGGCGCCGGCTCCGGTCTACGCACCGCCGCCGCCCCCGCCGCCGCCTGTCGTCTACCAACCGGCTCCCGTCTACTACGGCGGCCCGGCGATCGTGATCGGCTGGCATGGCGATCGCTACTGGGACGGTCGCCGCTACTGGGCGCGAGACGACTGGTATCGCCATCATCCCCCGGGCCGCTACGACTACGGCCGTGACCACTACGACAATCGTCGCGGCTGGCACTAAGCGCCAAAAAAAGCCGCAGTCGCCACGTTGAAAAAAGCCGCCTGAAAAGGGCGGCTTTTTTATTGCGCTCGAGAAACCCGCAGGCTGAGCAACGTCTTGCAGATGAGTTGTGCGGATTGCCCGGGTTTATTGGGTAGAATTCCCTCACACCGCAATTGCCTACTGACCAACAAGGCCCCTATGACAACTGGCTCGCGATGGGTTCAAACGCCTCGTGCACTTTGGTGCAGCGTGATTCACAGGCTATCGCGTGTCGGTCTACCGGTTGTGCCGCGGGTTGTACTTCACGTCTCACGCCCGGCGTATGCTGTCGCGCTGTGCGGCGCGTCTCTCCTCGCCGGTTTGCTCGCGGCGCCCGAGGCTCAGGCGGTCTACGCGATCGCGCAATATGGCGAGCCGAAGTATCCCGCGGATTTCAAGCACTTCGACTACGTCAACCCGGATGCGCCGAAGGGCGGCACGCTGGTGCTGGCCAATCCGAGCCGGCTTACCAGCTTCGACAAATTCAATCCGTTCACGCTGCGCGGTAACGCCGCGCCGGGCGTCGACCTGATGTTCGAAAGCCTGACCATCGGCAGCAGCGACGAAGTGGCCTCTGCCTACGGCCTGCTCGCCGACGACATCAAGATCGCGCCCGACGGCCTGTCGACCACCTTCCACATCAACCCGCGCGCGCGCTTTTCGAATGGCGATCCGGTCACCGCGGACGACGTCAAGTTTTCGCTCGACACGTTGAAAAGCCCGCAGGCCGCGCCGCAGTTCGCGTCGATTTTCGGCGAGATCACGCGTGCAGTCGTCGTTGACCCGCATACGGTCCGTTTCGAGTTTCATCAGCGCAATCGCGAGTTGCCATTGCTCGTGGGCAGCATGCCGGTGTTCTCGCGCAAGTGGGGGATGAAGCCGGACGGCAGCCGCATCGCTTTCGACCAGTTGGCGTTCGAGAAGCCGATTGCCAGCGGGCCCTACCTGATCGATCAGTACGAGAACGGCCGCACGATTTCTTATCGGCGGGATCCGAATTATTGGGGCGCGACGTTGCCGGTGCGGGTCGGCATGAACAATTTCGATCGGATCGTCTACAAGCTGTATTCGGATAGCACCGCGCGGCTCGAGGCGTTCAAGGCGGGTGAGTACGACGCCCTGGTCGAATATGTCGCGCGCAATTGGGTGCGGCGCGACGTCGGCAAGAAGTTCGATAGCGGCGAGCTGATCAAGCGCGAGTTTCCGCAACATAACGGCACCGGCATGCAAGGCTTCGTGCTTAACATGCGGCGGCCATTGTTCCAGGACGTACGGGTGCGCAAAGCGCTTGATCTCGCACTCGACTTTCAGTGGCTGAACCGGCAACTCTTCTTCAATCAGTACACGCGTATCGACAGCTTCTTCGCCAATACGGATTTGCAGGCGAAGGGCATGCCGTCGCCGGGCGAGCTGGCGCTGCTCGAACCATGGCGCGCCCGGCTCGATCCGACCGTGTTCGGTCCGCCGCCGAAGCAGCCGGACACCGATCCGCCCGGCTCGCTGCGCGCCAATCTGCTGCAAGCGCGCGCGTTGTTGCAGCAGGCGGGATGGACCTATCGTGACGGCGCATTGCGTAACGCCAAAGGCGAGCCATTCCAGTTCGAGATTCTCGACGATTCCGGTTCGTCCGCTCAGTTTGAGCCGATCGCCGCGACCTTCATACGTAATCTGCAGAAACTCGGCATCACCGCAACCTTCCGCGTATCCGACTTCGCGGTCTATCAGAAGCGGCTCGACGCATTCGACTTCGATACGACCACGATCCGCATGCCGGACGTGCAGGTGCCCGGTTCGGAGCAGATCGACCGGTTCGGCAGTAAAGCGGCGGACACCAACGGCTCGGACAACGTGATCGGGCTGAAGTCGCCGGCCGTCGACGCGATCGTGAACGCGCTCGTGCATGCGCAGACGCGCGAGCAGCTGACCGACGCGACGCACGCGCTCGACCGCGTGCTGATGCATGGCTACTATGTGATTCCGCAGTGGTACAGCGCGTCGCACCGGGTAGCGTTCAAGCGCGGCCTGGCGTGGCCGAAGACGCTGCCTCTGTACTATGGCGCGGAAGGCTGGATCACGTCGATGTGGTGGTATGCCGAGCCGCAACCGGCGCAAGCACAGCCGCACTGAACGCGTCCATTCATTCACCGCATTCGCACCGGAAACGCCGCTATGTGGAGCTATATCCTCAAACGCCTGCTGTTGATGATTCCGACCTTGCTCGGCGTGCTGACGCTGACCTTCGTCGTGATCCAGTTCGTCCCGGGCGGCCCGGTCGAGCAGATGCAGCACGAGCTGCGCAAAGGCGCGGCGGAGAATGGCGCGCCGTTCGGCCTGCGCGCGCATAGCGGCGTCGACGCCCAGCAGATCGCGCAACTGAAAGTGCTATACGGCTTCGACAAACCGCCGCTCGAACGCTACGTCCTGATGCTCAAGCGCTTCTCGACGTTTGACCTTGGCCAGAGCTATTTCCGCCACCAGAGCGTGTGGTCGTTGATCGTTTCGAAATTGCCGGTGTCGATCAGCATCGGCTTATGGACGTTCTTTCTCACGTACCTGATATCGGTGCCTTTGGGCATTGCCAAGGCGGTGCGCAACGGTTCGCGCTTCGATATCGCGACGAGCCTCGTCGTGCTGGTCGGCTATGCAATTCCGGGTTTCGTGCTGGGCGTGCTGCTGCTGGTGCTGTTCGGTGGCGGCACGTTTCTGCAGCTGTTTCCGCTGCGCAATCTCTACTCGGATAACTGGGCGCAGTTGAGCTTCTTCGGCAAGATCGTCGACTACCTGTGGCACATCGCGTTGCCGATCACGGCCTCCGTGGTGGGCAGTTTCGCCGTCGTCACGATGCTGACGAAAAACGCCTTCCTCGACGAAATCCGCAAGCAATATGTGCTGACCGCGCGTGCCAAAGGGTTGTCCGAAAAGCGCGTGCTATGGAAACACGTGTTTCGCAACGCGTTGCTGCCGTTGATCGTCGGCTTTCCGGCGGCGTTCATTGGGGCGTTTTTCACCGGCAGTCTGCTGATCGAGACGCTGTTTTCGCTCGACGGACTCGGCCTGTTGTCGTACGAATCGGTGGTGCGGCGCGACTATCCGGTCGTGCTCGGCACGCTGTATCTGTTCACGCTGATCGGTCTCGCGACCAATCTGATTTCCGATCTTTGCTATGTGTGGGTCGATCCCCGCATCCAATTCGAACAACTGGAGCGCAGATGAATCGAGCCCGCCTTTCAGCCGATGCGGCGGCGCGCACCGAACCGGTTCGCGCATTTGTCTCGCCAACACCCGCGCGACGCATCTGGCAGCGTTTCCGGCAGCAGCGCCTCGGCTACTGGAGCCTGATCATCTTCGTCGTCGCGTTTGCGGCGAGCCTCGCCGGGCCGCTGTGGTCGAACGACAAGCCGCTCGTCGTGCGCTACGAAGGGCAGTGGTATTTTCCGATGTTCAAGACTTACGCGGAAACCACCTTCGGCGGCGACTTCCCGACGCCTGCCGATTATCTCGATCCGTATATCAAGCATCGTTTCGATGCACCGGGTAACTTCGTGGTGTATCCGCCGAACCGGTACTACTACGACACGCTGAATTATTTCTCGAAGGCGTCGAACCCGGCGCCGCCGTCGCGTGACAACTGGCTGGGTACCGACGACCGCGGCCGAGATCTGTTCGCGCGTCTTCTGTACGGTTTTCGCGTGTCGGTCGAATTCGGACTGGTGCTGACCTTGATTGGCACGATACTCGGGATTGCCGCGGGCGCGGTGCAGGGATATTTCGGAGGACGTATCGACATTGTCGGGCAGAGGCTGATCGAAATCTGGACCGCCATGCCGCAGTTGTATCTTCTGATCATTTTCGCTTCGATCTTCGAGCCGGGCTTCATTCTGTTGATTGTTCTGCTGTCGCTGTTCGGCTGGGTCGGCCTGGCGGCCTATGTGCGCGCGGAATTTCTGCGCAATCGCCAGCATGACTATGTGCGCGCGGCACGGGCGATCGGCCTGTCGAACTGGCAGATCATGTGGCGGCATATATTGCCGAACAGCCTCACACCGGTGATCACGTTCCTGCCGTTCACCATGAGCGGCTCGATTCTCGCGCTCACCAGCCTCGACTTTCTCGGCCTCGGCGTGCCGTCGCCGACGCCGAGCCTGGGCGAACTGCTGGCGCAAGGCAAAGCGAATCTCGACGCATGGTGGATCTCGTTGTCCACGTTCGGCGTGCTGGTCGCGATGCTGTTGCTGCTGACTTTCATGGGCGACGCGCTGCGCAACGCGCTGGACACCCGCATCGCCGATGCCATGCGTGCTGGAGGCAACCAGTGAGCGCCATGGTGGAGAACGACGCAAAACACGGCATGACGCCCCCGCTGCTGGAACTCGATCGGCTGCATGTGGCCTTTGGCGACACTGTCGCGGTGAACGATGTCACGCTCGCGATCCAACGCGGCGAACGGGTCGCGCTGGTCGGCGAATCGGGCTCGGGCAAGAGCGTGACCGCGCTGTCGATCCTGCGTCTGTTGAGCGACGCGCAGGTGAGCGGGGCGATCCGTTTCGACGGCCAGGATCTGCTTGCCAAAAGCGAGCGCGAGATGCGCGGCATGCGCGGCTCCGACATCGCGATGATCTTCCAGGAGCCGATGACGGCGCTCAATCCGCTCTATACGGTCGGCGATCAGATCGCGGAGACGATCGTCGTGCACGACGGCGTCACGGCGAACGAGGCGCGCAAACGCGCCGTGGCGCTGCTCGGACGCACGGGCATCGCCGAGCCTGGCAAGCGCGTGAACAGCTATCCGCATCAACTCTCGGGCGGTCAGCGGCAGCGCGCGATGATCGCGATGGCGCTCGCGTGCCGCCCGCGTCTGCTGCTGGCCGATGAGCCGACCACGGCGCTCGACGTGACGATTCGCGCGCAGATCGTCGACCTGCTGCTGGAGCTGCAACGCGACGAAGCCAAGAAGCGCGGCATGGCCGTGCTGCTGATCACGCACGACCTGAACCTGGTGCGCCATTTCGCGCAACGCATCGCGGTGATGGAGAAGGGCGTGCTCGTGGAAAGCGGGCCGGTCGAGCAGGTGTTCGAGTCGCCGCAGCATCCGTACACGCAGCGTCTGCTGGCAAGCCGTCCGCAGCGCACGGTGGTGCCGGTGCTGCCGATCTCGCCGGTGCTGCTCGAAGCACGCGATGTCTCGGTCGATTTCAAAACGAAACTGCCGGGCTTGAGCGGCTGGTTTCGCTCGGGGCGCTTTCGCGCGGTCGCCGATGCAACCGTGTCGGTGCGCCAGGGCGAGACACTGGGGATCGTCGGCGAATCGGGTTCGGGCAAATCGACGCTTGCGATGGCTTTGCTCGGTCTGCAACGCACCGCGCACGGCGAGATCGAGTTTCAGGGCAGGGCGCTCGGCAGCTATCGCGGCGACGAACAGACCGCCTTACGTTCGAATATGCAAGTTGTCTTTCAGGACCCGTTCAGCTCGCTTTCGCCGCGCCAGACCATCGAACGGATCGTCGGCGAAGGGCTCGCGCTGCACCGGCCGCAGATGAGCCAGGAGGCGCGGCGCGACAAGGTGGTATCGGTCCTGCGCGAGGTCGGTCTCGACCGCACGGTGCTGTATCGCTATCCACACGAGTTTTCCGGCGGCCAGCGTCAGCGGATAGCGATTGCGCGCGCGCTGGTGCTGGAGCCGCGCATCCTGATTCTCGACGAACCGACCAGCGCACTCGACGTGTCGATTCAGCAGCAGGTGCTGAAACTGCTTGCCGGGTTGCAACAGAAGTACAACCTCGGCTTCGTTTTCATCAGTCACGATCTGGCTGTGATCGGGGCGATGGCGCATCGTGTCGCAGTGATGCAAAACGGTTCGATCGTCGAAAGCGGGGACGTTGAGCAGATTTTTGCGACACCAGCGCACCCTTACACCCGAAAGCTGCTGAAAGCGGCGCTTGACTACTGATTTTGCACTCTTTCACCAATTGGGTGCGTGTCTCGATTGTATTTTTCTATTTGTTTTGACACGTGAATACTTACTGGCTAGTATCGACCAAACTTTTTTCCGTAGCCCACTGATTTTTAGGCAAAAAATACCGACCAATGCAGCACAGAAACCTAACCCAGGCTTGCACGCGCGTCGTCGCCGGGATGTTCATTGGCGTCTTGATGGCAGCAGCTCCCGGCGCGTTCGCCGACGAAGTAAGCAGTTTTAATCAGAATGCCTCATTTTCGACCCCCAGCGGGTCGAATTCTTTGTCCCCCCTTAATTCGCAATCGGCCGCTCCTGCCAGCGACGGTGGCGCCAAATCGTTCCTGTCCGGCATGGCCGGTAAAGCGGGCGATGTGGTGGTCGGCGCGCTGAACATGATTGGCGTGCGCTACCGTTGGGGCGGCAATACGCCCGATTCGGGACTCGATTGCAGCGGCTTCGTTCGTTACGTGTTCCAGGACACGCTCGGCATGGCGCTGCCGCGCCGCGCCGAGGAAATGAGCCGCGTCGGTGAAAAAGTTCGTGTGAGCGATCTGAAGCCGGGCGATCTGGTGTTCTTCAATACGATGCGCCGCACGTTCTCGCATGTCGGCATCTACATCGGCGACAACAAATTCGTGCATTCGCCTTCCACGGGCAGCACGATTCGCGTCGACGATATGGATAGCGGTTATTGGGAAAAGCGCTTCACCGGCGCACGCCGGATCGAGACCTCCTATCAGGAAGGTGAAGATCTGCGCAAGCGCGTGAATGCTTCGATTGGCGGTAATCAGTAACTGATTCGGCCCGCCCCCGCGGTTTGTTGGGGCGACAAAAAAGCCTGCTTCGTTTGAAGCAGGCTTTTTGCGTTTGGGCGCATACCGATCCGGCACGGAATCTTCCGCGCCGCACTCCCGGTTGAGGTGGCGCGGCGTGCGTGACGGCAGCTGCGCTGCGGCGGCCGGCGCAACCGGCGCGCCGCAGGCAGGTTAAGCCGCGGCGCGGCTCGCGGCCAGCTTGCGTTGCAACTCGGGCATCATTTTCGCCACGGCTTCCTCGCCGGCCAGGATCGCTGCATTGCGTTGTGAGAAATCGCTGCCGCTCATGGCGGCCAGATTCGGCCGGATTACGACGTCGGCGTACTTGTCGAGCTCATAAGCCTTGATCGTTTGGCCCATGATCGTGAAGGTCTGCATCAGCACGTCGAACGAGCTGGCTGTGAGGCCGCTTTCCGGGCGCTGCGAGATGTCCACGGCGATGACGAAATCCGCGCCCATCTTGCGCGCGAACGAGGCGGGCACCGGACTCACCAGGCCGCCGTCCACATACTCGTGCCCACCGATCTTCACCGGCTCGAAAATCGACGGCACGCTGCATGACGCGCGCACTGCGATGCCGGTGTTGCCACGCTGGAACAGGATCGGCTGACCGGTTTTCAGATCGGTGGCGACCACGCCGAGCGGCTTGACCATCTTTTCGATCGGACGGTTGTTGAGCGTCGTATTGAGATAGTTCTGCAGCGCGACGCCTTGCAGAAAGCCGCGTGTGCGAAACGGCATCGCCCAGTCGCTGATCGACGCTTCGTCCATGGTCAACGCGAGCTTGTTCAGCGCGAAGCCGTTCATCCCCGAGGCGTACAGCGCACCGACCACCGAACCCGCGCTGGTGCCCGCCACGAGGTCGATCTGGAGATTGCGCGCCTCGAGTGCCTTGATCACGCCGATGTGCGCGAAGCCGCGCGCCGCGCCGCCGCCCAGCGCGAGCCCGACGCGGATCGGCCGCTGCGGTTTGTCGAGCGGTGGCGGGTTGGCGGCGGGCGTGGTGGCGATCGGTGTGCTGTCGGTCTTGCTGCCGCCGGTCGTGGTGCAGGCCGCGAGCACTGCGGAGGCGGCCGCCAATGAGAAGTTGCGGCGGGCGAGGCTAGGGGATGACGGTTTCAACGGGTTCTCCAGCAACGGCAGCGGCGGCGTGATCGACGATCGACGATCGGCACAAGCGGTGCCGCAATCAGGCGGATAGTCAAACGGACGGGATCGCCAGTGGCGATTCCATCGCGCTGTGGTTCTATCCTCACCCGCAGCGCGCGCACATCATAAATCAAAGCTCCGGGCGCGCGTCGGTCCGGTAATGAAACGTTGCAGAGGAAACGCTCAGGTCCCCTGAGGCACGCTTCCCGGGCGTCCTGTGTGCTGCGCATGGCCATTCGGACGAGGGCGGGCAGCACGTGTTCGGAAGGTATAATTCGGCTCTCGCATTTATTTCCTTCGTGTCTGTGCATGACAGCTTTCTGCTGCACGGACGCGGTCCGCTGCCGCGCTTCACTGGCAATCTCTGCCACGGCGCCGGCGCCTGTCTTCCGAGTAACCGCTAATGACCACCTCCGTCCGTACCCGTTTCGCACCGAGTCCCACCGGCTTCATCCACCTCGGCAACATTCGCTCCGCGCTTTATCCGTGGGCGTTCGCGCGCAAGATGAAAGGGACCTTCGTGCTGCGGATCGAGGACACCGACGTCGAGCGCTCCAGTACCGAAGCGGTCGACGCCATTCTCGAAGGGATGGAATGGCTCGGCCTCGATATCGACGAGGGCCCGTTCTACCAGATGCAGCGCATGGACCGTTATCGCGAAGTGCTCAAGCAGATGCAGGGCGCGGGGCTCGTGTACCCGTGCTACATGTCGACGGAAGAGTTGGACGCACTGCGCGAACGCCAACGCGAGGCCGGCGAAAAGCCGCGCTATGACGGCACGTGGCGTCCGGAACCCGGCAAGGTCTTGCCGGAACCGCCGGCCGGCGTGCAGCCCGTGCTGCGCTTCCGCAATCCGCTCTCGGGCGTGGTCGCATGGGACGACGCGGTGAAGGGCCGTATCGAAATCTCGAACGACGAACTCGACGACCTCGTGATCGCGCGCCCGGACGGCACGCCCACCTACAACTTCTGCGTGGTGGTCGACGATCTGGACATGCGCATCACGCACGTGATTCGCGGCGACGATCACGTGAACAACACGCCGCGTCAGATCAATATCCTGCGCGCGCTCGGCGGTGAGCCGCCGGTCTATGCGCACTTGCCGACCGTGCTGAACGAGCAGGGCGAGAAGATGAGCAAGCGTCACGGCGCGATGAGCGTGATGGGTTATCGCGATGCCGGCTTTCTGCCGGAGGCGGTGGTCAACTATCTGGCGCGTCTGGGCTGGTCGCATGGCGACGCGGAAATCTTCACGCGTGAGCAGTTCGTCGAATGGTTCGATCTGGAGCATCTGGGCAAGTCGCCGGCTCAGTACGATCACGACAAGCTGAACTGGCTCAACGCGCACTACATCAAGGAAGCGGACAACGCGCGCCTCGCCGGGCTTGCCAAGCCTTTCTTTGCTGAACTGGGTATCGACGAAGCCGCCATTGCGCAAGGCGCCGATCTGACGTCGGTGGTGGGCTTGCTGAAGGACCGTGCATCGACGGTGAAGGAAATCGCTGAAAACGCCGCGATGTTCTACCGCGTACCTGAGCCTGAAGCAGAAGCGCTCGCGCAGCACGTCACGGATGCCGTGCGCCCGGCGCTTGCCGATCTGGCTGCATCGCTTAAGACGGTGGAGTGGACCAAGGAGGCGATCGCTGCGGCATTGAAGGCGACACTCGGCGCGCACAAGCTGAAGATGCCGCAACTGGCCATGCCGGTTCGTCTGCTGGTGGCGGGCACCACGCATACGCCGTCGATCGACAGCGTGCTGATGCTGTTCGGCCGCGATGTCGTCGTGAGCCGTATCGAAAAAGCGTTGGCTTGAGCACGTTCGCGCGTGCATTGAGCGGGTTTGCATGCGACTTGCGAAAAAAGTCGCATGCAATTGCTCAAAGGGTATTTACAAAGCGCAGATTGGCCTCTAAAATCTCGTTTCTGTTCTGCAAGGGGGGGTATAGCTCAGCTGGGAGAGCGCTTGCATGGCATGCAAGAGGTCAGCGGTTCGATCCCGCTTACCTCCACCATCAGAGCAGAGTGAAGTGGTTCCGAAGTCTGGGGCTTGTAGCAAAAAAGACTTCACAAACGGCTGTAACGTAGTTAGAATATCGGTCTTTGCTGCTGGCGGCGAGAAGTTAGCGTGAGTTAGCAGCAAGATAAAGACAGATCTGAAAAGATTATGTCCCCTTCGTCTAGAGGCCTAGGACATCACCCTTTCACGGTGAGTACAGGGGTTCGAATCCCCTAGGGGACGCCAAACATCAGCGTCGCTTTAGTATTCGATAAGAAGTAGTAAAGCAGCGCAGCTTGCAGAGAAAAAACCGACGCTCGCAAGCCAGGGTGTAAAGACTGGAGTGGTAGTTCAGTCGGTTAGAATACCGGCCTGTCACGCCGGGGGTCGCGGGTTCGAGTCCCGTCCACTCCGCCAGACAAAGCCCGTTCATACAAACCTGAACGGGCTTTTTCATTAAAGGTGTAAGCAGTACGTTGTCCCCTTCGTCTAGAGGCCTAGGACATCACCCTTTCACGGTGAGTACAGGGGTTCGAATCCCCTAGGGGACGCCAAAACATCGGCGTCGTTCGGTTGGCAGTTTGAACGGTGCAGTTGGTGAGTGAGCAAAGCTCGCGCGCCACGGTGCAAAAATCTGGAGCGGTAGTTCAGTTGGTTAGAATACCGGCCTGTCACGCCGGGGGTCGCGGGTTCGAGTCCCGTCCGCTCCGCCAGATCTTAGAAAGCCCACTTCGCAAGAAGTGGGCTTTTTTATTTCCGCAGCCGGGTTCGACTGGATATGCTCGGGACAAACAGCCATTGCCAGCGGGCGCGGCCTGTTTTACCGTTGACCCGACTCATCTTCGTCGTTCCACCATGTTCGATCCAACCGAAGCTCCGTCACCGTTTTATCTGCGCCCGGCCAGCATGGACGATTTCGAGTTCGCCGAGGCGCTGACCCGCAACAACATGGGTGGCTACTATCGCCGGCACCATCTGATCTGGCGTGGCGATCTGTTTCTCGGCAGCTGGCGCGAATCGGAAAATTTCATTCTCGAACTGGACGGCACGCCGATTGGTGTGCTGCGCGTCACCCAGGAAGGCGATTCACTCCATATCCGCGACGTGCAGATTGCCGAAGGGCATCGACGCCTCGGCGCCGGCACGTATCTGCTCGATATGTCGCATCAATGGGCGCGCGAGCGCGGGCTGCACGAGTTGCAGTTGCGCGTGTTCGTCGACAATCCTGCCGCGCGGTTGTACCAACGCAAGGGGTACAAGCTGACCGGGCCGCGTCTGGCACAACTCGGCGCGATCCGTCATCTGGCGCGGCGCGTCTGAGGCGCTATGGCTTGCGGTTACGCGTCATGCCGTCACTTTTGCGCGGTTTCTTCGTCCGCCTCGGTATCGTCACGATCCCCGCTCTCCACACGATATTCAGCGCCGCGCTCGATAAACGCGCGTGGACTTTCACCGAATGCCCGCCTGAACATCGCCGAGAACGCACTCTGGCTCTGATAACCCAGTTCCTGCGCGACATGCGAAAGCGGTCGCCCCTGGCTCAACAGTGGAATCGCGCGCGCGAGAATGGCCTGCTGACGCCATTGCGAAAAGCTCACGCCCAACTCCTGACGAAACAGCCGCGCGATCGTGCGTGTACTCGCCCCCACGCTCGATGCCCATTGCTCGAGCGATTCACCGTGTGTCGGGTCCGCGATCACGGCTTCGCACAGTGCGCGCAAGCGCTTCTCGTTGGGCATCGGCACGGACAGCGGCAGCGGCTCCGAACGCGTCAGTTCGTCGAGCGCGAGCGCGCCGAGCAACTGTTCGCGCGTCGCGGAAATACCTGGCGTATCGAGCGCGGCGATGACTTCGCGCAGCAGATCCGACACCTCGACCACGCGCGGCGTATCCAGTCCGGCCGGGACGGTGCTTTCGGTAATGTAGAGCGTGCGCAGAAAGGCATCTTCGACGGCGACCACTTCGTGTGTCACATGCGGCGGTACCCAGATCGCCCGCGATGGCGGCACCATCCATGTCGTGCCGGTTGTCGCGACCCGCAGCACGCCGCGCGACGCATAGGCCACCTGGGCCCACGCGTGCGTGTGTCGCGCGATACGCCAGCCCGAAGGCATGAGCCGCGAACGCACGCGGATCGGATGCGTCTGGGTCGGCTGGAATTCGGGCGGGATGTCGGCGAAGTGGACCTGGCTCGACAGGACTGAGTCAGTGGACGAATTCATATTGAAGATCGATCCAATGGATGGAGCGAAAAAAAACGCAGTGGGTGTCAACGCGCAACCCGCGGGCAACGAGCGCTCATGTACCGAGCCATCGAGCGCGGGCCTGGAGAGCGTGGACCCCCAAAACCACCGCAGGCTTCTCATTGTAGGTGTTACGTCGGAGTCAACGTTGCATAATGTCCCGATTACAAGGATCCCGAGGAGAACGCCATGAGTTTTGCAACCGCTGACTTGTGCGACGCACACGAGGACCAACTCGCGTTGGGCACGCTGCGTGTGCTCGAGCCGGTCTTTCATCTCTTCAGCCGCGCCGAGTGCTTCAGCGGCGAGGCAGTCACGCTAAAAGTATTCGAAGACAATGCTCTCGTACGCGCCACGCTCGAAGAGAAGGGCGCCGGCCGGGTGCTGGTGGTCGATGGCGGTGGCAGTCTGCGTTGTGCGCTGGTAGGCGGCAATCTCGCGCAAATTGCCGAGCGCAATGGCTGGGCGGGCATCGTGCTGAACGGGTGTGTGCGCGACACGCTGGAGCTCAACGAAGTCGATGTCGGCGTGGCGGCGCTGGCGACTTGCCCACGGCGTGGCCAGAAGCTCGGCACCGGCGAGCGCGACGTGCCGGTGCAATTGCCGGGTGCGCTGGTACATCCGGGCGAATGGATCTACGCGGATATCGACGGCGTACTGGTGGCGAGCGCGCCGCTGAACTGAACTTCCGGCAACAGCCGGAGAAAACCGAACCCATCGTCAAGGAGAACAAACCACGATGCAGACCGTTTTTGTATACGGCACGTTGCGGGCCGGTGAAGTGAACGACCTTCGGGAGGCTGCCGCGCGCAACGACATCGCCGCGCCGAATCTGCTTGGCACGGCCACGGTGCGCGGTCATCTATTCGACTTCGGCTTGTATCCGGGTCTGGTGGTCGACGAAGCAGGTGTGAATGTGACGGGCGACGTCTACGAAATCGACGATGAACTGGTTGCGGTGCTCGACGAGATCGAAGCGGTGTATCCCGGCGTCGAGAATCGTTTCCTCGCGCGCGAGGTGATGGTGAAAGTAGACGGCAACGTCGTGAATTGCCGCTTCTATCCGGTCGCGCCGCAAGCGGTAAAGGGCCTCCCGGAAATCAGGTCGGGCGATTGGGTCGAGTACCGCAGCACGCGTTGAGGCGGGCACGACCAGCGCGCAGCGAGCGCGCCGCAAGTACATGGCGAACACTTAGCGGACACATAGCGGACGCGTAACGAACAGACCGCGGGCACCAAGCAAGCGTATAAAAAAACGGCCCGGCAGGCATGCGCCTGTCGGGCCGTCCGGTCGGTCAGCCTTGCGACCCGGGCCGCTCTTTCGTCTTGCGTGGCTGGTGAAAGCGGGCCCGGTACGACGTCGTTATTGCTGGTCAACGAAGCTGGTGCATGAGGCCGTCCAGTTGCCTCAGATTTCCTCGTACAGCGGCAGCGTCAGGAAGTCGGTGAACTGTTCCGACGTCGACATTTCCTCGAAGATTTGTGCAGCGCGATCGTACGGTTTCGTATCGCCGCCGACCGCCTGCTTCACCTTGTCGAGCTCTTCTGCCGACAACGTGCGCACCAACTCGGCCGTGACTTTGCGGCCGTCTTCGAGCTTGCCCTTCGGCGAGCGAATCCACTGCCACACTTGCGAGCGTGAGATCTCCGCGGTGGCGGCGTCTTCCATCAGGTTGTGAATCGGCACGCAGCCATTGCCCGCGAGCCACGAACCCAGGTAGTGAATGCCGACGTTGATGTTGTTGCGCAAACCGCCTTCGGTGATCGGCGCTTCCGGACGGAAGTCCGTCAGGTCGGCGGCCGAGACGAGCACGTCGTCGCGTTGCTTGCCGATCTGATTCGGCTTGTCGCCGAGCACCTTGACGAATTCCTCCATCGCGATCGGCACGAGCCCCGGGTGCGCGACCCAGCCGCCGTCGTAACCGTCGCCGGCATCGCGCGCCTTGTCCGAGCGCACACCGCCCATGGCCTTGTCGTTGGCGACCGGATCGTTCTTGATCGGGATCAGCGCGCTCATGCCGCCGATTGCCGGTGCGTTGCGGCGATGGCAGGTCTTCAGCAGCAGCAGCGCGTAGGCACGCATGAACGGCGAGGTCATGGTGATCTGCGAGCGGTCGGCGAGACAGAAATCGCGGTCGTTCCTGAACTTCTTGATCGCCGAGAAGATGTAGTCCCAACGGCCGGCGTTCAGGCCCGAGCTGTGTTCACGCAGCTCGTACAGGATCTCGTCCATTTCGAATGCGGCGACGATCGTTTCGATCAGCACGGTCGCGCGAATCGTGCCGCGTGGCACGCCGACCGCTTCCTGTGCGGCGAGGAAGATGTCGTTCCACAGGCGCGCTTCCAGGTGGCTCTCCATCTTCGGCAGATAGAAGTAGGGCGCCGTGCCGCGCGAAACCTGTTCCTTCGCGTTGTGAACCATGAAGAGCGCGAAATCGAAGATGCCGCCGGAGACGCGCTTGCCGTCCACCGTCACGTGCTTTTCGTCCAGATGCCAGCCGCGCGGACGCACGATCAGCGTGGCGATCTTGTCGTTGAGGGTGTACGACTTGCCGTTCTGTTCGAGCGCAATCGTGCGGCGCACTGCGTCCTTCAGATTGATGTGGCCGGTAATCTGGTTATCCCAGCTCGGCGCATTCGAATCCTCGAAGTCGGTCATGTACGAATCCGCGCCCGAATTCAGCGCGTTGATGATCATCTTGCGCTCGACCGGTCCGGTGATCTCCACGCGGCGGCATTGCAGATCGTGCGGCAGCGGCGCGATCTTCCAGTCGCCTTCGCGCACGCTTTTCGTTTCGGCAAGGAAGTCGGGACGCTCACCGGCATCGAGACGCTTGGTGCGTTCCACACGCGCCTGCAGCAGTTGCTGGCGGCGCGGTTCGAACGTGCGATGCAGCGCGGCGACGAGTTCGAGCGCTTCACGGGTGAGGATCGCTTCGTAACCCGGCTTGATCTCAGCCGTGATTTCCATGCCCTGCGGCAGTTGCAGCGATGATTGCGATGACAGCGGATGCGCCATGGTTTCTCCTTGGTCGGTCAGATTGCGAAGGTGCAAATGTTGCGATGCGGTTGAATTGCGTCGAGGCATCCAGGTGGTAACCGTCATGCGCCAGGGCTGTGGCGCGTGCGGCTGCCGCCAGGATTTCCGGTGCTGCCCGTGCCGCTACTGCGGCCGGGAGAGGGCGACGCGAGGGACTTCAGAAAAGCGAGCAGATCGTTCATGCCTCCGCCCGCGCCATGCGGCGTGACGCCCAGTTCTTCGACGGGTGCGTTTTGCCGGTTGAGCCAGAAAGTCGTGAAACCGAACCAGCTCGCGCCTGCCACGTCCCAGCCGTTCGACGACACGAAGACGATCTCGCGCGGCTCTGCGCCGAAGGCTTGCGTGCCGAGTGCGTAGGCCGCGGGTGAGGGTTTGAAGGCGCGTACCGTGTCGACGGATAGAACATGGTCGAACAGGCCCGTCATGCCGGCGCTCTTCACGGCGATGTCGAGCATTTGCGGATTGCCGTTCGAGAGGATCGCGAGACCGGGCCGTGAACTTGCCCCTGCTCCGGCTTTGCCGCCCGCAGACGCGGACCCGGACCCGGACGATGCCGAAGGCACGTCGCGCAACTCGCGCAGGGCGGGCACGGCATCGGGAAAAGCGGACAGGCACGCATATTCGTCCATCAGACGCTTCTCTGCCGCACGCCCCAGCGTGAGATGCAGTTTCTTGGCCGAGAAGCGCAAGGCGTCGAGCGTGATGTCCCAGAACGGCCGGTAGTGTGCGCCAGGCGCGCCGGCCGGATCGGCAAGCGTGCGCAGCTGCGTGTATTCGATCTGTTTTTGGCGCCACAACTGCGAGAGCGCGTCGCCGTGGCCGGGAAACATCTGCTCGGCAGCAGCGATCACCGAATGCACGTCGAAAAGCGTGCCGTAGGCGTCGAAAATCACTGCTTTGGGAAAGGGTGTCGTTGTGGCCGACATTGCCGTGCACTCCTATCAGAGGTCAGGACGGATTGTATTAGTGATGCTCCACGCTAAAAAAGAGGCTAAAGATCACTTGATCTTTTACTTTCATACACCTAATCTGACGCGCACCGACCACTTTCCCGCACAACGCCCCCCAGAGGAGACTTCCTTCGGGGTATTGCGGCTCCGCTCCCCATGGACCGTTTCAAGCAGATCGAGACTTTCGTGACCGTCGCGGCCAAGGGCAGCCTGTCCGCCGCGGCGCTCGCCGAGGGCGTCGCGCCCGCGATCATCGGCCGCCGCATCGACGCGCTCGAGGAGCGCCTCGGCGTCAAACTGCTGGTGCGCACCACGCGCAAGATCACGCTGACCTTTGAAGGCTCGGCGTTTCTCGAAGATTGCCAGCGCGTCATCCACGACATGCAGAACGCCGAGGCCAGCGTATCGGCGGGCGGCGTGAAGGCGAGCGGCCATTTGCGGTTGTCGGCGCCGGCCGGGTTTGGGCGCCGGCATGTTGCGCCGCTGGTGCCCGCCTTCACCGTCGCGCATCCGGATGTGTCGATTACGCTCGACCTGTCCGACCGGCTGGTGGACCTCGTCAACGAGGGTTTCGACTGTGCCGTGCGCCTGGGCGAGCTGCCGGATTCGTCGCTGGTGTCGCTCAAGCTCGGTGAGAACCGCCGCGTGTGCGTGGCGTCGCCGTCGTATCTGAGCCGGCGCGGGTCGCCGCACTCGCTGGCCGACCTCGCGCATCACAATTGCCTCGCGCTTGGCGCAAGCGCCAATCAGCAGCGCGGCTGGATGTTCCAGCAGGGCGACAAGGTCGTGTCGATCAAGGTGTCCGGCACGATGGAATGCTCGGACGGTGCCGTGCTGCATGAGTGGTGCCTCGAGGGCTATGGGCTTGCATGGCGCTCGTGGTGGGAGGTCGGCACGGATATCGCGGCCGGCCGGCTGGTCAGCGTGCTCGACGAGTTCGCCGCGCCGCCGATCGGCATCCACGCGGTCTTTCCGCAGCGCCGGCATTTGCCGCTGCGGGTCCGGCTGTTTCTGGACTTTCTCAAGCATACGTACGGCCATCCTGATTACTGGGGTGAGGCCGGCTGAGGTGCGGCCGCGGCCCGGCGATTTGGCGACCCGGCAACGGCGCCACGGCGCAACGACGATCCAGCGCAACGGCCCTTACGCCGTCGTGCACAGCCGCCGCACACGACTGCCACGCAGCCCCGCGCAGCGGGTTTCCGATATGCGGACAGACCCGCACGACGGCCTTGAGCGCGTTTCTGCGACCTACAATCGATTGAAGCGGCTTCTGCCGATCGTGGGACGCTGACGCCGCGCTGCACGCAGCCGGCGACGGAGGACATCATGTTCAGGCACATCCTGGTTCCGACCGATGGTTCAGACCTGTCACGCAAAGCGATAAACGGCGCCATCGATCTCGCGCAGGCCGTCGGCGCGCGCGTCACCGCTTACGCCTGTCTGCCGCAATATCCGTACTCGCCGTTCTCCGACGTGGTGATCGAGCCGCCCGTCGAGTTTCTGGAGCGCAGCGAGCGTGAAGCACACGTGCACCTGCGAGAAGTGGAACTGGCCGCGCGCCGTGTCGGTGTCGCATTCGACAGCCGCACCAGCGTGCATCCGGCGCCGTATCTCGGCATCATCGAGGCGGCCGAGCAGGGTGGCTGCGACGTGATTTTCATGGCGTCGCACGGACGGCGCGGTCTCGGCAGCCTGCTGATCGGCAGCGAGACGCAGCGGGTCCTCACGCATACGAAGATTCCGGTCATCGTGTACCGCTGAGGTGCATACTCGCGTTCCTCGTTGCGGGCGGATACGGCATGAAAAAAAACGCGCCGGCGATGAGGCCGGCGCGTCGCATGTTCGCCGCACAATGCGTTGCGCTGGCTTTGTCTACTCCGGTCCCACGCAACCTCTCCCAGATTCCAGCCATCAGGACGGTCGGCGTGCTGCCGCCCTGATGGTGCCTCCCTGACGGCGGCCCTCTGCCGGGGCCGCTTTTTTCGTCTGCCATGCCGCTCCTGCGATCAGACCGCTGGGTCCCTTAAGCGACCTTCTTGTCGAAGAACTGTTCGTCTTCCGTCGAGCCGTGCAGGGCGGTCGTCGATGCATCGCGCTCGACCGTTTGCGTCACGGCGTCGAAGTAGCCGGTGCCGACTTCGCGCTGGTGCTTGACCGCGGTGAAGCCCTTTTCGGCCGCAGCGAATTCAGCCTGCTGCATTTCGACGAAAGCGGTCATCTGGTTGCGGGCATAGCCGTGCGCCAGGTTGAACATCGAATAGTTCAGCGCGTGGAAGCCGGCCAGCGTGATGAACTGGAACTTGTAGCCCATAGCGCCGAGTTCGCGCTGGAACTTGGCGATGGTCGCGTCGTCCAGGTTCTTCTTCCAGTTGAACGACGGCGAGCAGTTGTACGACAGCAGCTGGTCCGGGAATTCCTTGTGGATCGCGTCGGCGAATTTCTTCGCGAACTCGAGGTCCGGCTTGCCGGTTTCGCACCAGATCATGTCGGCGTACGGCGCGTAGGCGAGGCCACGCGAGATCGCCTGTTCCAGACCCGGCTTCGTGCGATAGAAACCTTCCACCGTGCGTTCGCCTGTCAGGAACGGCTTGTCGTTGTCATCCACGTCTGACGTGATCAGGTCGGCGGCTTCGGCGTCGGTGCGAGCCAGCAGCACGGTCGGCGTGCCGGAGACGTCGGCGGCCAGGCGCGCGGCGGTCAGCTTGGCGATGTTTTCGCGGGTCGGCACGAGCACCTTGCCGCCCATGTGGCCGCACTTCTTCACCGAAGCGAGCTGGTCTTCGAAGTGCACGCCTGCCGCGCCGGCTTCGATCATCGCCTTCATCAGTTCGAATGCGTTCAGCACGCCGCCGAAACCGGCTTCCGCGTCGGCCACGATCGGTGCGAAGTAGTCGATATAGCCTTCGTCGCCCGGATTCTTGCCTTCCGACCACTGGATCTGGTCAGCGCGCGTCAGCGTGTTGTTGATGCGCCTCACGACGAGCGGCACCGAGTTCGCCGGATACAGCGACTGGTCCGGGTACATTTCACCGGCGACGTTCGCATCGCCCGCCACTTGCCAGCCCGACAGGTAGATCGCCTTCAGGCCGGCCTTGACCTGCTGCATCGCCTGGTTGCCGGTCAGCGCGCCGAGCGAGTTCACGAACGGCTCGTTATTGACGCTTTCCCACAGCTTTTCCGCGCCGCGCTTGGCAAGCGTGTGCTCCACTTGCAGCGAGCCGCGCAGACGGATCACGTCTTCAGCGGTGTACGTACGCTTCACGCCTTTCCAGCGCGGATCGGTTTCCCATTGCTGTTGGAGTTGCTTGGCTTGTTGTTCGCGCGACATGGTGTGCTCCTTGGTTGCCTGTAATGGATAGGTGTTTGCGGTCTTCGTCGAAGCGCTTGGCCCGTTAAGGCGTTTCGTTTCGTGAAGTCTTATATAAGAGTCTAGGCAAATCGACCGTCGCGCAATAGCCGCCCATGAGCGTTTTTCGAATATTTATTTTCGTTAAAAATCAATTATTTATATCATGCGTTCCGCATTGAGAAACGTCTTTTTCCATCTTGCAATAGGCTGCGTTGTGCCTTGCAACACGATTTTTTACGACGCAAAAAAATTTTCCACATCGTGAAATATTGCCGATCCCCAAAGTCTGGACGAAAAAAAACCGGCGCGTGAGCACCGGTTTCTTTCGACTGACGAACGGCGCAGGGCCGTTCGGGTCTTGTCAGGCTGCCTGACGTGCTGAACGAGCCACGTCAATAACGCTTGCCTGACGACTGCTGAGTTGCCGCTTAGCTGCCGCGACGCGCCGTACGCGGGCCGTCGCTGCGGCGTGCGCCGTAGCCGCCGTCACGCGAACCGCCGTAGCCTTCGCGCGAGCCACCGCCGTAGCCGCCTTCACGCGAACCGCCGCCAGCCGACTTGCCGGCCCAGCCGCCGCCATTGCCGCTACCGCTGCGCGAACCGCCGCCGTTGCCGGCCGGCTTGCCTGCGCCGCTGCCGAAGCGACGGCCACCGCCATTGCCACCGCCCGGACGGCCACGGCCGCCAAAGCCAGGACGGCCATTGCCCGACGGAGCCGACTTGCGCGGCTCGAAGCCTTCGACGACGTTGACCGGCAGCGGGGTGCGCACGAAGCGCTCGATGCGCTTGAGCGCGCCTTGTTCGGCGTGGTGCACGAGGCTCACGGCGATACCCGAGCGGCCAGCACGGCCGGTACGGCCGATACGGTGCACGTAGTCTTCAGCGAACTTCGGCAGGTCGTAGTTGAACACGTGCGTGATGCCCGGGATATCGATGCCGCGAGCGGCGACGTCCGTTGCCACCAGCACGCGCACACGGCGCTCGCGCAGAGCGCGGATCGTGCGGTTGCGCGCGCCTTGCGGCAGATCGCCGTGGAGCGCTGCCGATTCGAAACCGGCGTCGGCCAGACGGCCGGCCAGTTGGTCCGCGTCCATCTTGGTTGCCGTGAAGACGATAGCCTGATCGAGGCCGGAGTCGCGCAGCAGATGGTCGAGCAGACGATCCTTGTGATCGCGGTCGTCAACGTAGTGGACGGTTTGCGCGATGTTGGTGCGTTGCTCGAGGCGTTGAACGATCTCGATACGTTCCGGATCCTTCAGCAGACGGCCGGTCAGCGAACCGATCTTGCCGTCGAGCGTGGCCGAGAACAGCATGGTTTGGCGCGTAGCCGGCGTGGCGGCGACGATCGTTTCGATGTCTTCGATGAAGCCCATGTCGAGCATGCGGTCGGCTTCGTCGAGCACGAGGATCTGCAGTTGCGACAGATCGATACGGCCGCGTTCCAGGTGGTCGATCAAACGGCCCGGCGTGGCAACCAGAATTTCCGGGTTCTTTGCCAGCAGCATCAGCTGTTGACCATAAGCGACGCCGCCCAGAATGCTGACGGTGCGCAGACGCTTGAGGTGCTTGCCGTACGTGGCGGCGGCAGTGGTGACCTGCATGGCGAGTTCGCGGGTCGGCGTCAGAACCAGCATGGTCGGACGGGCAACCGGTTGCGGACGGCGCGTGCGGGCGCCGTCAGCCGGGCGCGGTTCACGCGGTTGGCTGGCTTGCGCCTTTTGCAGTTGCGAGAAGCGCTCGATAGCGGGCAGCATGAACGCGGCGGTCTTGCCCGAACCGGTCGGGCTCGACACCAGCAGATCGCGGCCGGCGATACCGGCGGGGATCGCGCGTTGCTGAACCGGAGTCGGCGTTTGATAGCCAGCGGCGGTCAGCGCGGAAACGACATCCGCGGACAGACCGAGCGACGCGAACGACGGGCCGGCCGGTGCGGCGGCTTCTGCGGCGACAGCTTCCGGTGCGGCAGCGACTGCTGCGGCTTGTGCGGGTGCAATGTTGCTGTCAACGAGACCGAGGGCTTGATCGGCGATGGCGTTCAACGGGCTGCTGGGGGTATTGCTCGAAGTCATGAGAATCCTTGGTAAATCCTTGGTACACACGGAATTAAAACGTCGGCGCCAATCGGCATACCCAAGTCGTCGGATTCAGCGAGCAAAGAAGCAGCGAGCAAATCGAAAAACGGGGGCAGCTCGCGGCAATGAAGGCGAGCTTTTCGTTAGAAGCTGTATCGGATGCGACATGCCAACACGGCGTGCCGCCAGCCTGGGACATGATCGCCCGTAGGGGGCTAGGCAGGAGGGGACAGGTTCTAAACTGGATTGGAGCTAAACGCTACGAGGCGCTGCGCCGCAAAGGCCGCTAGAGAAAAGCCGGGCAAAGCAGTGAAGCGCAGGCGGCATTGTATAGGGTTTTGTTGCACTGCGCCACCATTAAGAAGTTTCCTGGCGGAAAACTTTCGTCTGCCATTCCGACGGAGCATTCCGCCACGGTGTCGGATTCAGGCGGCGGTGCCGCTCTTGAGCGCTTCGATCAGTTCAACGTATTGCTGCTTTGCCGCGTCCGGCGCGGTGCCCTTGAGCGCGGCCCAGGCATCGTACTTGTATTTGCCGACGATGTCGGTGAAGCCCGGTTTGTCGCCGTGAACATCGCCATCGATGGCCTGCTTGTAGAGGGCGTAAAGACGCAGAAGGGTGAGGTTGCCCGGACGCTCGGGCAGTTGCCTGGCATCTTCCTGAGCCTGGATGAATTGCGCGTTGATGTCTGTCATGGTGGTTTTTTGCCCGGCTGGCGGGGTTGGTTCTGGCTGGGCCGATGATCATAACAACTGCATGCGGCGGCGGGGCCGAGGGGTTATTCCAAACATCCTTCCCGGTCCGGCGGGCGTACCCAAAACCGCATCCGCAAGCGCCGTGCCGATTACAATACGGTCCATGACTCAAACTGTGCTTCTTGCTCTCGATACCTCGACCGAATTCTGCTCGGTAGCGCTGCTGTCCGCCGTCGGCGGCCCGGCGGCCCAGGCAGCGGACCAAGGCAACGCCGAACCGCGAATCTGGATGCGCCACGAGCAAACCGGCGCCGTCTCCAGCACGCGCCTGTTGCCCGCCATTCGCGAACTTTTCGACGAAGCCGGTCTGAAACTGGCGAATTGCAATGCCATCGCCTTCGGCTCCGGTCCCGGCTCGTTCACCGGTCTTCGCACCGCCACCGGCGTCGCTCAGGGCCTCGCGTTCGGTTTGAACCTGCCTGTGGTGCCAGTCAGCACGCTGCTGACCTGCGCGGAAAGCGCACGGCTGCGCGATCCGTCGGCGACCCGCGTGCTCGCCGCGCTCGACGCTCGAATGGACGAGATCTATTGGGCCGATTACGCATGGGACGCGGCCTTCGGCGAATGGCGCACGCTTCAGCCGGCTTCGCTCGACGCGCCGGAGCGTCTCGTGTTGCCGGACGTGCCCTTCACGCTGGCCGGCAATGCTGCGGCGGCCTTCGGCGCACGGCTGCCCGCCGTCGCGGCTGCGCGAAGCGTCGACAGCGAAGCGCTGCCGCATGCTGTTCCGCTCGCGCACGCGGCGTTGCGGGCGTTTCGCGCCGGCCGCACTGTGCCCGCGGATCAGGCCGCGCCGGAATACATTCGCGACAAGGTCGCCCAGACCACGGCGGAGCGCGTCGCCGAGAAAGCCGCCAAGGCGGAACAAGCCGCCAGAGTGGCACACGAAGCGGATCAAGGTGAGGGCCGGCAATGAGCGGGGTGCTGCTGGCGGACCGTTATATGTCGCCGATGACCGAAGCCGATCTGGACGAGGTCGCGGCCATCGAAAAGATCGCCTACGAATTCCCCTGGAGCCGTGGCAATTTCGGCGACTCGCTGCGCAACGGCTATTTCGGCATCTGCTTGCGTCACGTGACCGGCACGCTGATCGGGTATTGCGTGCTGATGCCGGTCGTCGATGAAATGCATCTGCTCAATTTGTGCGTGGCGCCCGCCGCACAAGGTGCCGGTGCCGGGCTCGCGCTGCTGCGTGAGGCGGTGCGCATTACGCGCGCCGAAAAACTCGACGGCCTGCTACTCGAAGTGCGGCCCTCGAATCACCGGGCTATCCGGCTTTACGAGCGCTTTGGCTTTGCGTCGATCGGCCGGCGCAAAAACTATTATCCGGCACGGCATCGCAGCCGGGAGGATGCGATCGTGATGCGTTTCTCGTTTGCCACGGAGGGCGCAGATGGCGCTGCATGAATCGGTACTGGAAGAGTTCGGACTGGCGCCGCTGTGGGTGCGTCGCGGGATGTCGGCGGCGCAGGAGAGCACGGCCGAGGTGGCTGTCGAGCTGGGCGTTGCCGGGTCGACGGATCAGGTAGCGCGTCGCGACGATCCGCGGATGGCGGCGCGTGAGGCATCGTCGTCCGTGCTTGCCGAGGACGGGCGTGACGGCGTGCGCGCGGCGCCGCGAACCGTCGACGCTCGACAAGCCGATTCCGCACGCGTGCAGGGCGAGCGCGGCGCGCCGGTTCATACGGATCAAGCGTCGCCGCCTGCCGAAACGCACGATCGATTGGATCGCCAGACTCCGGCACGCGCAAGCGATGCGCCACCCGACGACGATTTCGCATGGTTCGACGATCAGCCGGTCCAGGCCCCCGTTGAAGCGCGCCGTGAGGCGCCTGAGCCCGCCTCGATCCAGACGCTCGACTGGGACGCGTTGAGCGAGCGGGTCGCCGCCTGTGAACGCTGCCGTCTGTGCGAGAAACGCACGAACACGGTATTCGGCGTCGGCGATCGCAATGCCGACTGGATGCTGATCGGCGAAGCGCCGGGTGAGAACGAAGACCGCCTGGGTGAGCCGTTCGTCGGCCAGGCCGGCAAGCTGCTCGACAATATGCTGCGCGCGCTCACGCTCGCGCGTGACAGCAATGTCTATATCGCCAACGTAATCAAGTGCCGTCCGCCGGGCAACCGCAATCCCGAGCCGGACGAAGTCGCGCGTTGCGAGCCTTATCTGCAACGCCAGGTCGCGCTGGTGAAGCCGAAGCTGATCGTCGCGCTGGGCCGCTTCGCCGCGCAAAGTCTGCTGAAAACCGATGCGAGCATTTCATCGCTGCGCGGCCGCGTGCACGAATATGAAGGGGTGCCGGTCATCGTCACCTATCACCCGGCGTATCTGCTGCGCAGCCTGCCCGACAAGGCGAAGGCCTGGGCGGACCTGTGTCTCGCGCGCGACACGTGGCTCGCGGCGGGCGGCGCGCCGTCCAACGCGGCAAAGTGATGGACGCGAGCGGGCCGGCGGCGCGCTTCGCCGGCGCACCCGGCGCACACGCGGCGGCTCTCGGGAACCTGCTCGATACATTGCGCGAACCGGTCGTGCGCGATCTCGCGTGGCTGCTGCTGAGCGCCGATTTGTTGCGCGCGCAACCACCCGTGGGCGCGCTCGCCAGTCCTTTCGGCACGCAGCAGGAACTTGATGCGACTGTCGACTGGTTACGCGCGTTGGATGCCGATCCAGCCGACCTGCGGCGCGATCTCGCCGCGATCCGCATCACGCGTCTTGGCCGTTACGCCGAACGGCTCCTCGGATGGTTTCTGCAACATGGACCAGCGGCGCGGCTGGTCGCGGCCGGCGTTCCGTTGCGGCACGCCGGCGTCACGCTCGGTGAATGTGATTTTCTCGTGCAGACGCGGCAGGGCGCGCACCTGCATTGGGAACTGGCGGTGAAGTGTTATCTGCACGCGGGCGAAAGCCGCGCGCAGTCGGCCGCACAGTCGGCGGCGAGTTTGGCCGACTACGTCGGGCCGAATCTGAAAGACCGCTTCGATCTGAAGCTCGCGCATGTGCTGAATCATCAATTGCCGTTGAGCGCGCGCGACGAGTTCGCAGCGGTTGGCCATGCAGGGCCGTGGACGCCGCAGATGTTCATCAAAGGCTGGTTGTTCTATCGCGCCGGCGAGACGCCGGTTGATCCGGTCGAGCTCGATCCGTCGCATGGGCGAGGCTGGTGGGTGACCCGCAGCGAGTGGCTGGACTTCGCCGCGGCGCATGCGCAAAAGTGGCGCATACTGCCTCGCCTGGAATGGCTCGCGCCGAGGCGCCACGAACAGGGTGAGGCAGAGGCCGCGGGGATCGCTTTTGTCGATGCACATGCGCTCGCTGAGCAAACTTCGCCTCAGCATGGACCAACGATGGTCGCAGCGTTTGCCGACGACGGCATGGGTAACTTGATAGAGCGCTCGCGCGGCTTCATCGTCCGCGACGATTGGCCGGAGCACGCACAGGCTTACGCTCGGCAATAGCGCAGGCAGCAGACCTGCAGCATCGGCCGGGGCTGTGTCGTGGGAACGCGGCTGGCCCGCGGGCGACGTGAAACACGCACGGCAAGTCGCCCAACATCTGACTGATTATTACCGGGTGTATCCGCTGTTGCGCCGTTGCAAGAAAGTAGTGCGTGAATCGGAATGGCCAACTACGCTGCCTGCAGTCCGCAGGCACAACGCTGTGCTCCCCGGTCACCACCACCGGTAAAAATGATGCACTGGCCCCACACCGCTGCCGACGTCCAGCCGGTCGCTCGCCTGCAGCGCGCCGGTCAGGTACAGCTTGGCATCGGCGACGGCGCTCGCCAGATCGGCGCGCTGCGGAATCAGTGCCGTAATCGCCGACGACAGCGTGCAGCCCGTCCCATGCGTATTCTTCACCGGCACGCGCGGGCCGCCCAAGCGCAGCGTGCCGCTGTCCTGCACGAGCCAGTCGGGACTGTCCGCCGCGCTCAGGTGGCCGCCCTTCATCAGCACCGCCCGCGCGCCAAGCGCACGCAGTGCTTCACCTTGTTCGACCATGCCGGCTTCATCCGTGGCGGCTTGAACGCCTAGCAAGGCCGCGGCTTCCGGCAGATTCGGCGTCAGCAGATCGGCCAGCGGGAGCAATTCGTCACGCACGGCTGCAACCGCATCCGGCAGCAGCAGTGCGTGATTGCTCTTCGAAATCATCACGGTATCGAGCACGATGTGCTTCGGCTTGTGCCGCCGCAGCGCGTCGGCGACCGCACGCGCGATTCCCGCATTCGCCAGCATGCCGATCTTCACGGCATCGATACGGATGTCGTCGAACACCGCATCGAGTTGCGCGGTAACGAAGGCGGGTTCCGGCGCATGAATCGCCGTGACGCCGCGTGTGTTCTGCGCGGTGAGCGCGGTGATCACGCTCGCGCCATACGCACCGAGCGCCGAGAAAGCCTTCAGATCGGCTTGAATGCCGGCGCCGCCGCCGGAATCGGAACCGGCGATCGTCAGCACATTGGGAATGGGTTGAGTCATGGCAAAGCGGGGAAAGGGGAAAGGCGCGGGCAGTCAGCTCGGTGCCCGCCGCGGGTCAGTGCTTGACTTCGCCGATCAGCGCGACCGAGTCGAACGCGCGCTGATTCGCCTGGTGGCGCCGCATCACGAGCCACATCATCAGGCAGACGAAGGTGCCGAATAGCACGATCACCGCCGTGACAGGCACGTCGAGCCACACCAGCACGGCGTACAGGCACAGCATCACGAGCACCGAGAGATTTTCGTTGAAGTTCTGCACGGCAATCGAGTGACCCGCCGACAGCAACACGTGGCCGCGATGCTGGAGCAGCGCATTCATCGGCACGACGAAAAAGCCCGACAGGCCGCCGACGACCATCAGGAAGATATACGCGACGATCAGGTAGCCCGGCACATGCACACGGCCGAAGTAGAGGCCCCAATGCGTGGGGAACAGGTCGCGCGTGTAGAAGGCCATCAGCATCACGGCGATGCCCATCATGATGCCGACCGGCAGTACCGTCAGCGACTTCTTCAACGGCACGCGCGAGGCTGCGTAGATCGCGCCGACCGCCACGCCGACTGCGACCACCGCTTGCAGAATGGCGGCTTCCGAAAGCGACATGTTCAGCGACACCTCGGCCCACTTCAGCACGATGAATTGCAGCGTCGCGCCGGCGCCCCAGAACAGCGTGGTGACGGCGAGCGAGATCTGACCGAGCTTGTCACGCCACAGCGCGAGAAAGCAGTCGGCGAAATCGGTGACCAGCCTGATCGGGCCGCGCTCCTGTTTCGGATAGCGCGCGCCGGTGTCGGGAATGCGCAGATTGAAGAGCGCCGCGATCACGTAGATGGCCATGATCACCAGCATCGCTGCTTCAGCGGGCGTGTTGACGGCGGGGATGTGCTGCCTGAGGATCGGTGCGGCAATGTGCGGGCTGATGAGCGCGCCGCCGAGCACGGTGCCGAGAATGATCGAGCCGACCGTGGTGCCTTCGATCCAGCCGTTTGCCGCGACCAGCCGGTCAGGCGGCAGCAGTTCGGTGAGAATGCCGTATTTGGCGGGCGAGTAGGCCGCCGCGCCGAAACCCACGATGCCATAGGCGAACAGGGGGTGCGCGCCGACCAGCATCGTGATGCAGCCGACTACCTTGATGGTATTGGTGACGAACATCACGTGTCCCTTCGGCCGGGAGTCGGCGAAGGCACCCACGAAGGCGGCCAGAACGACGTACGACAGCACAAAGAACAGCTTGAGCAGCGGCGTCATCCAGTTGGGGGCGTGGAGATCTTTCAGCAGTGCGATAGCAGCGATCAGAAGCGCATTGTCGGCCAGCGACGAAAAAAACTGCGCGGCCATGATGGTGTAAAAACCTTTTTTCATCTGATGCGATGCTGTCCTCGCTGCGGTCTGTCCGCCCCGGCCGTGTGCAAAGCGTCCGGGCTTATGCCGTTCGAAATGGGTTGTGCGCACGGCTTTATATCACGAAAATAGCTGAATTCGGACTAGCAAAATCCTTGATCGCACCGCCCAGCGGGCTGCCGAGCACTGAAAACGCCCTGTAAGCTGCTGATTCGCAAGCGTCTTTACGAAAATTACCCATGCCGCGCCCCCTCTCAGCCACGATTCATACCGCCGCACTCGCCAATAATCTCGCCGTCGCCCGGCGTTATGCGCCGAAATCCAAGGTCTGGGCCGTCGTCAAGGCCAATGCCTATGGGCACGGCCTCGCGCGTGCTTTTCCGGGCTTGCGCGCAACCGACGGCTTTGGTCTTCTGGACCTCGAAGAGGCAGTGAAGTTGCGTGAATTGGGCTGGGCCGGCCCGATTCTGTTGCTCGAGGGCTTCTTCCGACCGACCGATATCGACGTGATCGACCGCTACAGCCTGACCACGGCGCTGCACTCGGACGAACAGTTGCGCATGCTCGAGATGGCGCGCCTGTCCAAGCCCGTCAATATCCAGTTGAAGATGAACACCGGCATGAACCGCCTCGGTTACACGGTGGAAAAATTCCGCTCGGCGTGGGAGCGCGCGCGGGCCTGCCAGGGCGTCGGCCAGATCACGTTGATGACGCATTTCTCCGATGCCGACGGCGAACGCGGCGTCGCGCATCAGATGGAAGCGTTTGAGCGCGGCGCGCAAGGCATTGCCGGCGCGCGCAGCCTCTCGAATTCGGCGGCCACGTTGTGGCATCCGGAAGCCCACTTCGACTGGATCCGTCCGGGCATCATCATGTACGGCGCGTCACCCTCGGGCGTGACGGCCGCGATCGCGGGCACCGGCCTGCAACCGGCCATGACGCTCGCCTCCGAACTGATCGCCGTGCAGACGCTCGCCGAAGGCAATACGGTCGGCTATGGCTCGGCGTTCAAGGCGCGCGGGGCGATGCGCATCGGCGTGGTGGCCTGCGGTTACGCTGACGGTTATCCGCGAGTCGCGCCGGAAGGCACGCCGGTGATCGTCGACGGCGTGCGTACGCGGATCGTCGGACGGGTGTCGATGGACATGCTGACGGTCGACCTGACGCCGATCCCGACCGCCAATGTCGGCTCGCGCGTCGAGCTGTGGGGCGCGGCCCTGCCGATCGACGACGTTGCGCAGGCGTGCGGCACGATCGGCTACGAGCTGATGTGCGCGGTGGCGCCGCGGGTGCCGGTGCGCGCGGAGTAAGGCGCGGCGGTGGCAGACCGGGTGCGGGCTGCGGGGGCGTAGCGGCGATCTGAGTTCGCGCTTCGGCACTGGCGGCCCGTATCGGCTTCGCGCTTGGCGGCCAGATAGTCGCCTTCATGGGGCCTTCATGGCGACCTGGGCGGCCGACCCGGCAAGTGCCGCGCCGAGAGTAGTATCGAGCGCCTCGATCGGCGCATCAATCCAAAGAACAGCAATACAGGCAAGCGCGCGTGGCTAAACAGAAGACGTTGTACATCTGCAATGAATGTGGCGGCCAATCGCCGAAGTGGGCCGGACAGTGCCCGTCATGCAATGCGTGGAACACGCTGGTGGAGTCCGTCGCGGAGACACCCTCCACGCATCGCTTCCAGTCGCTCGCGAAAAGTGCGCCGGTGCGGCGTCTCGCCGACATCGAAGCGTCCGACGTGCCGCGTTTTTCGACCGGCGTCAGCGAATTCGACCGCGTGCTCGGCGGCGGTCTCGTGCCGGGCGGCGTGGTGCTGATCGGCGGCGATCCGGGCATCGGCAAATCGACGCTGCTGCTGCAGTCGCTCGCGGAAATTGCCGCGGACAAACGCGCGCTTTATATCAGCGGCGAAGAATCGGCCGCGCAGATTGCGTTGCGCGCACAACGACTTTCGTTGCTGGAACCCGGCTCGAAGGCCAGCGAGCTGCAACTGCTGGCGGAAATCCAGCTCGAGAAAATTCAGGCGACCATTGCCGATCAGCGGCCGGACGTCGCGGTGATCGACTCGATTCAAACCGTTTATTCCGACGCGCTGACCTCGGCGCCGGGTTCGGTCGCGCAGGTCCGCGAGTGCGCGGCGCAATTGACGCGCATCGCCAAACAGTCGGGCACCACGATCATCATGGTCGGCCACGTGACCAAGGAAGGCGCGCTCGCCGGACCGCGCGTGCTCGAGCACATCGTCGACACCGTGCTGTACTTCGAGGGCGACACGCATTCGTCGTACCGCCTGGTGCGCGCGATCAAGAACCGCTTCGGCGCGGTCAACGAACTCGGCGTGTTCGCGATGACCGAACGTGGTTTGCGCGGCGTCGCCAATCCGTCGGCGCTGTTTCTGTCGCAGCACGAGCAATCCGTGCCGGGGTCGTGCGTGCTGGTGACGCAGGAAGGCACGCGGCCGCTGCTGGTCGAAGTGCAGGCGTTGGTGGATGCAGCCAACGCGCCCAATCCGCGGCGCCTTGCGGTGGGGCTGGAGCAGAACCGGCTGGCGATGCTGCTGGCGGTGCTGCACCGGCACGCCGGCATTGCCTGTTTCGACCAGGACGTGTTCCTGAACGCGGTGGGCGGCGTGAAGATCACTGAGCCCGCTGCCGATCTCTCCGTGCTGCTCGCGATCCATTCTTCGATGCGCAACAAGCCGCTGCCCAAGGGGCTCGTCGTATTCGGCGAAGTGGGCCTTGCCGGCGAAATCCGGCCGTCGCCGCGCGGTCAGGATCGTCTCAAGGAAGCGGCCAAGCTGGGCTTTTCGGTCGCGGTCATTCCGAAGGCCAATGCCCCGAAACAACCGATTGAAGGCTTACAAGTTGTTGCGGTGGAACGGATCGAACAGGCTATCGATCGGGTCCGCACGCTTGAATAGATGGGGTTCCGGCGCCCGTGGGCGCCTGTCGGTTCGTAATGGCCAGTAAATATCTCCATATTGGCTGTAACCTACCCGACATTCCTTTTTCTTAAGCTGGCAGGGTATTGCATCCCTTCTGATGCCCGAAAAAGGATCGCGCCTTGAAACAGTCATACGAAACCGCGGCCGAGCGGCCAATGCAGGTGCGCGGCTGCCGCGTCTCCGAGCCTATTCGCCAGCCTTGGGGCGGCGCTTGCCGGATTGTCGAGTGGATCGACACGACTGGGCAGATTTCGCGCCGGGTAGTGGCTGAAGATGTCACTGCCGCCGAAGTGCGCGCGACGATCAACCGTCACGTGGAAGGCCGCAAGCATGTCCTGTACGACGACGAAAAAACGCCGCGGCAGGTTTTGCCGCGGCAGACAGCGGCGCGGCGCTGAGGCGCTGAGGATCCGGGTGGCCGGGGCGTCTGCTGAATGCCTGCACGGAGACGGTGCTTGACTGCCCGGCTGCCAGTCGGCTCAAGCGTTCGACCGCCGGACTGCGCGACCTTTTAAGCACCGGAGCGCGCGATCAATTCGTCGCGCCTCGGCTCGGCCCTTTGCCAAACCTTAGTCGTGCTTCGTCGGCGACCTGGACGATATGGCGGCCTCGTCCCCGCCACTGTTTCCGTTCTGCTCTTCATACATCGCCGCGTACGCCTCGCGGTTGAACAGCGGGTGCTGCGCGGCTTCCGCCGGGGTCAGCACCGGCGAGACGCAGCAGTCCAGCGATTCCAGCAGCAGTACCCATTCCTCCAGCGGGCGCTTGCCGATCAGGTCGGCCAATTCCTGAATCAAGGCGGTGGCGTCGGGGCCGCCGATCGCCTGGCCGAGACTCCAGTGGCGCGTCGCCCATTCGGGCCGGTCCAGCGCCATGCACAGCGTTTCCCAGAACTTCAGCTCGAGCGCGCCGACCGCAAGCCAGCGGTTGTCGAGGGTCCGGTACAGGTTGTAGCAGGGCACGCCGCCGTTCAGCAGACCGGCGCCTGCCGCCGGCGCGGCGCCCTCGTTGGCGAGCGCCACTTGCGCGACGATGTTGTGCGCATGCGTGACGTGCGTCATCGATACGTCGACGAAGCGGCCTTCGCCGCCGCGCGACACATGCCATAGCGCGGCGAGAATCTGCGTCACCGCACTCAATGCGCCGCCGAGCAGGTCGGCAATCTGGAAATTCGGCAGAATCGGCGTGCCGTCACGGTCCGCCAGCTGATCGAGCACACCCGCGTAGCCGATGTAGTTCAGATCGTGACCGGCATGGTCGACAAATGGACCGCTCGCGCCGTAACCGCTGATCGCGCAGTAGACCAGCCGTGGATTGAGCGCGCGCAAGGTTTCGTAGCCGATGCCGAGGCGCTCCATCACGCCGGGGCGGAAACTTTCGATCAGCACATCCGCTTCGGCAGCCAGTGCGCGCAATACGTTGCGTCCCGCTGCCGATTTGAGGTCGAGGCGCGTCTCGCGCTTGCCGCGATTCACGAGCCGGTAAAACGCGCCGGCTCGGCCTGCCACGCGGTCGCCGGACGACTGCATCATCGTGCGGGTGGGGTCGCCCGCACCGGGCGCCTCGATCTTCAGCACCTCGGCGCCGAGTTCTGCAAGCCGCAAGGCGGCCACCGGACCCGGCAGCAGGCGCGTCAGGTCCAGCACGCGCAGGCCTTTCAGTGGGGCGGGGGCTGCCGTGGGCGGTGACGCAACCGATGACGTGGCTGAAGCAGCAGATGCAGACTCAGACGAAGACGCAGACGAGCTCACGGGTGACAAGGGCTACCTCCGATCGATGCCGGCGCGGTGCAGGCACAGCCTGCCGCTAGCCAATTTGTTCGAGTTCCTCGTGAGTCTCGAGCCATTCGGCTTCGAGTGTTTCGAGGCGCGCGTTCACATCTGCCTGACGGCGGATTGCCTCCGTCAGTTTGCTCTTCTGCTCGGGCTCGTAACTGGCCGGATCGACGACGAATGCATCGAGCGTCGCCTTTTCAGCGTTGAGCGCGTCCATCTCCTTTTCGATCTTGGTGATGCGGCCTTGCAGCGGCTTTTTCAGGTGTGCGAGCTTCTGACGCGTTTCCGCTTCGAGACGGCGTTGTTCCTTGCGATTGACGCCGTTGTCTGCGCCATTCGCGCTATCCGCGCCGTTCGACGCCGCGCCCGCTTTCAGCGCCGCGCGTTGTTCCGCGGCATGTTGGAGCAGCCAGTCGCGGTAGTCGTCGAGATCGCCGTCGAACTCCTGTAGACGATGCTTCGCGACCAGCATGAACACGTCGGTCGTGGCGCGCAGCAGATGCCGGTCGTGCGACACCAGAATCAGTGTGCCCTCGAATTGCGCGAGCGCCATGGTCAGCGCGTGACGTGTTTCGAGATCCAGGTGGTTGGTCGGTTCGTCGAGCAGCAGCAGGTTCGGCTTTTGCCAGATGATCAGCGCGAGCGCCAAACGGGCTTTTTCGCCGCCCGAGAAGGGCGCGATTTTCGCGGTCGCCATTTCGCCGGAAAAGTTGAAGCTGCCGAGGAAGTCGCGCAATTCCTGTTCGCGCGTATCCGGTGCGAGACGCGCCAGATGCTGCAGCGGCGTGTCGTCCGCACGCAATGTTTCGAGCTGATGCTGCGCGAAGTAGCCGATGCGCAGACCCTTGCCTTCGCGCACATGGCCGCCGAGGGCTTCGAGCGTGCCGGCGAGCGTCTTGATCAGCGTCGATTTGCCCTGGCCGTTCGCGCCGAGCAGGCCGATGCGCTGACCGTTCTGGATCGACAGCATCACGTGGTCGACGATCGGAATTTCGCCGTCCTCACCGCGATAGCCGCAGCGCACGTCTTCCATCACCATCATCGGATTCGGTGCGGAATCGGGCGTACGGAATTCGAACGTGAACGGCGAAGACGCATGCGCCGGTGCGATCAACTCCATCTTTTCGAGCGCCTTCACACGGCTTTGCGCCTGACGCGCCTTGGTGGCCTGCGCCTTGAAACGGTTGATGTAGCTCTGCAGATGCTCGACCGTGCGCCGTTGCTTCTCGTACGCGCTTTGCTGCAAGGCGATCTGTTGCGCGCGCAGGATTTCGAACTGCGAGTAGTTGCCGCCGTAACGCTTGATCTGCTGATACTCCAGATGCAGCGTGACGTTGCAGACCGAATCGAGAAATTCGCGGTCGTGCGAGATCACGATCAGCGTGCCCGGATACCGGTGCAGCCAGTCTTCCAGCCAGACGATCGCGTCGAGATCCAGGTGGTTGGTCGGTTCGTCGAGCAGCAGCAGATCGGAGCGGCACATCAGCGCCTGCGCCAGATTCAGCCGCATGCGCCAGCCGCCCGAGAAGCTGCTGACCGGCTCGCGCGTCTGATCGAGCGTGAAGCCGAGGCCGAGCAGCAGCGCCTCGGCGCGGGCGGGCGCGGTGTAGCCGTCGGCGTCGGCGAACGCGGCGTGCGCTTCGCCTTCGGCGGCGCCGTCATGCGCGGCCGAGGCTTCGGCGATGCGTGCTTCGATGCTGCGCAAGGCGGCGTCGCCGTCGAGCGTGTAGGCGAGCGCGGTCTTGTCCGCGGCGGGCGTTTCCTGCGCGACGTGGGCGATCTGCCAGGTCGGCGGGATCGAAAAATCGCCGCCGTCCGCATGCAGTTCGCCGAGCAGCACGGCAAACAGCGTCGATTTGCCCGCGCCGTTCGCCCCCACCAGGCCCGCTTTCTCGCCGGGATTGAGGGTGAACGTAGTGTTTTCGAAGAGCGGCTTGGTGCCGCGCGCGAGGCTGAACTGGTTAAAGCGGATCACGAAGAGGCCGGCTGAAGAAAAACGCTATTTTAGACTGCCGGGGCTGACACCGGGCGCCCAGCCAGGATCGGCCATTCGGCCGACTGTAGCGGGACGGCTTTTGGCATAGACTGACGGCTTTCACGGGGAGAGCACATGACATCGATTTATTCGTTTTCCGCACGTACGCTTGGCGGCGAGGAAGTGAGCCTCGAGCGCTATCAAGGCAAGGTCTTGCTGATCGTCAATACGGCCAGTGAGTGCGGGTTCACGCCGCAGTACGCGGGTCTGCAGAAGGTTTATGACGCCTACGCCGCGCGCGGCCTCGCGGTGCTCGGTTTTCCGTGCAACCAGTTCGGCAAGCAGGAACCGGGCGACGCCACGCAAATCGGCAGTTTCTGCGAAAAGAATTACGGCGTGACCTTTCCAATGTTCGACAAGATCGATGTGAACGGCGCCAATGCGCATCCGCTGTTCCGCTATCTGACGGGCGAGGCGCCGGGCTTGCTGGGGCTCGAGGCGATCAAATGGAATTTCACCAAGTTCCTGATCGGCCGCGACGGTAATGTGGTGAAGCGCTATGCGCCGCTGACCAAGCCCGAGGCGATTGTCGAAGACATCGAAAAGCTGTTGTAACGCGCGGTCGAGCCGGAAGTTCGGCAACGGTTTGAGGTGGCGGCTGGAGCCGGCTTGCGGGCATGAGCCGGTGCTCGAACCCGAGTTGATGGTGATGTCGATGTCGATGTTGGTTCCGGTCCCGGTCCCGGTTCCGGTTCCGGTGGCGCGGCAGCAGGACCGCTACAGGATCGGCGAGAACAACCGCGCCACGTGCATCAGCACGCGCCGCAGCGCGCCCGCCTTGCGGTACTCGTTGCGGTCGATTTCGAGCGACTCCGCGAAGTCCTTGAGCAGCATTGCTTCGACATCCCTTGCGAAGCCCCGGTCCACGGTCAGCACCATGATCTCGAAGTTCAAGCGGAACGAGCGGTTGTCGAGATTGGCGCTGCCAATGGCCGCCGCCGCGTTGTCGATCAACACGACCTTCTGATGCAGGAAGCCCGGCTGGTAGCGGAAGATGCGGATGCCCGCGCGCAGCGAGTCGTACGCATACAGCTTCGAGGCGGTGAACACCACGCGGTGATCGCGCCGGCTCGGAATCAGAATGCGCACATCCACGCCGCGTAGCACCGCCAGTCGCAGCGCGGCGAATACGGCTTCGTCGGGTATGAGATAGGGCGTGGTGATCCAGATCCGCTCGCGTGCCGCATTGATCGCCTCGACGAAGAAAAGCGAGCAGGTCTCCTGCTTGTCGGCCGGACCGCTCGGCACGACTAGGCAGTGCATGCCCTCGTCGGCAGGCTGGAAAGCCGGCATGGGGAAGTCGGGCAACTGCTGGGTCGCCCAGTGCCAGTCTTCGGTGAACACGAACTGGATGCTGGCGACAGCCGGGCCGCGCACTTCGATATGCGTATCGCGCCATGGCGACAGTGGCGGCTTGCCGCCGAGATATTCCACACCGACGTTGTGTCCGCCGATAAAGGCGCGCTCACCGTCCACCGAAACGATCTTGCGATGATTGCGGAAGTTCAGCTGCAGGCGGTTCACGAAGCGGCGATTGGTGGCGAACGGATGCGTCTCCACGCCGGCCGCGCGCAGCGTTGCCACGTAGCGGTGCGGCAGATCGAAGCTGCCGATGCTGTCGTACAGGAAATAGACGCGCACGCCTTGCTGCGCTTTCGCGATCAGCGCGTCTTTGAGCATCTCGCCGAGCGCGTCGTCGCGCACAATGAAGAACTGCACGATCACGTAATTGCGCGCGCTTTCGATCGCTTCGAAGATCGCCTCGAAAGTGGCGGCCCCGTTCACCAGCGTGCGCACGGAATTGCCCGGCAGGAACGGCATGCCTCCCAGGCGCGTGAGCGAATGCACGAGCCTCGCGCCGAGCTCCTGGGTAGGCAGCCCCGCCGAGGAGGCCCGCGTGTCCCATTCCTGAGGATGCGCGCGCGTGCGCAGTAACTCGTTTTCGATGCGGCGCGCGTCTGCGTAGCCCTGAAATTTGCTGCGGCCGAGGAACAGGTACGGCACCAGTGTCAGATACGGCATGGCGACCAGCGACACGGCCCACGCGATCGCGCCTTGCGACGTGCGGGTGTACAGAATCGCGTGACACGCCGCCGCCACGCCGAGAATATGGGCGAGGGCGACCAGCGGGCCGACGTGAAGCAGGTCGAATTCCATAGGCGGGTAAAGGGTTGGCAAGGCACCGCCGCTGCTGCCTGACGGCGCAGCGTGCAGCTGACCGCGCCCATCTTACCGAACGTGAGTGCGTTGGGGGGCGCGTGATGGTCCAGCTTCTTAGGGGATTCCGCGGATGCGGGGTGTGCAGGCGGGGGAGGGACGGTCGGTCGGTGCCTGTGTGTGCGGCTATGCGCTGCGACACGCACGGCAGACAATGAACGCCTGCGGCGCGTGTCGTGCGATAAAGCGGTCCGGCGCTCGGGTGGTCCGGCGATACAGCGATACAGCGTTACACCGGCAGATCCGCGGCCTGAATCAGAAACACGTTGTCGTCGCCGGCACTCGTCGACAGCCAGACCAGATCGAGACCGCCGAATGCCGCTTCGACGTTCGCGCGCTCGTTGCCGATCTCGACCACCAGCACGCCGTCTTCGGTCAGCCAGTTGCGCGCTTCGGCAATGATCCGGCGCACGATGTCCATGCCGTCCGCGCCGCCCGCCAACGCCATGTCGGGCTCGTGCTTGTATTCGGCCGGCAGCGCCTGCATCGAGGCGGCGTTCACGTACGGCGGGTTGGTGATAATCACGTCGTAGCGGCGCTCGGCGAGCGGCGCGTACAGATCGCCCTCGAAGAGGGCGACGCGGTCGTCGAGCCTGTAGTCCGCGACGTTGCGCGTGGCGACCTCGAGAGCAGGGGCGGAGAGATCGACGGCGTCGATATCCGCGTTCGGGAACGCGTGCGCCGCGAGGATCGCGAGGCAGCCGGACCCGGTGCACAACTCGAGCACGGCGCCGACCTGTTCGGGATCTTCGACGTAAGGTTGCAGGCCGTCCTGCAGCAACTCGCCGATGAACGAGCGCGGCACGATCACGCGTTCATCCACATAGAAGTGGAAGCCGTGCATCCACGCTTCCTGCGTGATGTAGGCAGCCGGCACGCGCTGGCCGGCACGGCGCTCGATCACGTTCAGCACGGCATCGATTTCAGCCGCGGAGAGACGCGCGTCGAGAAACGGCTCCAGCAGATCGAGTGGCAGATGCAGCGTGTGCAGGATCAGATAGGCGGCTTCGTCGTAGGCGTTGGCCGAGCCATGGCCGAACGACAGCTCGGCCTGGTTGAAGCGCGACACCGCGAAACGCAGCAGGTCGCGGACGGTGGAAAACGGGAGCGTCATCGCAGAAATTCCTTGGTCAGGCGATCAGTTGTTCGAGCACGCGGCGATACACGTTCTTTAGCGGCTCGATATGTGCGACTTCGATATGTTCGTCGATCTTGTGGATGCTGGCGTTCAGCGGGCCGAATTCGATCACCTGCTGGCACATGCGCGCGATGAAGCGGCCATCCGAGGTGCCGCCGGTGGTGGACAGTTCAGTCGTGACGCCGGTTTCGTCCTTGATTGCTTTTGCCAGCGCGTTCGACAGGTCGCCGCGCGGCGTGAGGAACGGCAGGCCGCTCACGGTCCATTGCAGGTCGTATTCGAGACCGTGCTTGTCGAGGATTGCATGGACGCGAGCCTGCAGGCCTTCCACCGTGCTCGCCGTCGAAAAGCGGAAATTGAACATTACGTCCGCATGACCGGGAATCACGTTGGTCGCGCCGGTGCCGCCGTGGATGTTCGATACCTGCCAGGTGGTGGGCGGGAAGTACTCGTTGCCGTCGTCCCAGCGTTCGGCGACGAGCTCGGCCAGCGCGGGCGCGAGCAGATGCACCGGGTTTTTCGCCAGATGCGGGTAGGCGATATGGCCTTGCACGCCCTTGACGATCAGCTTGCCCGACATGGAACCGCGCCGGCCGTTTTTCACCATGTCGCCGAACTGCGCGCTCGAGGTCGGTTCGCCGACGATGCAGTAGTCCATGCGCTCGCCGCGTGCCTGCAGTGCTTCGACGACCTTGACGGTGCCGTCGGTGGCGGGGCCTTCTTCGTCGCTTGTAATCAGGAACGCGATCGAGCCGCGATGCGCGGGGTGCGCCGCGACGAATTCCTCGCTCGCCACCACGAAACCGGCGATCGACGCCTTCATGTCCGCCGCGCCGCGGCCGTAGAGCTTGCCGTCACGATGGGTCGGCTCGAACGGCGCCGAGCGCCATTGTTCGAGCGGGCCGGTCGGCACGACGTCCGTGTGGCCGGCGAACGCGAGCAGCTTGCCGCGCGTGCCGTCGACGCCGCGCTTCACGGCCCACAGGTTGGTCACACCGTTCGATTCGATCGTCTCGTGCTCGAAGCCGAGCGCGGCCAGGCGTTCGATCAGGAGGCGCTGGCAATGCTGGTCGTCGGGCGTCACGGAGGCGCGCGCGATCAGTTGTTCGGTAAGGGCGAGGGTGCCGGACATGGATTCAGTACAAGCCACTTTGAAATGAAAAAATGCCGGCTCGCGGTTGGGCACCGCAGCCGGCAACAGCTTTTAAGCAACGCGGCGAGGCCGCGTTTTACTGCGTGCCGCATTCGATCGTGACGCCGAGCCAGACGTTCAGTCCCGTGCGCCGAATCACGCGAACGGGCATGCGCGTCGGCAAACGGCGTGCGCCCAGACAAACAACGCCAGGTTAAAGCGGATGGCGCCACGCCGAGGCGACCGCCGTCACGCAAACAGTGTCGTATATTCGTCCACGGAAAAACCGAGCGACTTGACCTTTCCGTTGACCACCAGCACCGGCCGCTTGATCACCGACGGCTTGTGAATCATCAACGCGATCGCGCCCGACTGCGTGTCCGCCGCCGCCTTCATGTCGTCGGACAGGCCGCGCCAGGTCGTGCCGCGACGGTTCAGCAATGCGTCGAGTTTCACGTCTTTCAGCCAGTCCTGAACCAGCGGCTCGGTCACGCCGTGCTTCTTGAAGTCGTGGAACTCGAACTCGACGCCGTGCTCTTCCAGCCACACACGGGCCTTCTTCACGGTGTCGCAGTTCGGGATGCCGTAGACGACGGTCTTGGTGCCGCGTGCCATCAGTCGCCTCGCAGCAGCTCGTTCAGGCCGACCTTCGCACGCGTCTTGGCGTCGACCTTCTTGACGATCACGGCGCAGTACAGGCTGTGCGAGCCGTCCTTCGACGGCAGGTTGCCCGCCACCACCACCGAGCCCGCCGGAATGCGGCCGTACGTGACTTCACCGGTCTCGCGGTCATAAATCTTGGTGCTCTGGCCGAGGTACACGCCCATCGAGATCACCGAGTTTTCTTCGACGATCACGCCTTCCACCACTTCGGAACGCGCGCCGATGAAGCAGTTGTCTTCGATGATGACCGGATTGGCCTGCAGCGGCTCCAGCACGCCGCCAATGCCCACGCCGCCCGACAGGTGGACGTTCTTGCCGATCTGCGCGCACGAGCCGACGGTCGCCCACGTGTCGACCATCGTGCCTTCGTCCACATAGGCGCCGATGTTGGTGTACGACGGCATCAGCACGACGTTCTTCGCGATGAACGAGCCGCGGCGCGCGATGGCGGGCGGCACCACGCGGAAGCCGCCGGCGGCGAAGTCTTCAGCGGTGTAGTTGGCGAACTTCGACGGCACCTTGTCGTAGAACTGCGAGTAGCCGCCGGCCGGTTGCACCACGTTGTCTTCCAGGCGGAACGACAGCAGCACGGCTTTCTTCAGCCATTGATTGACGACCCAGTCGCCGTCCTTCTTTTCGGCGACGCGCAGCGCGCCCTTGTCCAGTTGCTCGATGGCGTGGGCGACGGCTTCGCGCACCTCGGCCGGCGCGGCCTTCGGCGACAGGTCGGCGCGGTTGTCCCAGGCGGTATCAATGATCTGCTGAAGTTGTTGCGACATATGCGTGCTTTTCTGAAGAGTTGAAGTCTGAAGAAGGGAATGCGGTGCGCGGGGTTGCTGAATCACTCACAAAAACTCAACCCGCGAGCGCGCGGCAAAAGTCGACGATTCGTTGTGCGCCCTGCGTGCATTCGTCGACATCGGCGACGAGCGCCATACGCACGAAATTGCGGCCGGGATTCACGCCGTGCGCAGTGCGCGCGAGGAACGAGCCCGGCAGAACCGTCACATTATAGTCGGCGTAGAGGCGCTGGGCGAACTCGGTGTCCGACAGGCCGGTGCGCGAGACGTCCGCCCACAGGTAGAACGCGGCGTCCGGCAGGCGCACGTCGAGCACTTCGGCGAGCATCGGCGTCACGGTGGAGAACTTCTGCACGTACTTCGCGCGGTTCTCGCGCACGTGCGTTTCGTCATTCCAGGCCGCGATGCTGGCATTCTGGAACACCGTCGACAAGGCCGCGCCGTGGTATGTCCGGTATAGCAGGAAGTCTTTCAGGATCGCCGCGTCGCCCGCCACGAAGCCCGAGCGCATGCCCGGCACATTGGAGCGCTTGGACAGGCTCGACAGCATCACGAGGCGCTCGAAGCCACGGCCGAGCTTATGGGCTGCTTCCAGGCCGCCAAGCGGCGGATTGGCTTCGTCGAAGTAGATTTCCGAGTAGCACTCGTCCGAGGCGATCACGAAGCCGTAGCGGTCCGACAGCGCGAACAGTTCGCGCCAGTCCTCGAGCGTGAGCACCGCGCCGGTGGGATTGCCCGGCGAGCACACGTACAGCAGCTGCGTGCGCGCCCAGATGTCGGCCGGGACCGCCGAATAGTCGCAGGCGAAGTTGCGCGCCGGGTCGCTATTCACGAAGTACGGCTGCGCGCCGGCCAGAATCGCCGCGCCTTCATAGATTTGGTAGAACGGGTTCGGACAGAGTACGATCGCAGGCTCGCCGTCAGCATTGAGCTTGGGGTCGATGACCGGGTTGATGACCGTTTGGGCGAACGCAAAAAGCGCCTCGCGCGAGCCCGACACCGGCAGCACCTGGGTGGCCGGGTCGACCGGAGGCAGGTTATAGCGCTGCGTCACCCATGTCGCGATCGACTCGCGCAGTGCCGGTGAGCCGATCGTGGCCGGATACGCCGACAAACCGCCGAGCGAGGCAATCACCGCGTCGCGAATCAGCGCGGGCGTGGGATGTTTCGGTTCGCCGATGCCGAAGCTGATGTGCGCGAGGCCGGCCGGCGGCGTGACGTCCTTGAAAAGCGCACGCAGCTTTTCGAACGGATAGGGCTGAAGGGAGTCGAGTAGCGGGTTCACTGAGCGGATCGAGCCTGATCGAAGATGGGCGGGAGACGGATGCAGGGAAATGCCGGGCGCGCGCAGACGGCAAAACGCCTGAAAGGCGCGAAAACAATCGCAGCGGCGAGCGGATGATTATAGCGTGGCACGCGGCCGTTCGCGGGCCGGCATGGCGCGGCGGCGATCTGGGCGGGAAATTCGTGGCGGCGCGGTCGTATGCGAGCCAAAGTCACCCGAGCCAGCCAGAACGCACGCAACTGGGACATGACTAACGGTAGGATCGAGGACGACTCAGGGCCGCAATGGCCCGAACGCACGCAAAGTGCCGCCACACAAGGTAGCAGGGGCACATTGAAGGTGCCTGGTATTGCGACGCCTCGCGTGTAAGACGCGGCGCAACCCGCCAGGCGGCGCGGGCAATGCGACGTAGGCAATGCGACGCAGCGGGAACGACGCGAACCGCGGACGGTTCGCGTAAAAAGTGAGCAGGAGCAGCAATGTATCTAGCAGCAACGGAGACATCCGGACGGCTCGGACGACTGGGACGACTCGGACAAAGGCGGCGCAAGAACGCCGCCGCCGGCAAAGTCGGCAACATCGCCCGCAGGAGCAGCAACCGCCGCGGGAGTCTCACATCATGACCAACTGGCTTCGCACAGGCTGGCCCACCCTGGCAATCATGCTCGGCGCGTCCGTATGGGGAATGATCTGGTATCCGCTGCGCATGCTGAATGCGCTCGGCGTAACCGGCGCGGCGGCGAGCTCGCTGACGAGCGGGGCCGGTTGCCTGTTCGTCCTGCTGGTCCGTCATCGCGCGCTGAAAACCGTACGCTGGCACTGGCTGCTGCCGGCTCTCGCGCTGGCAGCCGGCGTGACCAATCTGGGTTTCGTGTGGGGCTCGATCCACGGCGAGGTGATGCGCGTCCTGCTGCTGTTCTATCTCACGCCCGCCTGGACCGCGCTTTTTGCGCATTTCATCCTCCACGAACGGCTCACGTGGGCGGGCGCCGGCCTCGCCGCGCTGTCGCTGGCCGGCGCGATGACCATGCTGTGGTCGCCGCAGCTGGGTATCCCCGTGCCCGGCAACCTCGCCGAATGGGCGGGGCTCGCGGGCGGCATGGGTTTCGCGATGAGCAACGTGCTGATCCTCAAGACGAGCCGCGTGCTGCCCGAGATGAAGCCCGAAATGCGTACCGCGACGATCTTCGGCGGGGCGGCGATTTTCAGCGCCTTTGCATCGCTGTTCGAGGCGATGCCCGCACCGCCCGCCGGCGCGCATCTCGGCACGGCCGCGCTGCTGGTGCTTGGCCTCGGTTTTCTGCTGGCCTCGAACAATATGCTCGTGCAGTATGGACTCGCGCGTGTGCCGGCCAATCGGGCGTCGATCATCATGCTGTTCGAGCTCGTGGTGACGGCCTTGTCCGCGTGGCTCTTTGCCGGCGAGTCGCCGGGTCCGCGCGAATGGGCCGGCGGCGCGTGCATCGTGCTGGCGTCGGCATTGTCCAGCTGGATGCATCGAACCCGTGCCTTGCCGCCTGATCCGGCCAATCAGGATGAGGGTCCGGACGTCGGCGAAGGTGCAGACCGTAAGGACGCTAAGAACCGCTCGCGTGCGATGGTATGATTGCCCCTCATTAGCTGGCGCACGCTTCATCGCGTGCGGTTGGCGCCCGTGTCGCGGGGGATCGCGGGCCGTTCCGCTGCATTGGCGAACGGCCGGTGCGGCCTTCACGAGCCACCTTTTATTTTCCCTTTTCAAACAGCGAAATCGCCGTGCGTCTGACCTCGATCAAACTCGCTGGCTTCAAGTCATTCGTCGATCCCACGCATTTCCAGGTCCCGGGCCAGCTTGTCGGCGTGGTCGGACCGAATGGGTGCGGCAAGTCCAACATCATCGACGCCGTGCGCTGGGTGCTCGGCGAATCGCGCGCCTCCGAGCTGCGCGGCGAGTCGATGCAGGACGTGATCTTCAATGGCTCGACCGCGCGCAAGCCGGGTAGCCGCGCCAGCGTCGAACTCGTGTTCGACAACGCCGACGGCCGCGCCGCCGGGCAGTGGGGACAGTATGCCGAAATCGCCGTCAAGCGCGTGCTCACGCGCGACGGCACCTCGAGCTACTACATCAACAACCTGCCGGCGCGCCGCCGCGACATTCAGGACATCTTCCTCGGCACCGGCCTCGGGCCGCGTGCGTACGCGATCATCGGGCAGGGCATGATCGCGCGCCTGATCGAGGCGAAGCCCGAAGAGCTGCGCGTGTTCCTCGAAGAAGCCGCGGGCGTGTCGAAGTACAAGGAACGCCGCCGCGAAACCGAGAACCGTTTGCACGACACGCGCGAGAATCTGACGCGGGTTGAGGACATCGTCCGCGAACTCGGGGCGAATCTCGAGAAGCTCGAAGCGCAGGCGATTGTCGCGACCAAATACAAGGATCTGCAGACCGACGGCGAAGAGAAGCAGCGTCTGTTGTGGCTGCTGCGCAAGAACGAAGCCGGCAGCGAGCAGGAGCGCCAGCAGCGCGCGATCGAGCAGGCTCAAATCGACCTCGAGGCGCAAACCGCAAAGCTGCGCGAAGTCGAGGCGCAGCTCGAAACGCTGCGCGTCGCGCATTATTCCGCCAGCGACGCAATGCAGGGCGCACAAGGTGCGTTGTACGAGGCGAATGCGGAAGTCAGCCGCCTCGAGGCCGAGATCAAGTTCATCGTCGAATCGCGCAACCGCGTGCAGGCGCAGATCGCCGCCCTGACCGCGCAGCGTGAGCAGTGGCAGTCGCAAGCCCAAAAAGCACAAGACGATCTCGAAGACGCTGAAGAACAACTGGCTGTCGCCGAAGAAAAAGCCGCGCTGGCCGAAGACGAAGCCGCCGCCAAGCACGACGCGATGCCGGCGCTGGAAGCGCGCTGGCGCGATGCGCAAACCGAATTGAACGCCGAGCGCGGCGGGATCGCGCAGACCGAACAGGCTTTGAAGCTCGAAGCCGCGCATCAGCGCAACGCCGATCAGCAATTGCAGCAGCTGCAGCAGCGTCACGAGCGGCTGAAGTCGGAAGCGGGCGGTCTCGATGCGCCCGACGAAGCGCAACTCGAAGACCTGCGCATGCAGCTCGCCGAGCACGAAGAAATCCTGCACGACGCGCAGGCCCGTCTTGCCGACGCGCAGGAAACGCTGCCGCGTCTCGACGGCGAACGGCGCGCGGCCCAGGAGCGCGTGCAGTCGGAAAGCGCACAGATTCACCAGCTCGACGCACGCCTTGCCGCGCTCAAACAATTGCAGGAAAACGTCCAGACCGAAGGCAAGATCCAGCCGTGGCTCGAAAAGCACGAGCTGAACGGCTTGCCGCGTCTGTGGAAGAAGCTGCACGTCGAAGCCGGCTGGGAAGCCGCGCTCGAAGCGGTGCTGCGCGAGCGGCTCGCTGCCCTGGAAGTGTCGAACCTCGACTGGGTCAAGGCGTTCGCCACCGACGCGCCGCCCGCCAAGCTCGCGTTCTACGCACCGCCGGCAGCCGGTCAGCCGGTTGCCACGCCGCCGGCTTTGCGGCCGCTGCTGTCGCTGGTTCGTATCGACGATGCCGGTATTCGCGCCGTGCTGAACGACTGGCTCGGCCTCGCCTTCGTCGCCGACGATCTGCAGCAGGCACTCGCCATGCGCGCGCAATTGCCGGAAGGCGGCTCGTTCGTCGTGAAGGCCGGCCACGTGGTGACGCGTGTCGGCGTTCAGTTGTATGCCGCCGATTCCGAACAGGCCGGCATGCTGGCCCGTCAGCAGGAAATCGAAAACCTGGGCCGTCAGGTGCGTGCGCAAGCGTTGCTGGCCGACGAGGCGAAGGCCGCCGCGATCCGCGCCGAAGCCGCGCACACGCAAGCCGCGCAAGCGTTGACCGACGTGCGCCAACAGTCGGAGCGCGCGACCCAGCGCGTGCACGCTTTGCAGATGGACGTGCTCAAGCTCGCGCAAGCGCACGAGCGCTACACGCAGCGCAGCACGCAAATCCGCGAAGAGCTCGAAGAAATTACCGCGCAGATCGAAGAGCAGCGCGCCTTGCGTGGCGAATCGGAAGCGAATTTCGAGCGTCACGATGCCGAACTCGCCGAATTGCAGGCGCGTTTCGAAGATCATCAATTGGCTTTCGAGGCACTCGACGAAGCGCTTACCGCCGCGCGCGCTCAATCGCGCGATCTCGATCGGGTCGCCACCGACGCGCGCTTCGCCGCGCGCAACATGGCGAACCGCATCGACGAATTGAAGCGCAGCATCCAGGTCTCTCACGAACAGAGCGAGCGTGTCGCCGCGTCGCTGGAAGATGCGCGCGCCGAGCTCGAAACGATCAACCAGCAAACCGCGCACACCGGCTTGCAGGACGCGCTCGATATTCGCGCGGTCAAGGAAGAAGCGCTGCACGCCGCGCGTCTGGAGCTGGACGACCTGACCGCCAAGCTGCGTGCCGCCGACGAAACCCGCCTGAGCGCAGAGCGTGCGCTGCAACCGCTGCGCGACCGCATCAACGAATTGCAGTTGAAGGAACAGGCCGCGCGCCTGAACGGCGAGCAGTTCATCGAGCAACTGGCGGCAGCCGGCGTCGATGAAGCCGAATTGCAGGCCAAGCTCACGCCGGACATGAAGCCGTCCTACCTGCAAGGCGAAGTCACGCGGATCAACAACGCGATCACGGCGCTCGGCCCGGTCAACATGGCCGCGCTCGACGAACTGAAAGCGGCGACCGAGCGCAAGACGTTCCTCGATTCGCAATCGGCCGACCTGAACAACGCGATCGAAACGCTGGAAGACGCGATCCGCAAGATCGACGGCGAAACGCGCACGCTGCTGCAAGGCACCTTCGACGAAGTGAACCGTCATTTCGGCGAGCTGTTCCCGCGTCTTTTCGGCGGTGGCCAGGCCAGGCTGATCATGACCGGCGACGAGATTCTCGACGCCGGCGTGCAGGTGATGGCGCAGCCGCCGGGCAAGAAGAACTCGACGATTCACCTGCTGTCGGGCGGCGAGAAGGCATTGACCGCCACCGCACTGGTGTTCGCGATGTTCCAGCTGAATCCCGCGCCGTTCTGTCTGCTCGACGAAGTGGACGCGCCGCTCGACGACGCCAACACGGAACGTTTCGCGAACCTCGTGCGCGCGATGTCGGACAAGACGCAGTTCCTGTTCATTTCGCACAACAAGATCGCGATGGAGATGGCCCAGCAGCTGATCGGCGTGACCATGCAGGAGCAGGGCGTGTCGCGGATCGTTGCCGTCGACATGGAAACGGCGGCTGGTTTCGCCCAGAATATCGTTTGAGTTTTTGTTTCGATTGATCATCGCGGGCGCCCGCGTTCAGCGCAGCGGCCATCGGCCGCGCGACACGTGGGGCGGGCGCTAGCCGCGCAGACAGAAGAATTGCTGATGGAGCATGCATGGACGAGTTGACACTCGGTTTGATCGGCGCGGGCGCCGTGGTGGTCGGGGGCGTGGTCGTGTACAACGCATGGCAGGGCGCGAAGGTGCGCCGCAAGATGCCGCGTCCGATGCCGGCCGACACCGCCGAAAGTTTCGCACGGGACGATCAGGAAGAGCAGAGTCCGTTTATCGAACCGGCCCGGCCGACTACGCGGCGCGAGCCGGTAGTGGGTGCGGATGTGGCGGCGGAAACCGCGGCGGCGCGGGTCGAACCGACGTTTGGCGCAACTGCTGCGCCGCTCGATACGCCGGCCGATATCCAGGCCGAGACGACCACGCCGAACGGCTATCCGGAAGCGGAAGGCATTGCCGAGGCCGAAGGCGGTCACGCTACGAAGGCCGACGAACCGGTCGAGCCGATCCTGCCCGCCGCCACGACGATTTCGTCGGCGCCGCCGGCTATCGTCGATCGCCGCATCGACTGCATCGTGCCGATTCGTTTGAACGGGCCCGTGGCCGGCGACAAGGTGATTCCGCTTGCGCAGCGTTTGCGCCGCGCCGGCAGCAAGCCGGTGCATATCGAGGGCAAGCTCGAAGGCGGTGCGTGGGAATTGCTGCAAAACGGCGCGCGCTACGAAGAGCTGCGCGCCGCCGCGCAACTGGCCAATCGCAGTGGCGCGCTCAACGAGCTGGAGTTCTCGGAGTTCGTGACCGGCGTGCAGCAGTTTGCCGATGCGCTCGACGCGTCGCCGGAATTTCCCGACATGCTGGAAACGGTCGCGATGGCGCGCGAGCTCGACGGCTTCGCCGCGCAGTGCGATGCGCAGCTGTCGATCAACGTGCTGTCCGACGGGGCGCCGTGGTCGGCCAACTACGTCCAGGCTGTCGCCTCGCAGGACGGCTTGCTGCTCTCGCGCGACGGCACGCGTTTCGTCAAGCTCGACGCGAAGCAGAGCCCGGTGTTCATGCTGCAATTCGGCGACACCAATTTCCTGCGCGACGACCTGACCTACAAGGGCGGCCAGATGATCACGCTGGTGCTCGACGTGCCGGTCGCGGACGAAGACATCCTGCCGTTCCGCCTGATGTGCGACTACGCGAAATCGCTGGCTGAGCGCATCGGCGGAAGGGTGGTCGACGATGGGCGCCGTCCGCTGCCGGAAACCTCGCTGCTGGCGATCGAAAAGCAGTTGATGACGCTTTATGCGAAGCTCGAACAGGCGGGCATTCCGGCGGGTTCGCCGGCCACGCGGCGGCTGTTCAGCCAGTAACGGCTCTGCTTTTTCATGCAGGACTTCAACGGCCGCACGATGTGCGGCCGTTGGCGTTTGAGATGCAATAACGAACGCATGAAACTGGCCATTCGGCCGATGTAAAGGGGCACGCTTCCTGCGATAATCCAATGTCTGAATTTCATTGAAGAACCTTCCGACAGCATGGCCCGAACCCCCGCCTCAAACCCTGCAACCAGCGCTCCGGCAGAGCGGGCCGCGTGGCTGCGCGCGGAACTCGAACGCGCCAACTATGCGTACTACGTACTCGACCAGCCCGACTTGCCGGACGCGGAGTACGACAAGCTCTTCAAGGAACTGGAGCGAATCGAGACGGAGCACCCGGACCTGGTGGTGCCGGATTCGCCCACTCAGCGCGTGGGCGGCGAGGCGTCGAGCGGCTTCGAGCCGGTCGTGCACGATCAGCCCATGCTCTCGCTGAACAACGGCTTTGCCGACGAAGACATCGTCGCGTTCGACAAGCGCGTCGGCGACGCGCTCGGCAAGAACGCGAGCGAACCGCCGGTGCCGGTGGATTACGCGGCCGAACTGAAGTTCGACGGCCTTGCCATCTCGCTGCGTTACGTCGACGGCACGTTCGTCCAGGCGTCCACGCGCGGCGATGGCGCCACGGGCGAGAACGTCACCGAAAACGTCCGCACGATCCGTTCCATTCCGCTCAAGCTCAAGGGCAAACGCGTGCCGCACGTGCTCGACGTGCGCGGCGAAGTGCTCATGTTCAAGCGCGATTTTGAACGCCTGAACGAGCGCCAGCGGGCCGCCGAGCAAAAGGAATTCGCTAATCCGCGTAACGCTGCCGCGGGCAGTTTGCGGCAGCTCGATTCGAAGATCACTGCGCAGCGGCCGCTGTCGTTCTTCGCTTATGGAATCGGCGTGGTCGAAGGCATCGAAATGCCGGCCACGCATAGCGAACTGCTCGACTGGTACAAGGAACTCGGCTTGCCGGTGAATGGCGAGCGCGCGGTGGTGCAGGGCGCCGAGGGCTTGCTGGGGTTCTTCCACGCCGTAGGCGAAAAGCGCGACACGCTGCCTTACGATATCGACGGCGTCGTCTACAAAGTCAACCGGCGCGATGAACAGGACGCGCTCGGCTTTGTCTCGCGCGCGCCGCGTTTCGCTCTCGCGCACAAATTCCCCGCGCAGGAAGCGCTGACCAAACTCGTCGCGATCGACGTGCAGGTGGGCCGCACCGGCGCGATCACGCCAGTTGCACGGCTGGAGCCGGTGTTCGTCGGCGGCGCGACGGTGACGAACGCGACGTTGCACAATGAAGACGAAGTGCGCCGCAAAGATATCCGCATTGGCGACACGGTGATCGTGCGGCGCGCCGGCGACGTGATTCCCGAAGTGGTGAGCGCGCTGCTCGACCGCCGCCCGGACGACGCGCGCGAATTTGTCATGCCCACGCACTGTCCGGTGTGCGGTTCGAGCATCGAACGGCTGCCGGACGAAGCGATTGCGCGCTGCACGGGAGGCCTGTTCTGCCCGGCGCAGCGCAAGCAGGCGCTGTGGCACTTCGCGCAACGGCGAGCGCTGGATATCGACGGGCTCGGTGAAAAGATCATTGATCAGCTCGTCGAGCAGAACCTGGTGCGCACGCCGGCCGATCTGTTCAACGTCGGCTTTGCGACGCTGGCCGAACTCGACCGTTTCGCCGAAAAGTCCGCGCAGAATCTGCTCGACTCGCTCGAAAAGGCCAAGCACACCACGCTCGCGCGCTTCATTTACGCGCTCGGTATCCGGCATGTGGGCGAATCGACGGCAAAAGATCTTGCCAAACATTTCGGCTCGCTGAATCCGATCATGGATGCTTCGGTCGAAGAATTGCTGGAAGTGAACGACGTGGGTCCTGTGGTGGCCGAGTCGATCCATCGGTTTTTCGCCGAAGAGCACAACCGCACGGTGATCGAGCAACTACGCGCGCCGGGCAAGGTTACGTGGCCCGAAGGACCGCCCGCGCCGAAGGCGCCGCAAGGTGTGCTGGCCGGCAAGACGATTGTCCTGACCGGCACCTTGCCGACGCTGGCCCGCGAAGAGGCGAAAGAAATGCTCGAAGCGGCCGGCGCCAAAGTGGCCGGGTCGGTGTCGAAGAAAACGGACTATGTGGTGGCGGGGGCCGAAGCGGGCAGCAAGTTGGTAAAAGCCGAGGAACTCGGCATCCCCGTACTCGACGAAGATGGTATGCGCAAGCTCCTGGAGGGGCAGTTATGATCCGCGAAATTCTCAAGATGGGCGATCCGCGCCTTTTGCAAATTGCCGATCCGGTCGATCACTTCGACACGCCGGAATTGCATGAGCTCGTCAAAGACATGTTCGAGACCATGCACGACGCGAACGGCGCGGGGCTCGCCGCGCCGCAGATCGGCGTCAATCTGCAGGTGGTGATCTTCGGCTTCGGGCACAGCGAACGCTATCCGGATGCGCCGCCGGTGCCGGAGACCGTGCTGATCAACCCGACCATCACGCCGGTGTCGCTGGACATGGAAGAGGGCTGGGAAGGCTGCCTGTCCGTGCCGGGGTTGCGCGGCGCGGTGAGCCGGTTTTCGATGATCAAGTATCACGGCTTCGATCAGTACGGCAAGCCGATCGACCGAGTCGCCGAGGGTTTTCACGCGCGTGTCGTGCAGCATGAGTGCGACCACCTGATTGGCAAGCTGTATCCGATGCGGATCAACGATTTCGCGAAGTTCGGCTTCACTGAAGTCCTGTTTCCGGATTTGGACCCGAATAACGACGACTGACGCCGTATTCCGGCCGGCGGCGCAAGCACCGACGCTTGCGCCGCCGGCATAAAAAAAGCCCATGTTTTCACGTGGGCTTTTTTGTTGGGCGGGTGTTCACGGTGCGGACACCGTGAGTTTTCGCTGTTTGAGTGTTTAAGTGTTTGAGCTCCAGGCTCCCGGCATCAAAACGACTCGTCCGCGGACAGATAGCGCCATTGGCCCGGCGGCAGTGCGCCCAGCATCACCTTGCCCATGCGCACGCGCTTCAGGCCGATCACTTCAAGGCCGACCAGCTCGCACATCCGGCGGATCTGGCGCTTCTTGCCTTCGCGCAGCACGAAACGCAGTTGCTCGCCGTTTTGCCAACTGACCTGGGCGGGCTTCAGCGGCACGTCGTCGAGCGAGAGGCCGTGGCGCAGCAGCGCGAGACTTTCCGGCGGGAAGTGGCTTTCGACGTCGGCGGTGTGCTCGCCGAATGACACGCGCACCAGGTATTCCTTGTCGATCTCCGAATGGCCGCCGATCAGCTGCTTGGCGATGCGGCCGTCCTGCGTCAGCACCAGGAGGCCCGTCGAATCGATGTCGAGGCGCCCGGCCGGCGCGAGTTGACGCAGATGCGCGACCGAGAAGCGGATGTCAGCATGGTCGCCTTCCCAGCGGTTTTCCGGCGTGACCAGCGTGATCGCCGGCTGATAGCCGTCTTCCGCCTGGCCCGATACGAGGCCCACGGGTTTGTGGATCAGGATCGTCACCTGGCTCGCTTGCGCGGCTTCTGCCGCGGGATCGATCTCGATGCGCTGGTCCGGACGGACCTTGGTGCCGAGCGTGTCGATCCGCTCGCCGTCGACCAGCACCCAGCCTTTTTCGATCCACTCGTCCGCTTCGCGGCGCGAGCACAGGCCGAGTTCCGACATCAGCTTGGACAGGCGCAGCGTGCCTGGCGCGTCTTCGTAATCGCGGCGCGGCGTGCGCGGAGCGACGTCGGCGTCATCGTCGCGTTTGGCTCTGGCTGCGGGCGCCGGGCTGCGCGGTTTGTCGGCACGGGCAGGGCGGTTGTCATCGCCAAAGCGGCGGCCGGCGGCCGGCAGCGTCTTGTCGAAGCTGCGAGCGGGCCGTTCGCCCCGGTCGCTGCGCTCGTTACGCTCGCCGGCACGCGGCGGACGATCGCCGAACTCATGTCGGGCCGGTGCCCGTTCGCCGCGGTCGTCGCGCGGCGTACGCGCCGGACGGTCGGTTCGGTCACCGTAACCACTTTTGACGGGCTTCGCGAAAGTGCGCTCGCTACGCCCGGAATCGCCACGTTCGCCGTCAAAACGGCGCGGTGCGCTGTCGCTGCGCGGCCCGCGTTCAGCACTGCGGCGCTCCTGCGGGGCGCCACGGTCGCTGCCGAAGCGGGGCCGATCCGAGGCGTCGCGCGCCGGACGCTGGCCGCGCGGTCCGCCTTCCGACGGACGGCCGACACCCGGGCGCGGCCCGCTGAACGAGCGACGTTCGCCGTCGTCGCGACGCGGGGCGCGGTTGCCTTCGAAACTGCGGGCCGGGCGGTCGCTGCGATCTGCGTTGCCTTCGAAGCGGCGGGGCGCACGCTCACCATCGTCCCGGCGCGGCGCACGGTCGCCGCCCTCAAACCGGCGGGGTGCGCGTTCGTTTCGGTCCGAGCTTCCCTCGAAGCGGCGGGGTGTGCCCTGGCTGCGCTCGCCACGATCCGCACCGCCTTCAAAGCGACGCGGCGCACGCTCGTTGCGCTCGCTGCTGCCCTCAAAGCGGCGCGGAGCGCCCTGGCTGCGTTCGCCATCAGCGCGACGCGGAGCGCGTTCGCTACGATCGCCGCCGCCTTCAAACCGGCGGGGCGCACGCTCACCATCGTCCCGGCGTGGTGCACGGTCGCCCCCGAAGCGGGGCCGATCCGAGGCGTCGCGCGCCGGACGCTCGCCGCGCGGTCCGCCTTCCGACGGCCGGCCGGCGCCCGGGCGCGGACCGCTGAATGAGCGGCGTTCGCCGTCGTCACGGCGCGGAGCACGTTCGCTGCGATCAGCACTACCTTCAAATCGACGGGGTGCACGAGCGCTCTCGTCCCGACGCGGAGCACGGTCTCCTCCGCCCTCAAACCGACGTGGTGCACGCTCGCTGTCGTCGCGACGCGGCGCGCGATCGCCACTGCCCTCGAAGCGGCGCGGCGCACCGCCGGCCCCTTCGCGCCTCGGTGCGCGTTCCGACGGTGCCCGGCGCGTTGCGCCTGCACCGCCCGCATCCCGCTCGCGGGAAAACGATCCTTCAGCCCGCGGCGCACGCGCACCGGCGCCTGCCGGCTTACCGGCACCCGCCAGCCGCTTGCCGCCACCCGCTGCCGCACCGGCGCCTTCACCCCGCGCCCCGCTAAAACCCGCCGTCGACGTGGACGGTTTCGGCCCGGCCGGGCGCGTCGGCTTACGCGCCGAGGTGCTTCCGGTACGGACAGGGGCGCGTTCGGACGAAGCCGGCCGCGGGTGCTTGGCTGTTAATTTGACTCGCATGAAATCTCACACTGCAATCGCGCGCAGCAGTTCGGTCTCGACCTGAATTTGCAGACGGTTGTCCGACAGACCGTGTCCATCCAGCAGGAACACGTCTTCGACACGTTCGCCGAGCGTATTGATCCGCGCCGACGCGACGCCGACCCGGTGCTCGGCCAGCACGCGCGCGATTGAATAAAGAAGGCCTGGCCGGTCGTTCGCCGACACGGACAGGATGTAATATTGGCCGCGCTCGTCGGCCCGAAGATCGACGCGCGGCGTAACAGGGAAGGTCCGCGACAGCCGTGACAAACGGCCTTTCGACGGCCCCGGAAGCAGGGTGCCGTCACCGGTCAGGCGTGCGGTCAGTTCCTGTTCGACCAGATTGGCAATATCGCGATAATGCACGTCTTCTTCGGTATGCGCGACGAGGAAATTATCGAGCGCGTACCCGTGACGCGTCGTACTGACCCGCGCATCGAGCACCGACAAGCCGTTGCGGTCGAAATACGCGCAAATGCCCGCGAACAGATCGGGCTGGTCTTTCACATACACGAGCACCTGAAGCGCTTCGCCAATCGGCGACGGGCGCGCCCTCACGATCGGCGTAGCGGTTTCGACGTGCCGGTACAGCACACGGGTCTGCCACGCGATATCCGCCGCGTCGTGGCGCAGGAAATAGCCGATATCCAGCTTGTCCCACAGCACTTTTTGCGCGCCTTCCGGCACGGTTTCGAGGCGCAGCAGCGCAAGCGCCTCTTCCTGGCGCGATTTCAATTCCGAATGCGCGTCGGGCCTTGCGCCGCCCAGAACCGCCAGGGTCGTGCGGTACAAGTCCTCGAGCAGCTTGCCTTTCCATGTGTTCCAGACTTTCGGGCTGGTGCCGCGAATGTCGGCCACGGTCAGCAGGTAAAGCGCGGTGAGCCGGCGCTCGTTGCCGACCAGTTCGGCAAAGCGCTTGATGACTTCGGGGTCGCTCGTATCCTGCTTCTGTGCGACCTGGCTCATGGTCAGATGCTGCTGGACCAGCCAGACGACCAGTTCACCGTCTTCACCCTCGATGCCGTGATTGCGGCAGAAACGCCGCGCGTCGGCCATGCCGAGCGTGGAATGGTCGCCGCCGCGGCCTTTGGCGATGTCGTGAAACAGCGCCGCCACGTACAGCACCCACGGCCGGTCGAAATTGGCGATCAGCTGGCTGCAGAACGGATATTCGTGCGCGTGCTCGGCAACCGCGAAGCGGCGCAGATTCCGCAACACCATGAGAATGTGCTGATCGACCGTGTAGACGTGATAGAGGTCGTGCTGCATCTGTCCGACGATGCGCCGGAAATTCAGCAGATAGCGCCCGAGCACGCTGGTCTGGTTCATCAGCCGCAGCGCGTGCGTGATGCCGGCCGGCTGCTTCATGATGTCCATGAACAGGCGCCCGTTTTCCGGATCGCGCCGCCAATGCTGATCCATCACGTCGCGGGCGTTGTAGATCGCGCGCAGCGTGCGCGCCGACAAACCTTTCACGCCGGGCGTCTGCTCGTAGAGCAGGAAGGCTTCGAGAATCGCGTTCGGCTCGCGCTGGAAGACGTCGTCGCTGGCGATTTCCAGCATGCCCTGTTTCTCGACGAAACGGTCCGACAGCACGCGCGTGATGCCGCTCGTGTTGGGGAAAAGCTGAGCTTCGATATTCTGGATTAGGATCGTGGCCAACTGCGTGACGGCCTTGGCGGACCAGTAATAGCGGCGCATCAACTGCTCGCTGGCGCGCTTGGTGGCTGTCGGTTTGTAGCCGAAGCTTTCGGCGACCGGCGTTTGCAGGTCGAACACCAGAATGTCCTGGCGGCGGCCGGCGGTCACATGCAACCGGGCGCGCAGCGTTTTCAGGAAGCCTTCGTTGCGGCGCAATTCGCGCGCCTCGCGCTCGGTGATCAGGCCGCGTGCTTCGAGCTCGCGCCAGCTGCTGCCGAAACCGGCCGCCTGGGTAATCCACAGAATCAGTTGCAGATCGCGCAGGCCGCCCGGGCTTTCCTTGATGTTCGGCTCGAGCGAATACGGCGTGTCCTGGAACTTGGCGTGCCGCTGGCGCATTTCCAGCACCTTGGCCTGGAAGAACGCGCGGGGGGCGAGCGTTTCGCGGTAGCGCTTCGCAAAGTCGTCGAAGAGCGCGGTGCTGCCCGTAATGCGCCGCGCTTCGAGCAGCGAGGTGCGCACGGTGACGTCGTTGGCGGCTTCTTCGACACACTGCGCCACGCTGCGCACGCTGCTGCCGAGTTCGAGCCCCAAATCCCACGCGAGACTGATGAAACGTTCGATGCGCGCTTCCAGATGCGCAATCGGCGCGTCGGGCAGCAGGACCAGAATGTCGATGTCGGAGTGCGGCGCGAGTTCGCCCCGCCCGTAGCCGCCGACCGCGAGCAGCGCCAGATCGGGCGGCAGCTCGCAGGTATTCCAGGCGGCGCGCAGCGACTCGTCCGTGGCGCGCGCCAGGGCGGCCATCAGCGAGTCGACGTTGGAGGCGGTCTTGAAGCGTTCCAGCAACTGGGCTTTGGCCACTTTGTAGTCCGCCTTGAGCGACGTGGCATGGGATTGGGCGACGGCTGGAACACTACTCATTGGCAGGCGGGCGGGTGAGGTCGGAAGTCGTTCAGGCCGTGGCCGCGACAACCGGCGGACGCACGGGCGTGCCGGCTGAGACAGTCAGCACGTCGTAACCGGTTTCGGTGACGAGTATGGTGTGTTCCCACTGTGCCGACAGGCTGCGGTCTTTGGTCTTGACGGTCCACTGGTCCGGCATGGTGCGGATGTCGCGCCGACCGGCGTTGATCATCGGTTCGATCGTGAAGATCATGCCGGTCTGAAGCTCGAGCCCGGTGCCGGGGCGGCCATAGTGCAGGATCTGCGGGTCTTCGTGAAACACCGTGCCGATGCCGTGGCCGCAATATTCGCGCACCACGCTGTAGCCTTGCCCTTCGGCATGTTTCTGGATGGCGTAGCCGATGTCGCCGAGATGGGCGCCCGGGCGCACCTGGTCGATGCCGAGCCACATGCATTCAAAGGTGGTCTGCACGAGGCGTTTGGCCATGATCGAGCCTTCGCCGACGATGAACATCCGGCTGGTATCGCCGAAATAGCCTTCCTTGATCACCGTGACGTCGATATTCAGCGCGTCGCCGTTCTTCAGTGTCTTGTCGCCCGGAATGCCGTGGCAGATCACGTCGTTCACCGAAATGCAGGTGGCTTTCGGATAAGGCGGATAGCCGGGCGGCTGATAATTCAGCGGCGCCGGAACCGTGCCTTGCACCTGGAGCATGTATTCGTGACACAGGCGGTCGAGTTCGCCGGTCGTGATGCCGGCCGTGACGAACGGCGTAATGTAGTCGAGCACTTCGCTAGCGAGCTTGCAGGCGACGCGCATCTGCGCGATATCGTGTTCGTTTTTGAGCGTAATAGCCATGAGTCGGGCCTGAAATGCGATTTATTGCAGGATTATCGCACCATATTCCGGCTGCCGCAGGGTTTTGCCACGGTTTTGCAATAAGGTGGTGGGCGCGCAGGTGCAACCCGGCTGCGGTAGACAGGAGCTACCGCGCAGGTTGAGTCGGCCGATAGTCGCGTGCTATAATCTTTGGCTAAGTCGATCTCTGTCTTGTTTTGTTGCCTCATTGGCTGTTCTGATGAGCGTTTAATGGGGCGCAAGCTGGTGGGCGCAAGCTGGCAGGAGAGGCGTCTCGTAGCGATAGTTGCCTGCGCTACGGGCAAGGCGGTACCAAGGCAGCAGACTCGCAAGCCGGCAGCACCCAGGGTGTCCGTCGCGTTCAGCCAAAAAAGGCAGCGCGGCCGATACGGCAGCCGGCTTAAGACCCAACCCTCGCGGAGATTTTCATGGCAGTTACCATGCGTCAAATGCTGGAAGCCGGTGTCCACTTCGGTCACCAAACGCGCTTCTGGAACCCGAAGATGGCCCCCTTCATTTTCGGTCATCGCAACAAGATTCACATTATCAACCTCGAAAAGACGCTGCCGATGTACAACGACGCGCTGAAGTACGCGCGTCAACTGGCAGCGAATCGCGGCACGATCCTGTTCGTCGGCACGAAGCGTCAATCGCGCGACACGATCGCTGAAGAAGCGCAACGCGCCGGCATGCCGTTCGTCAACGCACGCTGGCTCGGCGGCATGCTGACCAACTTCAAGACGCTGAAGGTTTCGATCAAGCGCCTGAAGGACATGGAAGCAGCGCTGGAAGCAGGCGAAACCGAACGCATGAGCAAGAAGGAAGCGCTCCTGTTTGAACGCGAAATGGCCAAGCTGCAAAAGTCGATCGGCGGCGTGAAGGACATGGGCGGCATTCCGGACGCGATCTTCGTGGTCGACGTCGGCTACCACAAGATTGCCGTGACTGAAGCGAACAAGCTCGGTATTCCGGTCATCGCTGTGGTCGACACGAACCACTCGCCGGAAGGCATCGACTACGTGATCCCGGGTAACGACGACGCTTCGAAGGCTGTCGCTCTGTACACGGCTGGCGTGGCTGACGCGATCCTCGAAGGCCGTGCTAACGCGGTCAACGAAGTGGTGCAGGCTGCGCGCGGCGGCGACGGCGACGAGTTCGTCGAGGTCAACTCGGAAGCGTAAAGCTGCCCCGTGTCCGGCAAAAAAGGGGGCTTTCTACAGGCCCCCTTTTTTTAAGCCGCGACAAAGCAGGGGTGTGCTGTGAGTAGTGCTGAAACATAGTGCGTAAAAAATACGTGCGACGTTGAAACGAATTCTTGCCGCCGGTATCGAAGTCCGGGCGGCGTGTGACAGACGGAACTCAAGGAGCAAATGATGGCGGCAATTACCGCAAGCATGGTTGCAGAACTGCGCGCAAAGACCGACGCGCCGATGATGGAATGCAAGAAGGCGCTGACGGAAGCCGAAGGCGACATGGCCCGCGCTGAAGAGCTGCTGCGCGTGAAGCTGGGCAACAAGGCCAGCAAGGCGGCATCGCGCGTGACGGCTGAAGGCGTGGTCGCATCGTTCATCGGCGGCAGTGCGGGTTCGCTGGTCGAGCTGAACTGCGAAACCGACTTCGTCTCGAAGAACGACGACTTCCTGGCATTCTCGAAGACCATCGCCGAACTGGTCGCCACGCAAAACCCGGCTGACGTCGCTGCCCTGTCGGCATTGCCGCTGGACGGCTCGACGGTCGACGCAGTGCGTCTGGCACTGGTCGGCAAGATCGGTGAAAACCTGTCGATCCGCCGCTTCGTGCGCTTCGACACGGCGAACAAGCTGGCGGCGTACCTGCACGGCACGCGTATCGGCGTGCTGGTCGAGTACGCCGGCGCGGACGAGCAGGTCGGCAAGGACGTGGCAATGCACATTGCCGCAATGAAGCCGGTTTCGCTGTCGTCGGACGACGTCCCGGCGGACCTGATCGCCAAGGAACGCAGCATTGCTGAGCAGAAGGCTGCCGAATCGGGCAAGCCGGCTGAAATCGTCGCCAAGATGGTCGACGGCAGCGTGCAGAAGTACCTGAAGGAAGTGTCGCTGCTGAACCAGACGTTCGTTAAGAACGACAAGCAGACGATCGAACAGATGCTGAAGGCGGGCAACGCGAGCGTGCAGAAGTTCGCGCTGTTTGTGGTCGGCGAAGGCATCGAGAAGAAGCAGGACGACTTCGCAGCTGAAGTGGCCGCTCAAGTCGCTGCTGCAAAGCAACAATAAGCATCGCTTAAGCTTCAGTTAGTACCGTTGGACCCGCGGCGGAGCAAGACTTTGCCGCGGTCGGCGGCGCCGCAAGGCTGCGCGCGGGTTGACCCTCGCTGCGTAGCCGCCTCTGACGAGCCCCAGGGTTCGTCAATTTGGCGACGCTTGCCCGAATCAGTATTTCACCCCTACATTAGTCCCTTGTTGTTGCCCTGTTCTGCGCGATCTGGATACCTCTATGCCCACTGCCTATAAACGCGTCCTGCTCAAACTCTCCGGTGAAGCCCTGATGGGCGACGATGCCTTCGGCATCAATCGCGCGACCATCGAACGAATGGTGGCGGACGTGGCCGAAGTGGTCCGTCTCGGAACGCAGCTGGCCGTGGTGATCGGCGGCGGTAATATTTTCCGCGGCGTCGCGGGCGGCGCGGCGGGTATGGATCGCGCCACGGCCGACTACATGGGCATGCTGGCCACCATGATGAACGCGCTGGCGCTGCAGGATGCCATGCGCCACGCCGGCATCGAAGCGCGCGTGCAATCCGCGCTGCGCATGGACCAGGTGGTCGAGCCTTACATTCGTCCTCGCGCGATTCGCCAGCTTGAGGAAGGCAAAGTCGTGATTTTCGCGGCCGGCACCGGCAACCCGTTCTTCACGACCGATACGGCCGCCGCGCTGCGCGGCTCGGAAGTCGGCGCGGAAGTCGTGCTGAAAGCCACCAAGGTGGACGGTGTCTATTCGGCCGACCCCAAGAAAGATCCGAGCGCGACCCGTTACGCCACGATCAGCTTCGATGAAGCGATCGGCCGTAATTTGCAGGTGATGGACGCCACGGCGTTTGCGCTGTGCCGTGACCAGAAGCTGCCGATCCGGGTGTTTTCGATCGTCAAGCCGGGCGCGCTCAAGCGCATCGTACAAGGCGAGGACGAGGGCACCCTCGTCCACGTGTAAACTCTCGTTCACATAACGTGGGCTTTAACGCGAGCCCAGGCCGCCGCATAGTGCGCGCGCTGGCCGGTTCGCACCGTTTTGAAGGTTCGGAGGTTTAAAAATGTCTGTGGCTGATATCAGGAAGGGCGCTGAACAAAAGATGCAGCGTTCCATCGACGCGTTCAAGAACGACCTGTCGAAGATCCGCACGGGCCGTGCACACACGGGCCTGCTCGATCACATCCAGTGCGACTATTACGGTTCGCCGGTGCCGATTTCGCAGGTCGCGAACCTGACGCTGATCGACGCACGCACGATCGGCGTGCAACCGTGGGAAAAGAAGATGGTCCAGGTCGTCGAAAAGGCGATCCGCGAGTCGGACCTCGGTCTGAACCCGGCTACGCAAGGCGACGTGATCCGCGTGCCGATGCCCGCGCTGACCGAAGAACGCCGCCGCGAACTGACGAAAGTGGTCAAGAGCGAGGCGGAAACGGCCAAGGTCGCTGTTCGTAATCTGCGCCGCGATGCAAACGAGCAACTCAAGAAGCTCGTGAAAGACAAAGAAATTTCGGAAGATGACGAGCGCCGTGCAGGTGACGACGTTCAGAAACTGACGGACAAGTTCGTCGCGGAAATCGACAAACTGGTCGTGACCAAAGAAGCCGAGATCATGACGGTCTGAGGCCGATTGGCTCAGCACCTTTAGTATCTCCACTTCTTTTTTTGCAGTCACTGTCCCGACGGCCATGACCTATACCAGCTCAACCGTGCGCGTGCCTGATGTCGCGGCGGTGCCGCGACATATCGCGATCATCATGGACGGCAACGGCCGTTGGGCGACCCAGCGCCGTCTGCCGCGCGTGGCCGGCCATACGCGCGGCGTCGACGCAGTGCGCGCGGCCGTCGAGGCCTGCGCCCGGCAGGGCGTCGAATACCTGACGCTCTTTGCCTTCAGCTCGGAAAACTGGCGCCGCCCGAACGACGAAGTGTCGTTCCTGATGCGCCTGTTCGTCACCGCGCTGGAGCGCGAGATCGGCAAGCTGCACGCGAACGGCATCCGTTTGCGCGTAGTCGGCGATCTGTCGAAGTTCGACACGCGCATCCGCGACCTGATCAAGCGCGCGGAAACCAAAACCGCGCGCAATACGCGCCTCACGCTGACCATTGCCGCCAACTACGGCGGCCGCTGGGACATCATGCAGGCCACCCGCAAGCTCGCCGAACAATCGGCGCTGGCGGGCAAGGCGGTCGAGGTGAACGAGGACTCGTTCGCCGAACACCTGTCGATGGCCTATGCGCCGGAACCGGACCTCTTTATCCGCACCGGCGGCGAGCGCCGCGTCAGCAACTTCCTGCTGTGGCAACTCGCCTACACCGAGTTCTACTTCACCGACACGTTCTGGCCGGATTTCGACGCCGACGCGCTCGGTCACGCCATCGCCTCCTACGCGGAGCGCGAGCGCCGCTTTGGCCGCACCAGCGCTCAACTCGAGCCGCAATCGCAAAACGTCGATTCGCTTCCATGCTAAAAACCCGTGTCATCACGGCGATCATCCTGCTGGCGATCTTCCTGCCGATCACGCTGTTCGCGCCGGTGGGCGCGTTCGGCGCACTGATCGCCTTCGTCGTCGTGTTCGCCGCGTGGGAATGGGCGCGCCTGCTGAAGCTCGGCGGCGCCGGGCCGGTGATCTACGCGCTGGTCGCGGCGGTCGCGCTGGTCGCCAGCACGCGGTTTGGCGCCGGTGCCGAGGAATCCGGTCCGCTGTTCAAGGCGGCCGCTATTTTTTGGGTGATCGCCGGGCCGTTCGTGCTTCTGCGCAAGCCGACCCTCGCACAAGGGGCATGGCGCACCTTTCTATTCCTCGCCGGCATTGTGGTATTCGTCGCGTGCTGGCATGCTCTCGTCGCCGCGCGCATGAAGGGCGTGCCGTTCGTGCTGTCGCTGCTGCTATTGGTATGGCTGGCCGATATCGGCGCATACTTCTCTGGAAAGGCTTTCGGAAAACACAAGCTGGCGCCTGCCATCAGCCCGGGTAAGACGTGGGAGGGCGCGATCGGCGGCTGGCTGGCCGTGATGATCGTTGCCGCGGCGGCGGTCTTTTTGCATGCGTTCGAGCCGACCCTGTATTCTGCGCTGCTGGCGCAACTGGGCGCCGTCCGCACATTGCTCGCACTGACCCTGCTGGTGGCCTTCAGCGTGGTGGGCGACCTGTTCGAATCAATGATGAAACGCCAGGCCGGAGTGAAAGATTCAAGCGGCCTGTTGCCTGGGCACGGTGGCGTACTCGACCGCATCGACGCATTGTTGCCGGTGCTGCCGCTTGCCATGCTGCTGCTCGGCTAGAGAAAGAGATATGCAAAAACGTCTGACATTGCTCGGTTCCACGGGCTCGATTGGAGACAGCACGCTCGACGTCGTCGCGCGTCATCCCGAGCGCTTTTCGGTTTACGCGCTCACGGCGCATCGCAACGGCGACAAGCTCGTCGAGCAATGCCTGCGCTTTCAGCCTGAAGTCGCGGTGGTCGGCGATGCCGATACCGCTGCGCGCGTCGCAGCGAAACTGCGCGAAGCGGGCTGCAAGACGGAAGTCACGTATGGACCGCAAGCGCTCGTCGACGTGTCGGAGAGCGCCGGTTGCGATACGGTGGTGGCGGCGATCGTCGGCGCGGCCGGCCTTGCGCCGAGTCTTGCTGCCGCGCGCGCCGGCAAGCGTATTCTGCTTGCCAACAAGGAAGCGCTGGTCATGTCCGGCGCGATCTTCATGGACGCGGTGCGCGACAACGGCGCCGTGCTGCTGCCGGTCGACAGCGAACACAACGCCATTTTCCAATGCCTGCCGCGCGAAGCCGCGCTGCACGGCGGCGTCTCGAAGATCATCCTGACCGCGTCGGGCGGCCCGTTCCGCACGCGCGAACCGGCCACGCTGGTCGACGTCACGCCTGACGAAGCCTGCAAGCATCCGAACTGGGTCATGGGCCGTAAGATTTCGGTCGACTCGGCCACGATGATGAACAAGGGCCTCGAAGTCATCGAAGCCCACTGGCTCTTCAATCTGCCGGGCGAGCGCATCGAAGTGCTGATTCACCCGCAAAGCGTGATCCATTCAATGGTGTCGTACGCCGACGGTTCGGTGCTCGCGCAACTGGGCAATCCCGACATGCGTACGCCAATCGCGCATGCACTGGCATTTCCGGACCGCGTCGATTCGGGCGTGGCGCAACTGGATCTGCTGCAGGTCGCTTCGCTGTCGTTCGAAAAGCCGGATTACACGCGCTTCCCCTGTCTCGCGCTCGCCGTGAAAGCGCTGGCCGAGGGTGGGTTGGCGAGTGCGGCCCTCAATGCCGCGAACGAAGTCGCGGTTGAAGCGTTCCTGTCGCACCAGATCGGTTTCATGGCGATCGCTCAGGTAGTCGACGCCGTACTCAATGCGTTGCCGAACCGCAGCGCGCACGCGCTGGAAGATGTGATCGAAGCGGATGCGGCCGCGCGCCGCGCCGCTGCGGAGTTCATCGCGCGCCTGCCGGTCGGCGCCCGTCGCACGGAACGCGCCGTCCAGTGAGGCGCCTATGAATTTGCTGATCGAGCTGCTTGCCTTCGCGGTTGCGATTGGCGTACTTGTGGTCGTCCACGAGTACGGGCATTACAGCGTCGCGCGTTGGTGCGGCGTGAAGGTATTGCGCTTTTCGATCGGCTTCGGCAAGCCGCTGTTCCAATGGGTGAGCCCGAAGACCGGCACCGAATGGACGATTGCCGCGCTGCCGCTCGGCGGCTACGTGAAGATGCTCGACGAGCGCGAGACCGGCGGTGCGCCGATTCCGGTCGACGCCTTGCCGCATGCGTTCAACCGGCAGTCGGTGTGGCGCCGTTTCGCGATTGTCGCGGCCGGGCCGGTCGCGAACTTTCTGCTTGCCATCGTGCTGTTCGCCCTCGTGTTCGCCACCGGCGTGACGGAGCCGGCGGCCGTGGTGGCTGCGCCCGCGCCGAATACGCCGGCGGCGCTGGCCGGTTTCGACGGTGGCGAAACGATCGTTGCCGTGCGCACCGGGAACGCCGGCGAATCCGAGCGCGTGCGCTCATGGTCCGACCTGCGCTGGAAACTGCTGGGCGCGGCATTCGATCAGAAGCGCATCGTGCTGAGTGCGAAAGATGCACATGGCACGTCGGATTTCCAGTTGGACCTGCGCGGCATCACCGAGAAAGATGTCGACGACGACCTCATGTCGCATCTCGGTTTCGAGCCGGGCGGCGGCAAGTTGACGGTCGCGGGTGTGCAGCCGGGTAGCGCTGCGCAAAAGGCAGGCCTGGCGGTGGGTGACCGACTTCGCGCGGTCGACGGTATTCCGACCGACAATGCCACGGCCTTCATCGCTTATGTAAAATCGCACGCCAGCGTGCCTATGACGCTGCAGGTGGAGCGTGGCGGGCAAGCGGCGGGCAAGCTGGAAGAGGTTCGGATCGTTCCGCAGTCGCAGCGCGATGACGCGACAGGCCATCAGATTGGCCGCATCGGCGCCGAGCTCGCGACCCAGGTGCCGTCGATCGACGTGCGTTACGGACCGGTCGAAAGTCTGCAATTGGGCGCGCGCCGTACCTGGGATCTGGCTGTTTATTCGGTGCGTATGTTCGGACGGATGATCGTCGGCGAGGCTTCGCTGAAGAATCTTTCGGGTCCCGTGACGATCGCCGATTACGCAGGAAAGAGCGCACGTCTAGGTCCTTCTGCGTTTCTGTCGTTCCTGGCCCTTGTCAGTATTAGCCTCGGCGTACTGAACCTGCTACCAATTCCGGTATTGGACGGGGGGCATCTGTTATATTATTTGGTTGAAGCTGTGACCGGCAAAGTTGTCTCTGATCGCTGGCAACTCGTTTTTCAGAGGGCGGGTCTTGCCTGCATCGTCGCGTTGTCGGCGATTGCGCTGTTCAACGATCTGGCTCGTTTAATCCATTTCTAAAGTGTCTGGCGGCGTTCACGATGGCGACCGTCTGACCTGATGCAGCTATACACACTGGGGAAGCACGTTGTTTAAACCTCATCGCTTTGTTCCAAAGACGGTTATAGCCGCGGCGTTTGCCGCGCATGGGCTGGTTGCTCACGCAACGACGCCCTTCGTGGTGCAAGACATCCGGATCGAGGGATTGCAACGCGTCGAACCCGGTACCGTGTTCGCGTACCTGCCCATCAAGCAAGGCGACACCTTTAGCGACGACAAGGCTTCCGAAGCCATCCGTGCGCTGTACGCCACGGGCTTCTTCAATGACGTCAAGATTGCGACGGAAGGCAATGTCGTCATCGTGCAGGTGCTGGAGCGTCCGGCCATCGGCACGATCGACTTTGCCGGCATTCACGAGTTCGACAAGGAAAACCTGACCAAGGCGCTGCGCGCGGTCGGTTTGTCGCAAGGCCGCTACTACGACAAGGCACTCGTCGACAAGGCCGAGCAGGAGCTGAAGCGCCAGTACCTGACGCGCGGCTACTATGCCGCCGAAGTCACCACCACGATCACGCCGATCGACCGCAACCGCGTGTCGGTGCTGTTCTCGGTGGCCGAAGGTCCGAGCGCGAAGATCCGCCAGATCAACTTCATCGGCAACAAGGCGTTCAGCACGGGTACGCTGCGCGACGAAATGCAGCTGTCCACGCCGAACTGGTTCTCGTGGTACACGAAGAACGATCTGTACGCGAAAGACAAGCTCACCGGCGACCTCGAAAACGTCCGCTCGTATTACCTGAATCGCGGCTACCTCGAGTTCAACATCGAGTCGACCCAGGTATCGATTACGCCGGATAAGAAGGACATGTATCTGACGGTCACGCTGCACGAAGGCGAGCCGTACACGATCAACAGCATCAAGCTGGCCGGTAACCTGCTCGACCGCGAGCCGGAGCTGACCAGGCTCATCAAGATCAAACCGGGTGACCGCTTCTCGGCCGAGAAGCTGCAAGCCACCACCAAGGCGATCGTCGACAAACTCGGCGAATACGGCTATGCGTTTGCCACCGTCAATGCGCAGCCGCAGATCGATCAGGAACACCACAAGGTCGACCTGACGCTGCAAGTCGACCCGAGCCGCCGTGTATACGTGCGCCGCATCAACGTGGTCGGCAACACGCGGACCCGCGACGAAGTGGTGCGCCGCGAAATGCGCCAGCTCGAAAGCTCGTGGTTCGATTCGAACCGCCTTGCGCTGTCGAAAGACCGGATCAACCGTCTCGGCTACTTTACCGATGTCGACGTGACCACGGTGCCGGTGGAAGGCACGCCGGACCAGGTCGACGTGGACGTCAAGGTGAACGAAAAGCCGACCGGCGCGATCACGCTGGGCGCGGGCTTCTCGTCGACAGACAAGGTGGTGCTCTCCGCCGGCGTATCGCAGGACAACGTGTTCGGTTCGGGTACGAGCCTCGCGGTGAACGTGAATACCGCCAAGACCTACCGTACCTTGACGGTCACGCAGGTCGACCCGTACTTCACGGTCGACGGTATCAAGCGGATCACCGACGTCTATTACCGCACGTACCAGCCGCTGTACTACTCGACGGATTCGAGCTTCAAGATCGTCACGATCGGCGGTGACCTGAAGTTCGGGATTCCGTTCTCGGAAGTCGACACGGTGTACTTCGGCGCCGGCCTCGAGCAGAACCAGCTGGACGTCGACGCGAATACGCCGCAGAGCTACAAGGACTACGTAGCCGCCTTCGGCCGTGTGTCGAACAACGTACCCATCACGGTGGGGTGGTCGCGCGACGCGCGTGACAGCGCACTGGTGCCGAGCCGCGGCTACTTCACGCAGGCGAACGCCGAATACGGCACGCCGATCGGCGGCACGCAGTACTACAAGGCCGACATCAACGCGCAGTACTATTATTCGTTTGCGCGCGGCTTCGTGCTGGGCTTCAACTTCCAGGGCGGCTACGGCAATGGCCTCGGCGGCAAGCCATACCCGATTTTCAAGAACTACTACGCGGGCGGTATCGGTTCGGTGCGTGGTTACGAGCCGAGCTCGCTGGGTCCGCGTGATGCGAAGACGAACGACCCGATCGGCGGCTCGAAGCTGCTGGTGGGTAACGTCGAATTGACGTTCCCGTTGCCGGGCACCGGCTACGACCGCACGTTGCGTGTCTTCACGTTCCTCGACGCGGGTAACGTCTGGGGTACGGAAGGCAACAGCATCGGTGCGAACGGCCTGCGTTACGGCTACGGTGTCGGTCTTGCGTGGATCTCGCCGATTGGTCCGCTCAAGCTCAGCTTGGGCTTCCCGCTCACGAAGCACACTGGCGACCAGTATCAGAAGTTCCAGTTCCAGATCGGGACGGCGTTCTGATCCGGGCCACTACGGGCGGCTCCCGGAGGCGGGCCGCCCCTTGGCGAGCCCAGCCAAACTACAGTATCGAGAGGATGACTTTGCGAACCGGTATGTTTTCGAAACGTGTGGCGTGCGCGCTGGCGCTGGCAATGACGCTGGGTGTCGGCGTCGCGGGGGTAGCGCACGCGCAGGAAGCCAGGATCGCTGCGGTGAATTCGGACCGTATCCTGCGTGAATCGGCTGCCGCGAAGGCTGCACAGGTCAAGCTCGAGGCGGAGTTCGCCAAGCGCGACAAGGATCTGGCCGACATGGCGCAGAAGCTGAAGTCGATGTCCGACTCGCTCGACAAGAGCGGCGCGTCGATGTCGGCAGCCGATCGCGCGCAGAAGCAGCGCGATCTGTCACAACTGGATACGGACTTCCAGCGCAAGCAACGCGAGTTTCGCGAGGACCTGAACCAGCGCCGCAACGAAGAGCTGGCGGCGGTGCTCGACCGGGCCAACAAGGTTATCAAGCAGATCGCCGAGCAACAGCACTACGACCTGATCGTTCAGGAAGCGGTGTACGTGAGCCCGCGCATCGATATTACCGATCAGGTGCTCAAGGCGTTGGCGGCCTCGGGCAACTGAACGCGCGCGCCGGGTCGTAGACCGGCGTGCCGGCAGCCGGCTCGCAGCGCGGCCCATCGAATTGAGAAGTTGGACCGATTTGTAGGAGACAGGATAGGCATGGCATTTACGCTTGAGGACATCGTCCAGCGGTTCGGCGGTGAAGTAGTCGGAGATGGTTCGCAGCGCGTCGGCAGTCTGGCGCCGCTCGACCAGGCGGGCCCGGACCAGCTGGCGTTCCTCGCCAATCCGAAGTACCTGTCGCAGGTCGAGACGACCCGTGCGGGCGCGGTGTTGATCAATGCCGACGACCTCGCCAAACTCGCTTCGCGTGAAAGCCGTAACTTCATCGTCACGCCGAATCCGTACGCTTACTTCGCGCGCATCGCGCAAACTTTCATCGACATGGCAGCGCCCAAGGCCGTGCCCGGCGTGCACCCGAGCGCGACGATCGACCCGTCGGCCCAGATTGCCGCGAGTGCGGTGATCGGTCCGCGCGTCACGGTGGAAGCGGGTGCGGTGATCGGTGAAAACGTGCGTCTGGATGCCAATGTGGTGATCGGCCGCGGCACGCGGATCGGTGCCGGCTCGCATCTGTATCCGAACGTGGCGGTCTATCACGGCTGCAAGCTCGGCGAGCGCGTGATCGTGCACGCGGGCGCGGTGATCGGCTCGGACGGTTTTGGCTTCGCGCCCGATTTCGTCGGTGAAGGCGATGCGCGTACTGGCAGCTGGGTGAAAATTCCGCAGGTCGGCGGGGTGTCGATCGCCGCGGACGTCGAAATCGGCGCGAACACCACCATCGACCGCGGCGCGATGGCCGACACGATCATCGAAGAGTGCGTGAAAATCGACAACCTCGTGCAGATCGGCCACAACTGCAAGGTCGGCGCTTACACGGTGATCGCCGGCTGCGCGGGCATTGCGGGCAGCACCACGATCGGCCGCCATTGCATGATCGGCGGCGCGGTTGGGATCGCCGGACACGTCACGCTGGCTGATTATGTGATCGTCACGGCGAAGTCGGGCGTCTCGAAGTCGTTGCTGAAGCCCGGCATGTACACCAGTGCGTTTCCGGCTGTGAACCATGCCGACTGGAACAGGAGCGCGGCTTTGCTGCGTAACATCGACAAACTTCGCGATCGTATCAAGGCGCTTGAAAATGCCGCTTCGGCTGGCCAGCCGGCCGGCGCAGCAAACAATTCCGCAGGCGACAAAGCCTGAGCTATTGGGTCAACCCGCAGGCTAACCGGCAGGCCAACCTCCGGGTCAACCCGCAGAACAATCCGCGGGGTAACCTGGCGGCACCGCGTAAAATAGCGGGCAAGCATCAGGAAGCAAAGTCGGTTGCCGTGACCGGGTGGCATGGCCTCCGGGTCACGGCAAGCGCCGGCAGCACGCGTTACCAACCCACCTGCACCAGCATCCGCAGTCATCATCGCGCAGTCAATGCGTGAGTAGAAACACCATGAGCACCGAAAAAATCAATCTCGACATTCATAAGATTCTCACGCTGCTGCCCCATCGCTACCCGATCCTGCTGGTCGACCGGGTGCTCGAACTCGAGCCGCACAAGAGCATCAAAGCGTTGAAGAACGTGTCGATCAATGAGCCGTATTTCCAGGGGCACTTTCCGACCCGTCCGGTGATGCCCGGCGTGCTGATCCTCGAAGCGCTCGCGCAAACGGCGGCGCTGCTGACGTTTTCGGAAGAACCGAGCGATCCGTCGAGCACGCTGTATCTGTTCGTGGGCATCGACAACGCGCGTTTCAAGCGCGTGGTGGAACCGGGCGATCAGCTGATCCTGAACTGCACGTTCGAACGTCATATGCGCGGCATCTGGAAGTTCAAGGCGCGCGCCGAAGTGGATGGTGTCGTGGCGGCGGAAGCCGACCTGATGTGCGCGGTGCGGCACACGGACAAAGACGCCTGAAGCCGGTGTCCGGACAGCCAGCGGCTTACCTTAGGCCCTGCATCCGGCTCCGCCCATCCAGACAACGCAACAGAATCAGAAGCGAGGACGCATGAGCAGGATTCATCCCACTGCGATCGTCGAGCCGGGCGCGCAACTCGACGAATCCGTCGAAATCGGACCGTATGCCGTCATCGGCGCACATGTGACGATCGGCGCACGGACCACGATCGGTTCGCACAGCGTGATCGAAGGTCACACCACGATCGGCGAAGACAACCGCATCGGCCACTATGCATCGGTCGGCGGCCGTCCGCAGGACATGAAGTACAAGGACGAGCCGACCCGGCTCGTGATCGGCAACCGCAACACGATCCGTGAATTCACCACGATCCACACCGGCACGGTGCAGGACGCGGGCGTCACCACGCTGGGCGACGACAACTGGATCATGGCGTACGTGCACATCGGTCACGACTGCCACGTCGGCAACAATGTCATTCTGTCGAGCAATGCGCAGATGGCCGGCCATGTGACGATTGGCGACCATGCGATTATCGGCGGCATGTCGGGCGTGCATCAGTTCGTTCGCATTGGCGAGCATTCGATGCTGGGCGGCGCGTCGGCGCTCGTGCAGGACATCCCGCCGTTCGTGATCGCTGCCGGCAACAAGGCCGAGCCGCACGGTATCAACGTCGAAGGCCTGCGCCGCCGCGGTTTTTCGGCGGACGCGATCTCGGCGCTGCGCTCGGCGTACCGCCTGCTGTACAAGAACGGCCTGTCGCTCGAAGAAGCGAAGGTGCAGTTGCGCGAACTCGCGTCCGCGGGTGGCGATGGCGATGCGCCGGTACAAACGCTGCTCGCGTTCGTCGAAGCGTCGCAACGCGGCATCATCCGCTAAGCGATGGCTTTGAACCCGAGTCCGCTGCGCGTCGCGATGGTGGCAGGCGAGCCGTCCGGCGATCTGCTGGCGGCGTCGCTGCTCGACGGCCTCGCGAGCCGACTGCCCGCCGGCACCCAGTATTACGGAATCGGCGGCCCGCGCATGATCGCCACGGGTTTCGACGCCCACTGGCCGATGGAGAAGCTGACAGTGCGCGGCTATGTCGAAGCACTGCGGCATATTCCCGAGATCCTCGGCATCCGCAACGAACTGAAGCGCCAACTGCTGGCAGAGCCGCCGTCGGTGTTCGTCGGCGTGGACGCGCCCGATTTCAATTTCGGCCTCGAGCACCCGTTGCGCGATGCGGGTATTCCGACTGTTCACTTCGTTTGTCCGTCGATCTGGGCGTGGCGAGGCGGCCGCATCAAGAAGATCGCCAAAGCGGTCGACCACATGCTGTGCGTGTTCCCGTTCGAAACGGCGCTGCTGGAAAAAGCCGGCATCGCGGCTTCGTACGTGGGCCATCCGCTCGCCGACGAAATTCCGCTCGAACCCGACACGCTTGGCGCGCGCCGCACGCTCGGCCTCGCTGAAAGCGGTCCGATCATTGCGGTGCTGCCAGGCAGCCGGCGCTCGGAGATCGATCTGATCGGTCCGACGTTCTTTGCCGCGATGGAAATGATGCAGCACCAGGAGCCCGGCCTGCGTTTCGTGATGCCGGCGGCCACCCCCGCATTGCGCGACATGCTGCGGCCGCTGGTCGACTCGCATCCCGGTCTCGCGCTGACCATTACCGACGGCCAGTCGCAAGTCGCGATGACGGCAGCCGATGCGATCCTCGTCAAAAGCGGCACGGTGACGCTGGAAGCCGCGCTGCTGAAAAAACCGATGGTGATCTCGTACAAGGTGCCCTGGCTGACCGGCCAGATCATGCGCCGCCAGGGCTATTTGCCCTATGTCGGTCTGCCGAACATTCTGGCGGGACGTTTCGTGGTTCCGGAAATTCTGCAGCACTTCGCCACGCCGCAAGCGCTCGCCGAAGCCACGCTGAAACAGTTGCGCGACGAGGCCAACCGGCGCACGCTGACGGAAATCTTCACGGAGATGCACCACGTGCTGAAGCAGAACACCGCGCAGCGCGCGGCGGAAGTTGTGGCAAGCGTCATCGAAAATCGGAAGACGCGGCCGTGACCGCCTCGCGCGCACCACGCCGCAAGGCTGCGAGCGTTGCAGGCGCAGCGGCACGGCAGGCCGGTCTGGACTTCGAAACACCGGATGACATCGTCTGCGGCGTCGACGAAGCCGGGCGCGGGCCGCTGGCCGGCCCGGTGGTCGCCGCCGCGGTGATTTTCGACCCGTCGAAGCCGATGATTCGCGGCCTCGACGATTCGAAAGCGCTCACCGCCAGAAAGCGCGATGAGCTGTACGACAAGATCGTCGAGCGGGCGCTCGCTTACTGTATCGCGTCGGCCAGCGTCGAAGAAATCGATACGCTGAACATCCTGCACGCCACCATGCTGGCGATGAAGCGGGCGGTCGAAGGCCTCCCGGTCGTGCCGACACTCGTCAAAATCGACGGCAATCGCTGCCCGGCGCTGAGCGTTCGCAGCGAGGCGATAATCGGCGGCGATGCGCTGGTCAAGAGCATTTCGGCGGCGTCGATTCTCGCCAAGGTCACGCGTGACCGGATGCTGCTCGAATTGCATCAAGCCTATCCGGTCTACGGTTTTAACGCGCATGCCGGCTACGGTACGCCGCAGCATCTGGCGGCGCTGCGCGAACATGGGCCCTGCGAGCATCATCGGCGCTCGTTCGCACCGGTGCGTGAAGCGCATAAGCGTTTCGGCAACGGTTTGAAGCTGCCCGCGGGCGACGTCATTGTCGTGTCAGGCGCGCGCACCGACACCATGCCCGACGACGACGCCTTCGGCGAACGCAGCGGCGCCTGAGCGCCATGCGTGGCCCGGCGCGCCGTCCACTCTTTCCTCATTCTCACTGTCTTCGCTGCCTGTGAAAGCCATCACCTCGCGGGACAATCCGCTCTACAAGCGCCTCAAGGCATTGGCCGGTTCGACGCATCAGCAGCGTCGCAGCGGCCACGCGTTGCTCGAAGGATTCCATCTCGCGAGCGCGTATCTCGACGTCGCCGGCCAGCCGGAAATGTGCATCGTCACCGAAGGTGCGCTGCGCCACGATGAAGCGCAGGCGATCGTGTCGCGCATCGACGAGCATCGTATCGTCACGCTGCCGGATGCATTGTTCGGCCAGGTGTCGAACGTCGTGCATGGTGTAGGGATTCTGCTGCTGGTCGAAAAGCTCGACACGCCGCTGCCGGAGACGGTTGCAGAAACCTGCCTCGTGCTCGATGGCGTGCAGGATGCCGGCAACGTCGGTTCGATTCTGCGCAGCGCGGCGGCCGCCGGTATCCAGCAGGTGTTTTGCGCGCCGGGCACCGCGTACGCCTGGTCGTCGAAGGTATTGCGCTCGGGTATGGGCGCGCATTTCCTGCTGCAAATCCACGAAGATGTCGAGGCGCAGGTATTGATCGAGCGCCTCGCGGTGCCCATCGTCATTACGGATTCGCACGGCGCCGAGGCGATCTACGACTGCGATCTGAGCGGGCCGCTCGCGTGGGTGTTCGGCAACGAAGGGGCGGGCGTGTCGCAGACCTGGCGCGACGCCGTTTCCTTGCGGGTGACGATTCCTCAGCCGGGCGGCATGGAGTCGCTCAATGTAGCGGCCGCGGCGGCTATCTGTGTGTTCGAACAGTGCCGCCAGCAGCGCCGCGCATGATTTCCAGGGCATGGCATGCGTGACGCGGCATCCGTTGCCGGATCGGTCACGTGAACGCCATGCCCATCTCCAGAACAGGCCTGCTCAATAAGCCGGCCGGTCCAGCTTGATCTCCTGCAGGATCGTCGTCGCGATCTCTTCGATCGACTTGTGTGTCGACGAGAGCCACTTGACGCCTTCGCGCCGCATCATGGCTTCGGCCTCGTTGATCTCGTAGCGGCAATTTTCCGGCGCGGCGTATTTGCTGCCCGGCCGGCGCTCGTTACGGATCTCCGACAACCGCTGCGGATCGATCGACAAACCGAACATCTTCTGCCGATGCGCCAATAGCGGCGTGGGCAGCTTGCCGCGCTCGAAGTCTTCCGGAATCAACGGATAGTTGGCCGCTTTCACGCCGTACTGCATCGCCAGATACAGGCTCGTCGGCGTTTTGCCGCTGCGCGACACGCCCACCAGAATCACGTCGGCGTCGGCCAGATTGCGGTTCGATTGACCGTCGTCGTGGGCGAGCGAGAAGTTGATCGCCTCGATCCGGTTCTTGTATTCCTCGGTATCGGCGTTCTGGTGGCCGCGGCCCATCGCGTGGCTCGACTTGAGCTCCAGCTCCTGCTCGAGCGGCTCGACAAAGGTCTGGAACATGTCCAGCACGAGCGCATTCGAGCCTTTGACGATCTGATTCGACGCGCTGTCCACCAGCGTCGTGAAGACGATCGGACGGCGGCCGTCCTGCTGGATCGATTCGTTGATCTTTTCCAGCGTGGCGTAGGCTTTGTCCGTCGAGTCGACGAAGGGCACGCGAACCAGGCGGAATTTCTGGTCGAACTGGGAGAGGATCGAATGCGCGAAGGTTTCGGCAGTGATCCCGGTACCGTCGGAGACGATGAATACGGTGGGCGGCATCAGTGGGGCTGGGGAACATGAGCGAAAAAAAACGCTCGAATGAAACATCGCTGCATGGATGTCGCTGCACGGTGGCTAACCGGAGATTGCAGCGGCGTCATGTCAGCGCGCCGTGGGCACCGCAACCGCGCCCGGATGGCAGCGTGGCCTCGCGAGAGCCTCGCAAGAGCCCGTCAGCCGGTCCGGGGCGCGATTCGAGGCGCAATTCTCGTCCGACTGTCACATTTTGGGAGTCGGCACGGTAGAATAGCGGCAACCTGTTGGATAAGCAATTGCAGGCGATTGGCGTCTAACTCACCGCGAACGGTCGGTCAACGCCACGCTTTCAGCCGGTAACTTGCGGAAAATCGGGCGAATAGGGTGGATCGATCGGTAATTTCGCCCAACCGCTTTCTACGTCGTGCATCTGGCGCATGCCGGTGCTTCCGGGTACTTCCGGGCGATTCCGGTCATGTGCGGCGATTGCTTCTCCAACAGGTTGTGCAAGACGCGAGGTCACGCTTCCAATGGGCGTCTCGCGTTCAAGCCCACTTGCACAGCCGTGAATTTCTTTCACACTTAGGGGCTTGTATGACTAACGCAGTTACCGTCGCAAAGGAAGAGGCGTATGTAGTTCCGTTCGAGCAGTTGCGGATGACCGATGTGGAGATTGTCGGCGGCAAGAATGCGTCGCTTGGCGAGATGATCAGTCAGCTCGCCGAAGCCGGCGTGCGTGTTCCGACTGGCTTCGCCACCACGGCGCTGGCTTTCCGTGACTTCCTGCATCACAACAATCTGACTGAACGCATCGCCAAACGTCTCGAAACGCTCGACGTCGACGACGTGAAGGCGCTCGCCGAAGCGGGCAAGGAGATCCGTCAATGGATCGTCGACGCCCCGATGCAGCCGCGTCTCGAAGCGGATATCCGCGCAGGCTTCGACACCCTGCAAAACAGCTCGCCTGAAGAGTTGTCGTTTGCCGTGCGCTCGTCGGCAACGGCAGAAGACTTGCCGGACGCATCGTTCGCGGGTCAGCAGGAAAGCTACCTCAACGTGGTCGGCATCGACGAGGTGCTCGATCGCATGAAGCACGTGTTCGCGTCGTTGTACAACGACCGTGCTATCTCCTATCGCGTCCACAAGGGCTTCACCCACGCTGAAGTCGCGTTGTCGGCGGGCGTGCAGCGCATGGTGCGCTCGGACGTCGGTGCGGCAGGCGTGATGTTCACGCTGGACACGGAATCGGGCTTCAAGGACGCCGTATTCATCACGTCGAGCTACGGCCTGGGTGAAACGGTCGTGCAGGGCGCCGTGAATCCGGACGAGTTCTACGTCTTCAAGACCACGCTCGCGCAAGGCAAGTACCCGATCATCCGCCGCTCGATCGGCTCGAAGCTGATCAAGATGGAATTCACCAAGGCCGGCGAAGAAGGCCGCGTGAAGACGGTCGACGTCACGCACGAGCAGCGTAACCGTTTCTCGATCACCGACGAAGACGTGATCGAACTCGCGAAATACGCCGTCATTATCGAAAAGCACTACGAGCGTCCGATGGACATCGAGTGGGGCAAGGACGGCCGCGACGGCAAGATCTTCATTCTCCAGGCGCGCCCGGAAACGGTGAAGAGCCAGGCGTCGGGCAAGGCTGAGCAACGCTTCAAGCTGAAGGGCCAATCGAACGTGCTGACAACCGGCCGCGCGATCGGCCAGAAGATCGGTGCGGGTCCGGTGCGCGTGATTCACGATCCGTCGGAAATGGACCGTGTGCAGCCGGGCGACGTGCTGGTGGCCGACATGACCGACCCGAACTGGGAGCCGGTGATGAAGCGCGCCTCCGCGATCGTCACGAACCGTGGCGGCCGTACCTGCCACGCGGCGATCATCGCGCGTGAGCTGGGCGTGCCGGCCGTGGTCGGTTGCGGCGACGCCACCGACGTGCTGAAGGACGGCGCGCTGGTGACCGTGTCGTGCGCGGAAGGCGACGAAGGCAAGATCTACGACGGTCTGCTCGAAACCGAGGTCACCGAAGTGCAGCGCGGCGAACTGCCGCCGATTCCGGTGAAGATCATGATGAACGTCGGCAATCCGCAACTGGCCTTCGACTTCTCGCAGCTGCCGAACGCGGGCGTCGGTCTGGCGCGGCTCGAGTTCATCATCAACAACAACATCGGCGTTCACCCGAAGGCGATTCTCGAGTACCCGAACATCGACCAGGACCTGAAGAAAGCGGTGGAAAGCGTGGCGCGTGGCCATGCGTCGCCGCGCGCTTTCTACGTCGACAAGCTGACCGAAGGCATCGCAACGATCGCGGCGGCCTTCTATCCGAAGCCCGTGATCGTGCGTCTGTCGGACTTCAAGTCGAACGAGTACAAGAAGCTGATCGGCGGTTCGCGTTACGAGCCGGACGAAGAAAACCCGATGCTGGGTTTCCGTGGTGCATCGCGCTACATCGCTGACGACTTCGCCGAAGCGTTCCAGATGGAATGCATCGCGCTGAAGAAGGTGCGTGAAGAGATGGGCCTCGACAACGTCGAGATCATGGTGCCGTTCGTGCGTACGCTGAAGCAGGCGGAGCGTGTGGTCGGGTTGCTGGAGAAGTTCGGGCTGAAACGCGGTGAGAAGGGCTTGCGCCTGATCATGATGTGCGAAGTGCCGTCGAACGCGATTCTCGCCGAAGAATTCCTGCAATTCTTCGACGGTTTCTCGATCGGTTCGAACGACCTGACGCAGCTCACGCTCGGCCTCGACCGCGATTCCGGCATGGAACTGCTGGCAGTCGATTTCGACGAACGCGACCCGGCGGTCAAGTTCATGCTCAAGCGCGCGATTGAAACCTGCTTGCGTTTGAACAAGTACGTCGGCATTTGCGGTCAGGGTCCTTCGGATCATCCGGATTTCGCGCAATGGCTGACCGATGAAGGCATCAAGTCGATTTCGCTGAACCCCGATTCGATCGTCGAGACGTGGCAGCAACTGGCGAAATCGCTGACGAAGTAAGCGGCGCAAATAAGCGGCGCAAATAAGCGGCGCAAATAAGCGGCGCAAATAAGCGGCGCAAATAAGCGCGGGGCAGGTGCTCCTTAAGCGGCGTGCATAAAGGACTGTGCGGTACGTCAAAAGCACGTAAAGGCGTGCTGCACCGCTCAGTAAAATGCACCTGCTTCGTGCTATAAACACCTCGGTAGATCCGGGGTGTTTTGCTTTGTGGAGGTCGACGTGGCGCCAGGTGGATTGTTCTGGTGGGTCGGAGCGGGTGTGCTTGTCGTGCTGGAGTTGATCAGCGGCACCTTCTATTTGCTGATGATCGCGCTGGGCTGTGTTGCGGCTGCCATCGCGCACCTGGCGGGTGCCTCCGCCGATCTGCAGTTCGCGGTTGCGGCCGGGGTGGCACTGGCGGCGGTCCTGTTGCTGAGGCGTTCGCGTTTTGGCCGCAGGACGCGTAAGGAGGCGTCGAAGAACCCGGACGTCAATCTGGACATCGGCCAGACGTTGAGCGTGCCGGCGTGGCACGAGCGCCGGGCGCGTGTCAATTACCGCGGGGCTGCATGGGACGTCGAACTGGCTGCCGGCGAGCCCGAAGATGCGCAGCTCTATGAAATCGCCGAGATGCGCGGCAGTTGCCTCGTCGTCGTGGCCAGCCGGCAGGCGAAAGCCGGGGCAACGGTGGCCTGAGCGCGCACCCACGCGTAAGCGGAACCACGCACAACTATTCGAACGACGGACCGGAGGGCAGGAATGGATTCAACCATTGTCGGGGCGGTACTTCTGATTATCGTGATCGTGCTGGCGGCGCAGACACTGAAGATCGTGCCGCAGCAACATGCGTGGGTGCTGGAGCGGCTCGGCCGCTATCATCGTACGCTGACGCCGGGTCTGAGCTTCGCGTTTCCGTTTGTCGACCGGATCGCGTACAAGCACATCCTCAAGGAAATTCCGCTCGAAGTGCCGAGTCAGGTGTGTATTACGCGCGACAACACGCAATTGCAGGTGGATGGCGTGCTGTATTTCCAGGTCACCGATCCCATGAAGGCGTCGTACGGGTCGAGCAACTTCGTGTTCGCGATTACGCAGTTGTCGCAGACCACGCTGCGCTCCGTGATCGGCAAACTTGAACTCGACAAGACGTTCGAAGAACGCGACTTCATCAACCACAGCATCGTGTCGTCGCTCGACGAAGCCGCGTCGAACTGGGGCGTCAAGGTGCTGCGCTACGAAATCAAGGACCTGACGCCGCCCAAGGAAATTCTTCACGCGATGCAGGCGCAGATCACGGCCGAGCGCGAGAAGCGCGCGCTGATCGCGGCATCCGAAGGGCGCAAGCAGGAGCAGATCAATATCGCCTCGGGTGGGCGCGAGGCGGCGATCCAGAAGTCCGAAGGCGAGCGGCAGGCGGCGATCAATCAGGCGCAGGGGCAGGCGTCGGCGATCCTGGCGGTGGCTGAGGCCAACTCGCAGGCAATTCAGAAGATCGCTGCGGCCATCCAGTCCAACGGCGGGATGGAAGCGGTGAACCTGAAAGTGGCCGAGCAGTATGTGAACGCATTCGGCAACCTGGCGAAGCAGGGCACCACGTTGATCGTGCCGGGTAATCTGGCGGATATGAGTTCGATGATCGCGTCGGCGCTGACGATCGTGAACAAGGGGAAGGGCACGACCGAGGTGCGCTGACTCAGGTTTTTCCTGCCGAAAAAATGGCCCGCAAAATCAGCGGGCCATTTTTTCGCGATCACGACGGCGAGCGCATCAGGCGCGCCTTCTCGCGTTCCCAGTCGCGTTTCTTCTCCGTTTCGCGCTTGTCGTGTTGCTTCTTGCCCTTGGCGAGGCCGATCTCGCATTTGACGCGACCGCCCTTGTAATGGAAGTTCAGCGGCACGAGCGTGTAGCCGCGCTGCTCGACCTTGCCGATCAGTTTGCTGATCTCTTCGGCGTGCAGCAGCAGCTTGCGCGTGCGCACCGGGTCCGGATTGATGTGGGTCGAGGCTTCGGGCAATGGGCTGATGTGCGTGCCGATCAGGAACAGTTCGTTGTTCTTGATGACCACGTAGCCCTCCTTGATCTGGCCACGGCCGGCGCGCAGGGCTTTGACCTCCCATCCTTCGAGCACGAGCCCCGCTTCATAGCGTTCTTCGACGGAGTAGTCGTAGAAGGCTTTTCTGTTGTCAATGATGCTCATTAATGGAAAGTGCCCAACTCGTTTAAAATCACGATTTTAGCAAAGCGGGGCAAGGAAAGCCCGCGGCGCTTGTCCACCCTTGCCACGCGCTGTTCAATTTATGGCAGATGTCCAGAAAACCGTGTTGATTCGCCATTCGGCGGAACAGATGTTCGACCTCGTCACCGACGTCGCCGATTACCCCAACTTCCTGCCTTGGTGCGGGGGCGTCGAAATCCGCCGGCAGGACGAAACCGGCATGGAGGCGAAGATCGATATCAACTTCAAGGGCATCAAGCAGCATTTCGCCACGCATAACACCATGGAGCGGCCCACGCGTATCGATATGGAATTCGCGGACGGCCCATTTCGCAAGTTCACCGGTTTCTGGCGCTTTACGCCGCTGCGGGCCGACGCCTGCAAGATCGAATTCGCGTTGCACTACGAATTCACCAACATCATCCTCGAGAAGATCATTGGGCCGGTGTTCAGCCACATTGCCAACACCTTCGTCGAATCGTTCGTGAAGCGCGCCGATCAGCGCTACGGTAAGGCATGAGCGCGCGCTTGTCGATTGAAGTCTGCTATGCGCTTGCCAATGAGCAGGCGCTGATTGCCGTGGACTTGCCGGAAGGCGCCACGTTGCAGCAGGCGATAGACGAGAGCGGCATCTTGCAGCGTTATCCGCAGATCGATCTGGGTAGCCAGAAGGTCGGCGTGTTCGGCAAGCTCAAGCCACTGGACACGGTGCTCGCCGACCACGATCGCGTCGAGATTTATCGGCCGCTGCTGGTGGATCCGAAGCTGTCGCGCCAACGGCGCGTCGAGAAAACCCGCAAGGCGGGCTCGATCGAAGGGCGCCGCTGGCAGAACAAGGATTCGCGCTAGGATCGTTTTGCAGCCATTGCAGCCATTGCAGCCGGCACGCGATGGCCGGCGTGGGCGAGCTGATCCCGGCCACGTCTCAGTCACCGCCGCTAAGGGGAATGCCGCACGTCGATGCACTGCGCCCGCCGCGTCTCCCGCCAAGGCGTCCAAAGCCGTGCCGTGTCTCAATGCACCGAAGGCTGCGCCTTCTCCTCAATCGATGTCGCGCCGGACGTATCGTCGTCCGCATGCTGGCGCACCGACCAGCACACCCCCGCCACCAGCAGCAGGATCGCCGCAGTTTCCAGCGGGCGCGGCAGGCGCTGGTCATAGACGAACGCGTAGAGCAGCGCGAATAGCGTTTCGAACACGATCATCTGGCCGGACAGCGTGAGCGGCAGCCGCTTCGAGGCGGCATTCCACAGCCCGTTGCCGAGCCACGACGCGCCCACTGCGAGGCCCAGATTCAGCATCCAGAAGCTGTGCCAGCGCTCGTCGCCGAGCGGCGCCTGCAGGCTGCCAGAGGGCATGACGGCGACCACCAGCCACAGCGCCGCACCGAGTGCGCCAGTCACCACGCCCCACAGCACCGACCACTCGTTGCCGTTGAAATGCGTCTGACGCCGCAGGTAGCGGGCGTTTTCGACCGCGAACCAGGTCCAGCAGGCGAGCGCGCCGATCGCGCAGGCGAGGCCGATGAGCTTGGTCGCGATACTCACGGGCGTGCTGTCCGCTACCGTGAAGACGTCGATGTTGATGCAGGCGATGCCGGCCACCACTAGCGAAAGCGGCCATGCGAGGCGGGCGAGCGGCACGGCGCCATGATCGCGCCGGCCGAGCAGCGTCACCGTGACCGGCAGTACGCCGACGATCAGCGAGGCCGGCGCGATGCCGATCATATGGACGGCTGCGGTCAGCAGCAGGTAGTAGAGCAGGTTGCCGGCCAGCGCCAGTTTGACCAGCGCCCCGAGATCTCTGCGGGTCAGGCGTTTGACGAGCGAGCGCGCTATCGGCAGCGCGGCGGCCAGCGAGACGATGCCGTACATCGTGTAGCGGCCCGCGCTCAGCAGCAGCGGCGAAAAATCGGGCAGCACGCGCGGCACCAGAAACACCATGCCCCACAAGGCCCCGGCCATTACTCCATATGCCACGCCGCGCTGCATCGACTGCCCCTGCAAGAAAACTGGAATGGTCGGCAGAATAGCCGGTGGGCGGGCAGGGTGTCTTGTTTGATTCTGCATTCCAGCGGTTTTATTCGTTGTGTTCAGGCGCCTTTTAATTTCCGCGCGACGGTCCGGCGGCGCGAAAGCCCCCCGGATTTCCCGCGACCGACCCGGGTGGCGCGCCCGTGCGCCCCAACGCGCAAACGAAACCGGATCGAACCCAAGGTGAACGTGGAAGCGAAATCGACGGGCGCAAAGTCATGAAAAAAATCCCCTGAAATTCGCTAAGCTGCTGTTAGTGCAGTGAAAACCAGGGAGGTATCGCGTATAATTCGCTTTTGCGCCTATAGGATTTGCCATGCGTCTGATCCAAACAGCACTCACGTTCGATGACGTGCTCCTCGTCCCGGCCTTTTCTGATGTTCTGCCGCGCGACACCAGCCTCAAGACCCGGCTGACCCGCAACATCTCCCTGAACATGCCGCTCGTGTCCGCCGCCATGGACACCGTCACCGAAGCCCGTCTCGCGATCGCGATGGCGCAAATGGGTGGCGTGGGCATCATCCACAAGAATCTCACGCCGGCCGAACAGGCGCGTGAAGTTGCCAAGGTCAAGCGCTTCGAATCGGGCGTCGTGCGCGATCCGATCACGGTGCCGCCGCAAATGAAGGTGCGCGACGTCATCGCGCTGTCGCGCCAGCATGGCATTTCGGGCTTCCCGGTCGTCGAAGGTTCGCAACTGATCGGTATCGTCACGAACCGTGACTTGCGTTTCGAAGAGCGCCTGGACGAGCCGGTGCGCAACATCATGACGCCGCGCGAGCGCCTCGTCACCGTCAAGGAAGGCACGCCGCTCGCCGAAGCCAAGGCGCTGATGCATAGCCACCGCCTCGAGCGCGTGCTGGTCATCAACGACGCATTCGAACTGCGCGGCCTGATGACGGTAAAAGACATCACCAAGCAAACGGAACACCCGGACGCGTGTAAGGACGAACACGGCAAGCTGCGCGCGGGCGCGGCGGTCGGCGTGGGCGAAGACAACGAAGAACGCGTCGAGCTGCTGGTGCAAGCGGGCGTCGACGTGATCGTCGTCGATACGGCGCACGGCCACAGCAAGGGCGTGCTCGAGCGCGTCAAGTGGGTCAAGCAGAAGTTCCCGCATGTCGAAGTGATCGGCGGCAACATCGCTACCGCTGCGGCGGCCAAGGCGCTCGTCGAATACGGCGCGGACGGCGTGAAGGTCGGTATCGGCCCGGGCTCGATCTGCACGACGCGGATCGTCGCCGGCGTGGGCGTGCCGCAGGTCACCGCGATCTCGAACGTGTCGGAAGCGCTGAAGGGCACCGGCGTGCCGGTCATCGCCGACGGCGGCGTGCGTTTCTCCGGCGACATCAGCAAGGCGCTGGCAGCGGGTGCGAATTCCGTGATGATGGGCAGCATGTTCGCCGGCACCGAAGAAGCGCCGGGCGACGTGTTCCTGTATCAGGGCCGTCAGTACAAGTCGTACCGTGGCATGGGCTCGGTCGGCGCGATGAAAGACGGCGCCGCGGACCGCTACTTCCAGGACAACTCCGCGAACATCGACAAGCTGGTGCCGGAAGGTATCGAAGGCCGCGTCGCCTACAAGGGCTCGGTCAACGCGATCCTGTTCCAGCTGATCGGCGGTGTGCGCGCCAGCATGGGCTACTGTGGCTGCCGCACGATCGCGGAGATGAACGACAAGGCCGAGTTCGTGCAGATCACGGGTGCGGGCTTGCGTGAGTCGCATGTGCATGATGTTCAGATCACCAAGGAAGCGCCCAACTACCACGTGGACTAAACGCCAATGAAGCCATTGCTGCGCGCTGTACTCATCCTCGATGCACTGTTGCTGCTTGCGTTTGGCCTGCTGTTTCTGCTGACGCCCTGGACCTCGTTGTACAACGCGCTGCTTCTGGTGCAAACCCAGCCGGCTCTGGTCGGCCAGGGGTTTGGCGTGGCGCTGATCGGGCTGGCCTGGCTGGCCTTGCATGCGTCTATCGACGGTTCGCTTACGTCGACGGTCGCCAAGGTCGTCGGTCATGTGAACTGGCTGACCGGCGTGCTGATGCTGGTCTGGCTGCTCGGGCTGCATACGCCGGCGCTGACCGGCTTCGGGCAGATCATCGCGGTGCTGACCGGTGTGGTGCTGCTGGTGATTGGTTTGGGCGGTGTGCGCCTGTCGGGCGCGGTGCGGCGGCGTGAAAAGCTGCGGCTGGCTGAAGCCGCTACCGCAGAGCGCGCCGACAAGCAGGCTGCAAAAGATGCCGCTAAAGATGCTGCCAACAAACGCGACTCCGGTCGCGTGACGGCAAACTTTCCAGCCTATCGCGCCGAACCGGTAGTCGAGCCTGTCATGCCGGTCACTCGGCCTGTCAGTCCAGTTTCGGCTGCGCCGGCCTACCCGTCGGTCGACGAACCGGGTCTGACGGCGTCTGAACGCGCCGCACGGGCCGAGGCCGAAGCCGCGCGCGACGAAGCCCGCAACTCCGCTGCCGACGCACCCGGTGCGCCCCGGCCGCCGTTTCATGGCTGACGCGCCGAGCGCCAGAACGCCTGCCGAAGCAACCGGATTCCGTTCGCGTGCCTCGCAGGCAAGTGCCTGCGGTGTTGAACGGTCCAGCGCGCTTCATCGCCACGCTTCATGTCCGATCGTTCTCACGTGGACTGCTTTGAATTCAACGCCGCGCCTCACGCGCGGCATCCCGTATCCGTTCACTTTTGACTCCGTCCGCTGCCATGCATGACAAGATCCTGATCCTCGACTTCGGTTCGCAAGTCACCCAACTGATTGCACGTCGCGTTCGCGAAGCCAACGTGTATTCGGAAATTCATCCCCACGACGTCGACGCGTCGTTCATTCGCGATTTCGCGCCGAAGGGCGTGATTCTCTCCGGCGGCCCGAGTTCGGTGACCGAAACGGATGCGCCGCGTGTGCCGCAGGCGGTGTTCGAACTCGGCGTGCCCGTGCTGGGCATTTGCTACGGCATGCAGGCGATGGCCGAGCAGCTCGGCGGCAAGGTCGATATCGGCCACCTGCGCGAGTTCGGCTACGCCGAAGTGCGTGCGCGCAACCATACGAGCCTGCTCGAAGGCATCAGCGATTTCACCACGCCGGAAGGTCACGGCATGCTGAAGGTGTGGATGAGCCACGGCGACAAGGTGCTGGAAATGCCGCCGGGCTTCCAGCTGATGGCATCGACGGAATCGTGCCCGATCGCGGCGATGGCCGACGAACAACGCCATTTCTACGGCCTGCAATGGCACCCGGAAGTGACGCACACCGTGCAGGGCCGCGCGATGCTCGAACGCTTCGTGCTGCAGATTTGCGGCGCGAATCCCGACTGGGAAATGGGCCACTACATCGACGAAGCCGTCGCGAAGATCCGCGAGCAGGTCGGCAAGGAACACGTGATTCTGGGCTTGTCGGGCGGCGTGGATTCGTCGGTGGCGGCGGCGCTGCTGCATCGCGCGATCGGCGACCAGCTGACTTGCGTGTTCGTCGATCACGGCTTGCTGCGTTTGAACGAAGCCGAGCAGGTAATGGCCACCTTCGCTGAGAGCCTCGGCGTCAAGGTGATCCACGTCGACGCGAGCGAAGTATTCCTGTCGAAGCTGGCCGGCGTGACCGATCCGGAAGCGAAGCGCAAGATCATCGGCGCGGAATTCGTCGAAGTGTTCCAGACCGAAGCCAACAAGCTGACCGATGCAAAGTGGCTGGCGCAAGGCACGATCTATCCGGACGTGATCGAATCGGCTGGCAAGGGCAAGAAGGCGACGCAGACTATCAAGAGCCACCACAACGTGGGCGGCCTGCCTGAGACGCTGAATCTGAAACTGCTCGAGCCGCTGCGCGAACTGTTCAAGGACGAAGTGCGCGAACTCGGCGTGAAGCTCGGCTTGCCGCCGGCAATGGTGTATCGCCACCCGTTCCCGGGTCCGGGTCTGGGCGTGCGGATTCTCGGCGAAGTGCGCCGCGATTTCGCCGATTTGCTGCGTCGCGCGGACGCGATTTTCATCGAGACGCTGCGCACGTTTATCGACAAGGAAACCGGCAAGTCGTGGTACGACCTGACGAGCCAGGCGTTCGCGGTGTTCCTGCCGGTGAAGAGCGTGGGCGTGATGGGCGACGGCCGGACTTACGAGTATGTCGTTGCGCTGCGCGCTGTGCAGACGCTTGACTTCATGACGGCGCATTGGGCGCATCTGCCGCACGAGTTGCTGGGGCATGTGTCGAACCGCATCATCAATGAAGTGCGTGGGATTAACCGGGTTGTCTATGACATCTCGGGGAAGCCGCCGGCAACGATCGAGTGGGAGTAATTTAGGATCCTCTGCAGTGGTCTGCAGAGGTCCGGCGATTCCCTAGTTTCCCATACAAAAACAAGGGTTTATCGACTATTTTGGTCCGCTGCCGTCCGTCGGCAGCGCTACGTCGCCGACGGTATGAGCGACGGTATAGCATCTTTCTCTGCAGACGATCCATTTTGATACCGTCACGGCGCGTGACGGTATCAAACACGGTATCAGTTCACGGAGTATTGCATGCTTACGGACCTCGAATTGCGGGCGCTCAAGCCGACCGGCAGGATATACAAGGTCGCTGACCAGCGCGGCCTGTACGTGGCGGTTACCTCGTCCGGAGCGGTGAGTTTCCGCTTCGACTATCGTCTGAACGGGCGCCGGGAGACCCTGGTCATTGGCCGCTACGATCCCGGGCTGCCAGCACGCGGCGCACGCGCTGCCGACGAACTTTCCTTTGGCATGTCGGTGCGTCTTGCGGAAGCAAGGCTGCTCCTTGAACGTGCTCGTCGGGAAGTTGAACAGGGCGTCAGTCCGTCGAGAAGCAAGGTTGAAAAGCGTCTGGAAGCGGCCGAAGCGATGACGTTCGGGGCGTGGGCCGAAAAATATTTTGCGGAAGCCACGCTCGCGGAGTCGACCCGCGCGATGAGGAAGTCCGTCTACGACCGGAATCTTGCAGCGGAGTTCGGGCGGCTGAAGCTCGAAGAGATCAATCCATCAAGACTCCTGATGAGGTGTGAGAAGATCAAGGAGCGGGGCGCGGCTGCGCCCGCCGTTCAGGCACGCGATATCGTCCTCCAGGTCTATCGTTTTGTGCAGGCGAGAGGGCTGAAGGTGGCCAATCCGGCAGAGGACATACGCCCCTCCGCTATCGCCACCTTCAAGCCGCGGGACCGGGCACTGACACCTGCGGAAATCCACTTGTTTTTCAATGCCCTGGAGCGCACGCCCACGCTTCCAACGCTGCGTCTGGCCATCAAGTTCATGCTGTTGACGTTGGTGCGAAAGTCGGAATTTATCCTCGCCAATTGGAATGAAGTGGACTTCGATGCGGCGATCTGGACGATTCCGAAGGACCGGATGAAAGCGGGGCGTGCGCACAACGTCTATCTAAGCCAGCAGGCCCTAGACATTCTGGTTACCTTCAAAACATGTTTTGGAGCCAGTTCGTATTTGCATCCAGGTCGCTATGAGATTGAATTGCCAATAAGTGCGGCCACGCTTAACCGCGTCATTGACAGCACGGTCAGACTGATCCGAGAGAGTGGGACACCGGACTTCGAATCCTTCTCGGTTCACGACCTGCGGAGAACGGCGAGTACGCAACTGCATGAAGCCGGGTTCAACAGCGACTGGATAGAAAAATGTCTGGCACACGAACAACGTGGGGTGCGCTCCGTATACAACAAGGCCGAATATGCCGAGCAGCGAAGGGGGATGCTACAGACATGGGCTGATATGCTCGACGGGTGGATAGTAAAGAACCCTGAAACAGATAACGGCGCAAGGGTACGACCGACCAGAAGTTTCGTGAACTCGATAGAGTAGTCGTTGCTCCCAATAGCTGACATCGCAGCGAGTTGCATGGGGTGCAGGTGGTAAGAGCTTCAAATCCTCTCGCTCGCCCCGACCAAAGAAATCAAGGCCTTACAGGCACTGCTTGTACGGCCTTTTTCGTTTGGGTCGGGTTTTGCTCCCACGGCTCTCACGGGAATGGAGCGGAATTTGCCATGGCGCGAGAGAGCCCCGAATCCATCTCGGGTTGTGGCGACTTCGCTTGGTCACACACAACTTGCACAGCATTCGAGGATGGTGAACAAATACGCCAAGATGTAACAAGGCGGACCAGCGCATCGCTTCCCCGTTGAGTCGAATGCAGGGCCGATCGACTGACCTTAAGATCTCTAAAAAAGGCCAGATCTCGACGCTTTGTTGAACCGCATCCAGAAGAAACGGGCGCGCTGTGCCGCGACATGCTGATTGGCGTGACGAACTTCTTTCGTGACCGTGAGGCGTTCGAGGCCGCGAGCGCGAAGTCGTGCCGGCTGTCATTGCAAGCAAGGTGGAGTCTGATCCCATTCGCGTGTGGGCGGCAGGATGTTCCACGTATGAAGAGGCCTACTCGCTTGCATGCTGTTCCGCGAGCGTAAATCGGGGGGCGACGAGTTACCGAAGCTTCAGATATTTGCAACGGACCTTGACCAGCAGGCGATAGAAGTCGCGCGCACTGGCAGCTACCCAGAGTCGATTCTGACCGACATCCCGCCTCGCGCTTGCGGCGTTTTTTTACGCTCGAGCGTGGTTCCTACGTCGTCAACAAGGCGCTGCGCGATCCGCCGTTCTCGCATCTTGATTTCGTGTCGAGCCGCAACCTGCTCCGGTCACAGCCGGCGACGAGATCATGGAGACCTTGGAGGACAGTGCCCTAGCCCGATAAATGCGCTTTTTTTGTCGAGAGGCAGGTGAAGCATCTTCGCGTCGTGCATGAGGCGGTCACGGCGAACGGGCAGGCGCTACCCATGATCGCGCAGCCGGTGGCACCTAAGCGTACGCCGGCGAAGATCTCGACCCCGCGCCAGAGCCTGGGAAACATACCGATGCGATGCTTGCAGCTCGGCTTCTCTACCACCGGAATCACAGAACTGCGGAACTTAAATGTTGTTTAGGATCACCCAAGATGAACGACATCGAACTTGCGCGATTCTGCTGGCACGCACTCTTAAGTCCGTCAGCAGATTAGTGTTATCGACATATCACTACGCTTTCCAGCGGACGACGCCACCGCTCTTCAATTCTTGCATCCGTCGCACGGTACCCGAGCGCCACAACAATGGGGATTACAGACCCACGTGGAAGTCCGAGAAGCTCGGCGACTTTCGGGGCGGAAAAACCTTCCATCGGACATGAGTCGATTCCCTTTGCTGCTGCTCCGAGCATTAAGGTTTGCGCAGCGAAAATCGCATTGCGGGCAGCCCAATGACGACTGCCAATGTTGCCGACGGGAAGCAGTGACAAGCTCGGACGGATGAGCGTCGCAACGAAGAGGAGTGGTGTCCACAATGCCGAAGAGCCGAATCCGAGGATCTTGTTGAATTTCGTGATCTGGTTGCGGTAATAGTCCTTCGACTTTGGCTCGAGCACCGAAGAGCCCTCGACGTGCTTTAGTCGTGCCGTGGCCGTTTGCTTTCCCAATTCGGGACTGGCTACAACGACAATAAGCTCGGTCGCCGAGTTCGCGGCCTTCTGCCTATTGCATGCCGATGCAACGCTCGCTTTCAAGGAAGGATCTCGAATCCAGTGGAACTCGTAGGGCTGCAGGTTGCCGCTGGAAGGCGCTAGTGCGGCTTCAGCGAGCAGAGCGTACACGTCGTCGCTCGCGATCGGGGTCGAGTCGAAATCGCGAATTGCCCGGCGATAGCGATTCGCCGTCTGGAATTGGGACCAAGTGTGCAATTGATCTGATGAGCTCATGAGGCAAATTGTGAGGTCGAAGGGTATGTCAGGTGTAGACGATCATCGGTGTGTGACAAGTCGAAATTGCACTAATCATGAACGGCAGGCGCTAGATCGAGTCCTGTCCTTGCAAGGTAAGCCTCTAGCGTTTCGACGTCCGCGTCGGTGACTATCGCAGCAATGTACCCATCGGGACGCACCAACACCCAATCGCCGACAGTGAGGTCGTACGCGTCCTGGAAGTGACCTCTGTCATCGAACACGTCGCCCATCGCGCCGAAGATATGGATATGTAGATCTGCATGAGGCTGCACCGATTCGCGCTCGACCTCGTAGCCAAGCAAGGTCCAATGGGTCCCTCGGAACAGATCGAAAAGCCTCGTCGGCTGGCCAGCGGCGTCCAAAACCGGCGCATCCGGGGCGCGGTCGCCGGCGCTCCGGCGCCTCACACGTTCCGGTCTATTTAGCGTCAAAGGGGATTCGGGGTAGCCGATATCGAGCTGATGCACCTCGCGCCCACGCTGCATCTCGCCGCGCTTCTGGGCGCTCAAAAGCTTGGTCGACAGATTTAGCATCGCGGCGGCGATCGGCCGGCGTTCCTCTTCGTAGCTGTCGAGCAACCAGTCGGGCGCTCCGTTGACGACCGCAGCCAGCTTCCAGCCAAGGTTGTAAGCATCCTGTGCACTTGTATTAAGGCCCTGACCACCAGTCGGTGGATGAATGTGGGCGGCATCCCCCACGAGGAACACGCGGTCAACGCGGTAACGATCGGCCAGCCGCGCATTCATGGTGTAGACAGACGACCATGACACGGATTGAATCTGGATATCGTCGCGGCCTGTACGTTCCGCCACCAGCGCGTTCAGGCCTTCTGTGGAAACGTCGATATCGCCGTCTGACGGGACCGGCCCCTGTATCTGGAACATGGCGGTTCCCGCGAGCGGGCAGAGTGAGATCTGCCGCGTCGTGTCGTCCTCGCCGAACCGGTGCCAGACGTCGCGCGTGAGTCCGTTCAGCACCACGTCGGCTACGACGGCGCGAACGCCAAGGGTCTTCCCGGGAAACCCGATGCCCAGTGTATGGCGCACGAGACTGCGACCGCCGTCGGCGCCGACGAGCCACCTAACCCGCAGCGTCTCTTTGCCGCTCTTCCCTGCCAGGTGCGCGATCACGCCATCCTCGTCCTGCTCGAAGCTCACCAGTTCGCAGCCGTATTCGGGACGATGCCCCAGTTCGACCAGACGGGCGCGCATCGCGCTTTCTGTGAGGAATTGCGGCACCATCAGCGGCCGCTGGTAAGGTTCCGCCGGAGTCGGAGCGCGATGCTCCACTGCATCGGAGTCGGTGAAGCTGTAAGCGTCGAGATAACGGCGCTGTGGTGGGTAGGGGCCGCCAGCCGCGACGATTCTCTCGAGAATGCCGATATCCTCGAAAATTTCCTGTGTCCTTGGCTGAATGCCTTTGCCGCGCGAGCCGCGGAACGGACTGTCCATCTTCTCGATCAGGCGGAATGAAACGCCCCTTCGTGCCAGATCGATTGCTAGCGTGAGGCCAGCCGCACCCGCACCGCAAATCAGAACGTCAGTCGTAGATTGCATTGTCACTATGATCCTTGTATGTGTATTATGCACATATTAGAAACGAGGTAGTTCTGTGTCAACAAAAACCGTGCAAAATACACATATTGACGCTCAGCTTCGTGAGCTTCACGGGGCGTTACTCGAGATTGTCGGGGTCGTGAACAGCCCTCAGCGCGACGAGGCAATGGTTCGGGCCGCGGGAATTTCCCTCGACCGTGCGCTGTTTCCGCTGATGGTGCTGGTGGAGCGGCTCGGCCCCATTGGCGTCGTCGAGCTTGCAGACCGCGTGGGACGCGACTACACCACCGTCAGTCGTCAGGTTGCGAAATTGGAAAGCCTTGGGCTCGTCGACCGTCAGGAAAGCGCGACCGACCGGCGCGTTCGCCAGGCTGTCGTGACAAGGAAGGGCAAGGCAATGACCGATCGGGTCGACAAGGCGCGCGCGAGGATAGGGCAGTCCATTTTCGCCACATGGGAAAAGCAGGATATAGAGGACCTGGTACGACTGATGCGCAAGTTTGCGGACGACATCAAAGGTGATGCGTCGTCTGGCACGGCGAGCTTGGAATGACGGACTGCGGTGACCGCGGGGTTACTTCCTTGCAGGATTTGATGCCGTGTGACGATTGAACGTCGGCGTTGCCGTAAGCGTCAGCGCCTGTGTCCACGACGCTCCTGCTCCTGATGCACCGTTGCCACAGACTCCAACCGGTTCACACGCGCCTCGCGACGCGCCATGCGCGCGGACTCAGCCCGACAATCTTTCTGAACATCGTAGCGAAGTGATTGGGTTGTTCGAAGCCGCATCGCATTCCAACCTCTATCACGGGCAGATCGGTGTTCTCCAGCAAGTTTCTGGCGCGTTCTATACGCAAATCGAGCAGGTAGCCATGCGGTGGCTTGCCCGTGGCGGTTCGAAATGTCCGTGCAAATTGCGACGGACTGAGCCCCGACAGGTCGGCGAGGATCGATAGAGGCAGGCGCTCGTCTAGATGTACCCGCATGTAGTCGATCACGCGTTGAAGTTTTCCGCCGCTCAATGACGGCGGCACAAGGCCTCTCTCACGCGACAAGACCGAATGGTTGCGCAGCAGATGAACTACAAGGGCCCGGATCAACGCGTCCATCATCAACGCCGCGCCGGGCTCCGGGTCGGGTGCGGTTGCGAGAAGTAGTCGCCCGAGCCGCTCGACCACTTCGTCAGCCACCGCCAGGCGGGGAATGAGCGTCGCGTGTTCGTCCTCGAGACCGATTTCAATTGCGGTGTGTTGGAGGAGTTGCGGCGGCAGATGAACGACCAGAACTTCCGGGCGCCCCTTGAACACGCGAGTACCCGCCGAGCCCGCGGGTGTCAGACTCATCTGCCCGCTTCCCGCCCATCTGCGCTCCTGGCGTCCACATGTCAGACCGTCCTCGATCAGCACATGGCCGGAGAGATTCACGACCAGAAGATGATCTCGCAACGGCGACACCGTGACGCATCCAGGCGAATGCTGGTAGTGCTGAATGATAGCGCCTCCCAGATTGCCAACGTCAACCGAGAACAGGGGAGGACTAGGCAGCAGACGAGTCAGTTCAGAGGGAGAGGTCCTGCCGTGACTGTCAAACGACATATTGCACCGCCGCATGTGTTGATAGTGAGCCTTGCCCTGATATCGAGAACCAGCACGTTTGCGCTCGGGATGAAAAGCGCCGCTATACGTCACAGGCCTGCCCTGAACTCCGGCATTGCCGACAGATGTCGAGCCTCGCACATGAGTGTATTCGAAATCGTACTGCGTCCAATACACGCTTGGAAAGAGGGGGCAAATACCAGAGCCGCCCCCAAATGTTCGAGGGCACCTTGCCCGTTTTCTGAATGCCTGGAAATCGAAGGTTGTGGTCCGTTTCCGAAGGATGATGATGCCCGGTCGCTCAATAATCCACAAACCCGGACGCGATTCATCCGCCAACGCTTGTCAGTGGCACAAGACACGACACAACAGACCATGAGGCGCTTAAATGACGACCAGACCAGAAGCAGTCGAGCAACTCATTGCGGCTGCGAAAAAACTGAGGGATTCGCACTTCGGAACGTTTGGGAGGTTCAAGGAGCATCTGCCCGACCAGATGGACGATGAAGAACGAAAGGCTTACGACCTTGTCACAGAGTCCCGCGGCATGGTGCCTGGCCCCTACAAGATCTGGTTGCGAAACCGGAAGCTGACTGAGGTCATGCTGCATATGGGTCTCCATTATCAGGACCGGTCAACCCTGTCGAAGGCGGAGATTGAAATTGCGGTCAACCTCACCGCTGGAAAGTGGATGGCGAGCTATCCCAGTTATGAACATGAGTGGATGGCAGAGCTATTGGGTGGTCTGCCCGCTGAAAAAGTGCAGGCGTTGATCGCTGGGTTGCCGACTTCGTTCGAAGCTGCCCGGCAGCAGATCATCTACGAAATCACCTCCGCTCTGCTTGAGCCTCGGTTGATCCCCGTAGGGCTTTATCAAAGAGCGGTCGATGCGCTGGGTCATCCCGGACTTACAGATCTGATCGCATTCATTGGGTACTTCACGACCGTGTCCCTGACATTGCGCGCGTACGATGTCCCTGCCAATGCGGTGGGTCTGGACGATCAATAAGCCGCCGTCGCGCTTTCCTTAAACAACCTATCTATGGGCCACAGAGAATGATGTCGTCCAGATCCCACACCATTGCCGAAGTTGCTTCTTTTCCCCCGAACTATTTTCTGGAAAACATTGCTGTCCGCAAGGACGGGTCATTGCTCGTGACTGTGCTGTTCCATCGACAGCTCTGGTACATACCGCCGTTTCGCGGGGAACCTGTCGAGCCGGTTCTTGTTTACACCTTCGAGCTCATGGGCATGGGCATCGTCGAAGCGGAGCCCGACGTATTTTATGTGTCGACGGGCGTTGTATCGCGTGGCTGTCTGCTGCGCTTCGATCTACGTAACTGGTCACCTGGTCAGTCGATAGAACCGGAGGTTGTCGTCGACTTTTCGCGGTCTGTGGGAATGCTCAATGGTAGCTGCCTCATCGCACCCAAGGTCATTCTTCTCGCTGATTGCTTCGCGGGCCTGATCTGGCGCGTTGACCTGAGTACTGACGGAAAGACGGCGACCGTGCACGAATGGCTTCAGCATGAAAGCATGGCGCACGACCCGAATGGCCCCATGCCTGACCAACCAGGGGTGAATGGCATACGTTACGCGTCAAAGAGCAACTACCTGTACTACACCTCGACCGCCAAGAAGCTCTTCATGCGAGTCCGTGTCGATCCGGGCAGTCTGAATCCGGAAGGCCTGCCCGAACTGGTCGGGAGCGGCATGATGGGTGATGACTTCTGCATTGACGAAGACCGCGGGCTTGCGTACATCACGACCCACCGCGAGAACACAATTGATTGTCTGTCGCTGACACCCAGCGAGAACGAAGGGCCAAGACAGAGCGTAGTCGGCGTACCCATTCTGGAGTTGATGGTGGGTCCATCGGCTGTGGCATGGGGGCGCGATACCAAGGATTACGGAAGAGTCGCTTATGTAACGACTGATGGAGGCATTAAAGCGCCAATGCCGGACGGAGTCAGACAGGCAAAAGTGCTGCGGGTGGAGTTCTAGGCATGCATGCGCGCCCTCGCGCCGGTAAGACTCGAAGTACTCGTTTGCTCTTGCGAATGCCATCTCATGATCTGCGTAGCGGCGGCGATGCGAATGGCGGCTTCGGGCGTAGACCACCCATCCACCCCTCAACCAGAAGGAATCTTTATGACAAAGAAAACAGGCAATCGCGTTCTTGCCGAGACGTTTTCGGCATACGGCGTCGACCACTTCTTTAACGTGCCGATGATCATCCCGCCCGGAATCAAGGAGATGACGGCTATCGGTGTAAAGTCGGTCGTTGCACACTCTGAGAAGGCCGCGGCTTATATGGCCGACGGATACGCTCGCGAGTCGGGACGCGTTGGCGTCTGCGCGTCTCAAGCTATTGGCGCTACGAATCTCGCCTCTGGACTGGTCGACGCCCTGATGGCGAAATCGCCCGTACTCGCATTGACCGGCGGCGGTACGCCCGACACTCGCGAACGCAACTTTTACCAGGAAATCGATCAACGACCGATTTACGCTGGCCTAACGAAGTTCAGCGCTCGGGTCGAAAAAGCACAGCGGCTGCCGGACCTTCTCCAGCAGGCGTTGCGAGTGGCGACCACCGGCTCGCCCGGGCCGGTGCATCTGGAACTTTCGGGTTTCTGGGGTGCGGTGCTGATGGAGGAGATCGAGTATGTGATGCCGCCGGAGCCACGCTACGGCATGTGTCCGCCGGTTCGTCCCGCCGCATCTCCTGACGATATCCGAACAGCCGCTACTGCGCTTCGCAAGGCTGAGCGACCCATCATCGTAGCTGGTTCGGGCATCCGTGCTTCACGCGCACAGGCGGCGCTTCTCAAGTTCGCGCGGCTCGCAAGAATACCCGTGGCAACGTCGCTTGACGCGAAGGCCGCGATACCTGAGAGCGACACTCTGTGCGCTGGTGTGGTCGGAGACTACTCGCGCGATACAGCAAATATCGCTGTGTCTGAGGCTGACTTCGTGCTGTTTGTTGGCTCGAGCACAGGCAGCATGACGACCCGCGGATGGTCAGTTCCTACGCCGGGCGTGCCGGCGGTACAGATCGACATCGACCCGAGAGAGCTGGGCCGCAATTATCCGTTGATCGTGGGTCTGAGCGGCGATCCCGCCGCCGTGCTGGAACAGCTCGGCGTCGAACTCGCGGGGCCTGTTGGCAGCCCGGGATGGATTGACCGCATTGCCGAGTTGCGCGAGGAGTGGGGCAAGCTGGCCGCTCAATACGAGAATTCGGACGCGTCGCCGATTCGGCCAGAACGTCTTTGCAGCATGTTATCCGAGTCGCTTCCTGAAGGCGCGCTCGTGGCAGTCGACACCGGCCACGCGGCAGGTTGGGCGGCTCGAAACCTCTATCTGAATCGGTCTGGCCAGGCGCTGATTCGCGCGGCCGGCTCACTCGGATGGTCGTTCCCAGCATCGCTCGGCGCCAAATGCGCGAATCCGATGCGACCTGTCGTTTGCTTCACTGGCGACGGCGCCTTTTACTACCACCTCGCCGAAATGGAGACGGCGGTGCGTTACGGCATCAATACGGTGACGGTGGTCAACAACAACCACGGTTTCAATCAGGAAAGAATCCTTTGGGACGAAGATGCCACGTTGGAGAAGAACTGGAAATTCGGCCGTGTGAATTTTGCGGCCGTTGCTGAGACGCTTGGGGTGAAAGCGTACCGCGTCGAACGGGCTTCCGACTTCCGCAGCGCTTTCAAGGATGCATTGGCTGCCGGGAGACCGGCATTGATCGACGTCTACACGGACCCCTCCGCTGTCGTTCCAATACCTTGGGAAAAGCCCAAAGAGCTTGGATAAGCGCCTGGCCCAGAAGCTCATCCGTTTAACGTATTCGTCCGCGTCAATTCAGCCGTTTAATTTCAGAGGAGAAGACATGACCGACCAACACTGTTCCCAGACCGTTCCAGAAGCCTCGTCCCGCGAGGTATTGCCCGCCGATGCGGCCGCTTCGACAACCGTTCTGACGCCGGACCGCTATCCGTCCGACAGCCCTATGCAAACTGCTCAACCGGAGGGAAGGGGCGAGGAAGGTTTCAATGTTCGACGTGTTGTGACCGGGCATGACACGAGCGGTAAGTCAATCGTCCTGTCGGACGGACCTTCTCCGTTTGTGTTCTCGACGCCCTTGCTACCGGGATATGTTTCATGCGATATATTCCGGACCTTCGAGACGCCTGCGCCCATTGTGGCGCAGACGGCCGAGACTACGGCTGGGCCTCGGCGACAACTGCCGACTGCGCGCGGCACAGTGATTCGTGTGAGCCAGGTTCCACCTCACCGCGAAGGAGCTGGAAATCTGGACTCGGCTACCGCTTCAGAAGCGTTCAAATCTCTGGGCAACGCTGGAGGTCGTACCGGCAATGCATCTGGCCGAAACGCTACGATGCATCGCACGGAGACAATTGACTACGTCGTTGTTCTTTCGGGCGAGCTCACTCTACTACTTGACGATTCAGAGGTTTTGCTGCGGTCAGGGGACGTACTGGTGCAATGCGGGACCAATCACACGTGGGAGAACCGTTCGTCCGCTCCCGCTACGGTGATGTTCGTTCTCATGTCTGGCGCGTACGACCAAGGCTTACGTGAAATTTTATCTGATGCGCATGGTTAAGGATTCCTTAGCTGCATTTCGTTTAACGGGTAAGCACGGCCAACGACGCCGAAATGCGCCGAGTCTTGCCTGTTCTCGAATCTTGGTGAAAAGCGGCTGTTTGCGGCGGTCCACTCGCGCGAAATGTTTGCGGCATTAGTTCGGCGCGGGTTGCAGACGTTGATGGGGGCAGTCGGCTGGCGGAGGATGCTCACGCCAGCCAGGACTGACTTCACTTACGTGGGTTTGCGTACGCACGCATAAAAACATCCGTACCCCGCCGGGCGCGTCGCTCTATCTCTTCTGGCGTCGAGGGCTCCACCAGCCCGAACACGATGCGCGCCGGCAATCCGCCTTCCCATAAGCTCATCAGATCTTCCGCCGCCAGCGTTGGCGAATCGACTATCAACTCCTTTCGCGCCGCTGCGGAACTGATTATCTCCGACAGCGCCGCTGTCGTCCTCGCCGGGCCGGCGTTGAAGAAGCGCGTGACAAGCGCCCGATTTCCCCGCGATGCAGCGGGCAGCAGGTGCACCAATCCCGCAACGTTGATGTCGATGACGACAGTCAGAAATGCCACGCCAATACGGCTCAGCCTTTCACGCAACGGCAACTGATCGCAGTCAGCCCCTGAAAGCCCTTTCATGATCTGATCAGACACGCCGCTTACGACGTTCTCAAACAGCGCGTCCTTGTCCGAGAAATGACTATAGACGGTCATCTTCGACACGCCGGCCTTCGCCGCTACGTCTTCCATCGTGACCGTGTCATAGGGCTGCATGGCGAACAGACCGGTCGCAGCGTCCAGGATCGCGGCGCGTTTGGCCGGGTCTTTCGGGCGACCAGTGCGGTTGACCAATGGAGGGTTTGGCATGCGAGGTTTTCCCTTTCTAACATACTGTACTAGCGAGTATGGTAAGTGATATAGTGTACCGATTAGTATAGGAACTAACGCCTATGTCGAAGTTTTACCAGACCTTTCATTTCAATCACAGGTTCCGGACATTCAGAGCCACTGCGCCAGCCGCGCTTGCTTCTTGCACGCTATGGTCGCTACTGCTCGCGGGTTGCGCAGTCGGGCCGAATTTCGTCACGCCGGCCGCGCCCGAGACGCCAGGCTTCACCGACAAACCTGTACCGGCCAGAACGCTACCTGCCGACACGCTAGGGGGGGTATCGCAGTCGTTTGTCACCGGCCGTGACATCCAGGGGGATTGGTGGGGATTGTTCCAGTCCGCCCAGATCAACGAACTCGTCGATCGCGCGCTCAAGGCGAATCCAACGCTTGCCGCTGCGCAGGCGAGCCTGCGCCAAGCGCGCGAGAACACTCGTGCAGAGCAGGGGAGTTTCTTTCCGCAAATCAGCGCGAGCGCGTCGGGCGAAAGGGAGCGAAACGCACTTATAAATCCCGTGCCATCGGCTTATAACGTGGTCAGCGGATCACTCAGCGTGTCGTATACCCTTGATGCGTTTGGCGGTGTTCGCCGCCAAGTCGAGCAGCTCAACGCTCAAGCCGAGTACCAGCGCTTCGAACTCGAGGCAACCGAGTTGACGCTGGTCGCCAACGTCGTCAACGCGGCGATCAGTGAGGCTTCGCTGCAGGCTCAAATAGACACCACGCAAGACATAGTCCGCGCCTACACCGCTGCCCTCGATGTGACGCGCCGTCGCTTCGCGTTAGGCGGCGTAAGCCAGGTGGACGTACTGCAGCAGCAATCGCTGCTCGATGCACAGACAGCTACGTTGCCGGGTTTGCACAAGCAGCTTGAACAACAACGCAACCAACTGGCAGTCTACCTGGGCGGACTGCCGAGCGAATATAAAGGACCCTCTCTCGATCTCGCGAGCCTGACGTTGCCGGATGAGCTTCCCGTCTCCTTGCCATCCAGTCTTGTCGCGCAAAGACCCGATGTTCAGGCATACGCTGCCTTGCTGCATTCGGCGACCGCGAACGTGGGCGTCGCGCTCGCCAACATGCTGCCGCAGATATCGTTGACCGGAAGTTATGGGCGTGACGGCAGCAGCCTGTCGAACCTGTTCAATCCCGCAGGCATCGTGTGGAGTATTGCGGGAAGCATCGCCCAACCCGTCTTCGCGGGCGGTAACTTGAAAGCAAGAAAGCGGGCTGCCGAAGCTGCCGTCGACGTCGCTGCCGCCCAATACAGCAGCACGGTCAACTCGGCGTTCCAGGATGTAGCCAATGCGCTTGTCGCAATCAATCGCGATGCCGAAACGCTTGCTGCCAATCTCGCCACACAGAAGACTGCGGCCGCGAGCCTGAAAGTGGCGCAAGGGCAATACAGCGCAGGCGGCGGTACATATCTCGACGTGCTTTCAGCAGAAGAGGCCGACACGAGCGCACGGCTGAAACTGATTTCCTCTCAGGCTATTCGATACACGGACACCGTTGCGCTGTTCCAGGCGCTGGGCGGTGGTTGGTGGCATCGAAGCGATGTCGATCCAAAAGTTGTGCAATGTTGCGGAGTGTCTAACCCATGACCAGCCTTTCCTCGCGTGCCGTCACCACCGATCCCGCTTCGGGACGCCAACGGCCCCCCAGAACCTTTCTGCGCCTCTTTGTGATGCTGCTCGTCGTCGGTCTGCTCGCCGCCGCGCTGATCGGCTTTCACGTATTCAAGGGCAACCTGCTGAAAAAGGTAACCGCGGGCATCCAGTCGCAGCAGGCGACCGTGTCAACGACGTCCGCAGTCGCGCAGCCGTGGCAGCCTACGCTCGCCGCGGTAGGATCGTTGCGTGCATCGAAGGGCGCGGATTTGTCGGTGGAGACGGGTGGCGTCATTGATGACATCCACTTCGACTCCGGCCGCGATGTGGCGGCGGGAACGGTGTTGTTGCGCCTGCGCCCCAACGACGATCTTGCGAAGCTCGAGCAGTTGAAGTCCAACGCCGACCTGAGCGAGATAACGTATAAGCGCGACCTGCAGCAGCTTGCGGTGCAAGGCGTGGCACAGTCAACCGTTGATACCGATGCCAGCAACCTGAAGGTCGCGCGTGCTCAAGTGGCCGCTCAACAGGCGCTGATGCGCGAGAAGACACTTGTTGCACCCTTCGCAGGACGCCTTGGCGTGCGACAGGTCGATGTGGGCCAGTACCTGCCGGCTGGCACAACGGTCGTCACCTTGCAGGCGCTCGACCCCATGTTCCTCGATTTCTATCTGCCGCAGCAGGCGGTCGGCCAGATCGCAGTCGGGCAGGCAGTATCGTTGGCGGTGGATGCGTATCCAGACAAGACTTTCATCGGCAAGGTGACATCGATCAATTCGAAAGTCGACACGTCGAGCCGCATGCTGCAGATACGCGCCTCGTTTGAAAATCGTGACGGCGCGCTGCTGCCGGGCATGTTCGCCACCGCAAACGTGGCAAGTGGCGTGTCGCGCTCACTCGTGACAGTTCCTCAAACGGCAGTGGCGTACAACCCGTACGGTAGCCTCGTTTACGTGGTTCAGAGTGGCAAGGACGCACAAGGCCATCCGCAGGCACGTGTTCGCCAGCAGTTCGTGACGACTGGCGAAACGCGCGGCGATCAGGTCAGCATCCTGAAGGGACTACAGCCGGGAGATGAGGTCGTGACGGCCGGGCAACTCAAGCTCCATAACGACGCACTTGTGCAGGTCGACAACAGCGTGAAGCTACCGGATGACGCGGCACCTGTCCCGCAAGATCACTAAACAGGACGTTCGATGAAATTTACCGACATTTTTATCCGGCGGCCCGTGCTGGCATGCGTCGTAAGCCTAATGATCCTCGTTATCGGCTATAAGGCTTTCAACTCGCTGCCCATTCTCGAATATCCCAAAACCGAGAATGCTGTGGTGACAGTGACGACGACGTATTATGGCGCGGACCCTCAAACCGTGGCTGGCTTTGTCACAACTCCCCTTGAAAATGCGATCGCGCAGGCGAACGGCATCGATTACCTGACCTCGAAGAGCATCTCGGGCACCAGCACGATTACGGCGAACCTGTTGTTGAATTTCGATGCCGACAAAGCGGTTACCGAGATCAACGCCAAGATCAACTCGGTACTCAACCAGTTGCCGAGTGGTGTGCAGCAACCCATCATTACGGTGGCTATCGGGCAGTCGCTCGATGCGTTGATCATCGGTTTTTCAAGCGATGAGCTCACACCGAACCAGATCACTGACTATCTTGTCCGGAATGTGCAACCTCGCCTGCAAGCGGTTAAAGGCGTGCAGACGGCGGAACTGCTGGGCCCGCAGTACTTCGCGCTGCGGGCGTGGCTCGACCCGCAGAAGCTCGCGGCTTACGGCCTGACGGCGACAGATGTCACCAGTGCGCTCGCCTCCAATAACGTGGTTGCGGGGTTGGGGACCACTAAAGGACAGATGGTGCAGTTCAACCTGACGGCGTCGACCGATCTGCATTCGGCGCAGCAGTTTCGGGATCTTGTTGTGAAACAGGTCAAAGGCGGCATCGTTCGGCTTAAGGATGTAGCGAACGTAACGCTCGGTTCTGAAGACTATGAATCAGGTGTGTCTTTCAACGGCAAGAAGGGTGTTTATCTTGGTATCCAGATGGCGCCGTCGGCGAGTCTGCTCGATGTGATCAAGGGCGTGAAGGCCGTGTTGCCCGACATCCAAAGAGCACTGCCCGCCGGGCTGCACAGCGCTGTCATCTATGATTCGACCGTCTTTGTGGACAGCTCCATTCACGAAGTGGAGGCGTCACTGGTCGAAACGGTGCTGATCGTTACACTTGTGGTGTTCGCGTTTCTCGGGTCGCCGCGTTCGGTGCTGATTCCGGTCGTTGCCATTCCGTTGTCGCTTGTCGGCACTTTCGGCATGATGCTTGCGTTCGGATTTTCTATTAATCTTCTTACCTTGCTTGCGCTCGTGCTGGCAATCGGCCTGGTGGTCGACGACGCCATCATCGTTGTCGAAAGCGTTAGCCGTCATCTCGAAGAGGGCATGCGACCGCGCGACGCCGCGATCAAGGCAGCACGCGATCTGGCGAGTCCGATTATCGCCATGACAATTGTTCTGATCGCAGTTTATGTGCCGATCGGCTTTCAGGGCGGACTAACCGGTGCATTGTTTACAGAGTTCGCGTTCACGCTCGTCGGTGCCGTGACGATGTCCGCGGTTGTCTCCTTGACCTTATCGCCAATGATGTGCGGTCAAATCCTGCAGCCGCTCGAGCGGGGCGGCCGCTGGGTGACAGGGATAGTTGAAGCCATCGACCGCGTGTTCAATACCGTTCAACGCGGTTACGAGCGAATGCTGCGCAGTAGCTTGAAAACGGTTCCGGTTACGCTGCTTTTCACGGGCATCGTCATTGCCAGCATCTATTTCCTCTATACCAGCGCCCAGAGTGAACTGGCGCCGGAGGAGGATCAGGGCGTGGTCGTGCTGCAACCCACGTCTGCCCCTAACGCAACACTGCAGCAAAAGCAGGCTTATGGCCGGCAGGTTGCCAACATCATGGAAAGCGTTCCCGAGGGAGCTCAGACGTTCCAGGTCGACAGCCAGTCGCAGCCCATCGGCGGGGTGACACTCAAACCGTGGGAGCAGCGCCATCGAAGCGCGACTGAGATACAACGCGACCTGCAGCACCAGTTCAACAAGGTGGCGGGGCAAAAGATCGTTGCGTTCCAGCTACCGGCATTGCCTGGTTCGCAGGGTTTGCCGATCCAGTTCGTGTTGAAATCTACGCAGCCACTCGACAAGCTGAACGTTGAGGCTCAGAAGTTCCTCAACGAGGCGACCGCCAGCGGGATGTTTCTTTTCATCGATAGCGACCTGAAGATCGACCAGCCGCAAAAAGTATTCGATATTGACCGCGATAAGGCCTCACAGATTGGTCTGACGATGTCGCAAGTGGGCACAGCCTTGGGCGGTTTGCTTGGTGGCGGGTATACGAACTACTTCAGTCTCGATTCGCGATCGTACAAAGTCATTGCACAGGTGCAGCAGCGCTCGCGACTGACGCTGGACCAGATCATGAATTTCCAGATCGCGACGGTAAATAACGTGCCGGTCCCGTTGTCGTCGATAGGTCGAGTAAGGACCGAGACCGTGCCTGAAACGATCAACCATTTCCAGCAGGTTAATTCTGCGACGATTTCCGGGGTGCCTGCGCTCGGTGTCTCCCAGGACGCCGCGCTTAAATCGCTACAGGCTCTGGCTGCACGCACTTTGCCGCCCGATGTCTCGATCGACTATGCCGGGCCCTTGCGTCAACTTGTGCAGGAATCAAGTGGCTTCGTCGGCACCTTCGTTCTCGCGCTCGTCATCATTTACCTCAGTCTTGCTGCCTTGTTTGAGAGTTTTCGCGATCCGCTGGTCATTCTCGTGTCGATTCCCATGTCTGTCGCGGGAGCGCTCGTTTTCATCAGCCTTGGTCTTGGGGGGGCGTCCCTGAACATTTACACCGAGGTCGGCCTCGTGACGTTAATGGGGCTCATCAGCAAGCACGGGATTCTGATCGTCGAAGTGGCGAATGCCGCGCAGAATGATGGCATGTCGAAGCTTGAGGCCGTTATTCATGCTGCAGGAATTCGACTCAGGCCGATCCTGATGACTACCGCTGCGATGGTCCTCGGGGTAGTGCCGCTCATCATGTCGTCAGGAGCAGGCGCGGCATCGCGGTTCAACATGGGTCTAGTGATTGCGAGCGGTTTGTCGATTGGCACCGTCTTCACGCTATTCGTCTTGCCGGCAGTCTACCTCACGCTCGCGGCGCGTCACCAGTCGCAGCCCGACCCGACCGATATGCTCTCATCTGAACCTGGGCCTGATCAAGCGGAGAGCGTAGTTCTATAGCGTCTTGGCTGCCACTTGAGAAAGGCAGGCCGTACCAATCCAGAAACCGCGATGAGGACAGCAGGGCTGCACCGTCGCGGATGACTTTGCTACGAACGAGGCTGAATTGCAGGGATGCGCTGGTACGCGCCGCGCGTCTGGTCGCCGAGTGGAGCTATCGAACCTGATCTTACTGCCATGAAACGAAAGCACCTCACACATGAGCAACGCCGACATCAGACTCAGGAGCGACTGCTTCGCGCCGCGCACAAGATGTTCATCAAAAAGGGATTTTCCTGTACGAGCGTGGAGGACATCGCCGATGCGGCCGGCTATACGCGCGGCGCGTTCTACTCGAACTTTCGCGGCAAGTCCGAACTGCTGATCGAGGTGCTGCGACGTGACCACGAGCGCGCGCGCGCCGGTCTTCAGTCGATCATGGAGAATGCCGGTACTCGCGAGGAGATGACGGCAAGCGCCATTGCATACTACAGCGGGTTTCTTCGTGATCACGAGTGTTTTCCGCTCTGGGTGGAAGCGCGGTTGCTCGCGCGATGCGACGCGGTGCTTCGTCAATGTATTAACGATTTTCGCCGCGAAAAGCTCAGCTACGTCGGCGCACATATTCTCGTTTTTTTTGAGCGCGTTGGTATAGCGCCGCCTCTGCAGGCAGAGGTCCTTGCGCTAGGCTTGCTGAGCCTGTGCGACGGCATGCAGTCCTTCCGCGTTTGCGATCCGCTGATTGCGGACAATGAAGTGATCGAAAAATGGCTCGCGTTCTTCTTCGGGGCTGGCGGACGGTTATTGGCTCAATGGTCTCTGGATGGTTAGCCTGTTGACCACTGACACGACACCCTGCACGCTTTTCACGATCGACGTCACCTCGTCCAACTGCTCGGCATCGGGCACCGTGCCGTTCACTGTCACGATGCCATCTTTTGCGGTAATGCTGATGCTCCCGGCGTCAATCTCGCTGCGCTTTGCCAAGGCGGCGTATAGCTGCTTGCGTAGAGCGCGATTAGCCGCTGAAGCCGTTCCTCGCACCGTGTTTGGTCCGATTCCGGTTGATCTGCTGGGATTGCCAGGCTCGCTGGTTTGAGACCACCCATTTACGCTTGCAATAACGGCTAGTGCACCGACCACCAGTTTAAGTACATAAGCAGCATTCATTGAATTCTCCAATTGCTGGTAGTCTCGAATTAGAAGTTGTGGCGCACGCCGATCATTGCCGCGGTAGTCGAGACGCCTGGAGCGACTGGCGCGCCGTAGGTAATCGTCTGGTTCATCGTTCCCTTGTTGCGTACATAACCGACCTGAACATAGCCTAAGGTGGCTTTGGACAAGCTGTATTCGGCACCCATCGCAAGCTCAGTTGAGCGGTTAGCTCCATCGTTCCTGTCCTTCAGGTGGTAATACCCGGAAGTTAACTTCAAGGTCGGGAAGACTCTGTATCCCACACTGACGGAGACGAGTTCATAATCCACACGACCGGGGTTGGCCGGGTTCCTTCCAGCGCCGTACGAACCGGCCACAGAAAGACTGCGAAATGTGTACATCGCGCCAAGGTAGTAAAAGCGGTTGTTGCTCACTCCGGCCGGGACAGTTGTGGGTGAGGGATTCGTGTCGTGCCCGTTGTAGTAGATGGCGGACAGATTGAGGCCGTAGTTCGCATACTTCAAAACGGCCGACTCGCGCGTGCGCCCTTGAATTTGTCCCGGGATTCCACCTGGTGCGTACTCGAGCGCGAGCGAGACCCCATAGATCTTCGGCGATTGATATACGAGCGCATTGCTGTCCCATAGTGCGCCGAGCGGGCCGTTCGTACTCACGCCTTGCCACCCTGCTGCCTGATTCATTCCGAGCCACGCGGTGAGGATGCTGCCGAAGTATTGGGCGGAGCGAACATCGGTCTCCGCCATCGCATAGATCATTGGCGTGAATTGCCTGCCAGCGTCAAATGTTCCAAACGGGCCCGATATTCCCACAGTTGACTGCTGGTTGAAAATTGCGGTTTCGCCTGCCGTATCGCCCAAACCAGATTTTCCGTTGCCGCTGTTGAACGCGCCCTGCAGCTTGAAGTTCACTCTATAGCCGTTCCCGATTTCTTCACTTCCCTTGAGGCCCCAAATGCTTTGGTAGATGCCGCCATCCTTAAGCTGGACGATGGAACCTGTATTGGGTGCCTTCGCTGCGAACGAAGACGCCGAGGTGGTTTGATACAGAAATCCAGAATCGATGACGCCGTACAGCATCACTGACGATTCGGCATGCGCCCCGCTAGTAAGCACGGCAATCGTCGCTGCGAAGGTTATCTTTGCTTTCATTTCGTCTCCTCATGTGCTTGAGATTTTTATTTATATTGTTTTCTAACCATGCAGCGATGCTCTGCGAAATTGATAGTGACGCGTCAACAACTCGCCGCTGGATGATCGGAAAGGGCGTATAACCTACGCCGATTCAGTGCTACCTCTAGCGGCCCGTCTCCGGTCCAAAAGCGACAGCCAAAAGGCCCATGCCGAATGCGGTCGCAATCGCGATCCCAACGGCATTGAGCCCAAATGTGGCAGACGCAGCGGAAATCGTTAGCGGGCCAATGGCAGTGAAGAGCCGTCCTACGTTCCATGAGAACCCTTGGCCGGTCGCGCGCAAGTGCACGGGAAAGAGCTCAGTCAAATACAGGGCGACGATGCCGAACCCACCGATAGCGAAGTAGCCGAACAGGAATATCGCGACGCGAAACATGGGGATGGTAGTCCCCGCGGTATACAGAAAGATCGTTGCGATCCATGCGCCTGCGCAATAGCTGACATACACTGCGCGCCTAGATATGCGGGGCCATAGCCATACCACGACTAACGTCGAGGCGAAACCGAGCACGGCGCCTGCATTCATCGCCATGAAAGTAACGCCCGTCTGGTGGGTCAGTTCAACGGCGCTGAGGCCAGGAGACATGACCTGTAAGAGAACCGGAAACAGGACTGCCCCTCCCCAACTGCCAATCATCATCGCCGCTGCAATCAGTGATCCGACCAGGGTTCGACGCCTCAGCGGCATTCCGAAGATTTCCGAGAGTGAACCCATCTTGGGTCCTCGGTGGAGGAGGGCGGCTTCATGGGAACGCTGCCACCGAGCCGACTCGGGCGTAACGAAGCGCAAACCGAGACTTACGACCGCTGGAGCCGCGCCCATCGCCAGTATCCAGCGCCAACCCAGACCCGACATGACGATCGTAAGAGCAGAAGCGAGGATAAGCCCAACAACCCCGGCAGCCTGCATCACCTGAACGGCCTTGGCACGATGCTTTTCAGGCCATGTCTCGACAACGAGAGCTGCCCCAGCCGCCCACTCTCCGCCGATGCCGAGCCCCGAAATCATCTGCAATACCAGCAGTTGATGCCAATTCTGTGCGAGCGCGCTGGCTGCGGTGAATATCGAATAAATGACCATCGTTGCAAGCATGACACGTGCACGGCCCACACGATCGGCAAGGACGCCGAAAATGATTCCGCCGACGCCCCAGCTCAGCAGCTTCGCACCTATGATCAGGCCACCTATCTGCGCTGGGTTACTTCCGGCGGAACCAAGGAGGTCGCGCAGGGCTGGAAGCATGATCATTGTGAAGAGCTGCAGATCCATTGCATCGAACATCCATCCGACGAATGCCGATGCCAGAACCATCCACGCCCCGACGCTGATGGCACGTGTCTCAACGTGCTGAACATCACACGTTGACTCCATGGGATTCGAACTAGTTCGCATGCTCCTGTCTCCTTGCGCGCTCAAGGCGCGCATAGTTATGTGATGATTTCTGTCGTGGCACGAGTTCCAACCAGGGGAACTGCTCGATTGCTCAAGAAAAACCCACTTGCTTTGTCGACTGCATCCGACGCGACACGGTGAGCGTCGACATTTGCACGGTGCCGGGTGTAATGTTGCTCACGTCAACCCTTTGCGGCCTGGGCGAGCATGGGGCGCCCAAACTCGCGAAAGATTTGCTCTGCGTCGTGGACGTTGTTTTCACCTGGAGAAGATGCAGATCCTAATGAAACTGTTCGCCAGTTCCCGACGACGCACGCCGGATGCGCGAGCAGAACGTCACCACTCGAGAGCGAGCTTCTCAGCAGGTTTCGCAATAGACCCTCTGCCTCTGTTCGGCGCAATTTGCTTTGTCCGGCGTCGGGTTTCAATGTCTCGCTGATTGTGTTGTCTTGTCGGGCTGAGAAGCGTTGACTCGTTGAGTACCCTTTTGTTTGCCGATTATTTAGCGCATGGGGCACGAGCGTCTTGCGGAAATGCAGCAGAACCTTCGAATTCTCGGCATCCAGAAAAAGGGTGAAGTTGATGCTTCGCGGTAAGCGTCGTGTGAGGGCCGTTGAGAATTCTCTAGTGTTCCGTCCCAGAAATAACTTTGCATAAGTCCAGATTGTTCTATGATCGAGTCACGGTGTGCAGGAGGCGATCATGGGACGCAAAGGAATCGAGGTTGTCGTGTCTGAGCTGGAGCGAGAACAATTGCTGTCAATGAGCCGCTCGCGTTCGCTGCCTCACTCTCTGGTGCGCCGGGCAAAAATTGTTTTGATGGCCGCTGACGGTCATACGAGTCAGGTCATTTCAACGCAGTGCGAAGTGACGCCGCCGGCGATCACGCACTGGAAGAAGCGGTTTGTCGCGCAGGGGCTTGCCGGCCTGCATGATGAGGTGCGTCCAGGCCGGCCTCGCACACATGACGATGGAGCGGTAGCGGAACTTCTGGCGAGGATACTGCATGAGAAGCCGGACGGGGCAACGCACTGGAGCGTGCGGTCCGCTGCTGCGCAGACAGGGATTTCGAAGAGTTCGGTGGCCCGATATCTGTCGTTGTTCGGTGTACAGCCCCATCGTTCAAAAAGCTTCAAGCTGTCTAACGATCCCTACTTCGTAGAGAAGGTGCGCGATATTGTCGGGCTGTACCTGAGCCCGCCGACCAATGCCCTGGTGCTGTGCGTCGACGAGAAGAGCCAGTGCCAGGCGCTCGAGCGTACGCAGCCGATGTTGCCGATGGGGCTCGGTTATCTCGAGGGAGTGACGCATGATTACGTCCGGCATGGCACCACTACTCTGTTCGCCGCGCTCAATACGGCAACGGGGGAAGTCATTGCGCAATGTAAGCCGCGCCACCGACACTAGGAATTTCTGGCGTTTCTCAAGCATGTGGACCAGGCGGTGCCCGCTGATCTCGATGTGCATCTGATCGTCGACAACTACGCGACACACAAGCATCCGAAGGTCAGAGCGTGGCTGGCCAGGCATACCCGCTACCACATGCACTTCACTCCGACCTACTCAAGCTGGCTGAATCAGGTTGAACGCTGGTTTGGCCTGATTACGCAGCAGGCGATCCGTCGAGGGTCGTTCAAGAACGTGCGCCAGCTCGTTACCCGCATCGAGCGGTATATCGAGCAGTACAACCAACACGGCCGGCCGTTCGTATGGACCGCGACTGCCGATTCAATTCTCCAGAAAGTGGCTCGGCTATGCAAAGTTATTTCTGGGACGGAACACTAGACAAGCGTCGAAGAGCGCTGCAGGCGCATCGTGCCACTACCAGAAGGAATCAAAGCGACGCAGGTGTAGATGGTCGGAGAATGCTTCGCGACAATGGGTGCAATACGGGTTTTCACGGCGATGCTCTTCCCTTTTTGATGGGCGTGAATACACTTGTAATACTCGCAGCGGAATTTAGTGCAAGTGCACAAGGTGCTCGCCAGTTGTCATTCGTTCGAGCGTTCGTGATCGGCGAGTTGATTCATGAAGCAGGCTTCTCGCGCGTCGCCGTTAATATTGTCAACGGCCCTGCGCTCAAACGCTCGTTTGCTAACGAGATCCTGCTCACGCAGTGCCTTAATGTGGGATCGCTCTGGTTCAACTCTTTGCGATTCCAAGGCCAGAATGCCGTTCAACGGAGTGAAGGACTCGAGCTGCTGGACAGAGTGGAGCGGGCAGGTCAAGGTGTTCGAAAGCGTCCTCGGTATGCGCCCGGGCTGAGCCCGACCCGCTCCTTGAACAATCTGCAGAAGGAACTCGCGTCGCTGTAGCCAACCTTGACGGCAACCTCCTCGATACTGAGGTCGCTAGCTTCGAACAGACCACGCGCCGCCTCGATCCGCAGGCTCTGCAAATAGCGAAGTGGTGTTTGGTCCAGCGCAGCCTGAAACCGCCGGATTAGGGTACGCTCGCTTACGCCGAGCTCGGTTGCGAGCGTCGATATCCGAACCGCTTTCATCATGTTCTTCTGCAACTGGTGCTGAGCACGATGAACCAGCGAATCACCGTGAGCTTTCTCAGCAAGGAGGGGAAGGTAGGGTGGTTGCTTGGTTTGGCTGACGTCTACCAGCATGGTCTTCGCGCATAGCGATGCGATCGTTGGGCCGGAGAGACGCTCGACGATGTGGATGGTTTGCAGCAGATAGGATGCTGATGCGCCTGCGCAAATTAGGCGATCGACCTCGGTGATGACGGGTTCGACCTTAAGATCCACGCGAGAAAACTTGGCGCGAAACTGATCGGCAAGCCACCATGTTGTCGTCGCGGTCCGCCCGTCTAGTAGCCCAGTCTTGGCCAGAATGAAGGTGCCAGTGCAGTTTGCCGCGATGCACGCACCTGCGTTCCACTGGGTAATCAGCCAGTCGCATGCCATTGACTGGCTTGCCAACAGCTTGTCAAATGCCTTTTGTCCCGCATAGTGCGCACTCGGGACGAAAACCAGGTCGAACCGTTGCCGGGACGGGATCGGTTGCGTGCTCACTTCAAGACCGTTGCTGGTCCTGACCGGCCCTCCGTGCTGCGAAACGAAATGCCACTCGTACCGGTCGCCAACTCCTCCGTTTTGCTTTTTTAAGTGCGAATTCGCGACCTGAAGTATGTCGGCGAATCCGCCTAAACTAAAGGCGTAGCAATTGTCATACGCGAGGATGGCTGCGCGGTGCATGTCAGATTTCGCAAAATAATCGTCATTTTCGCCAATTTACAGGAACTCGCCGCGCGACGAAACTTTCGATACGGGACCATCAACTAGTTGTCGAACGAACAACGCAAGTTGCCGCGCGTGTGCTGCGCGGCTGTCGAGATTTCGACCCATACGTTGTACTCATTTTGTGTGGTTTTTGGAATGCCGGGTTGACCGTCAGCGTTCTGCACACGAGACGGCGCTCGTTACTTTCTTAACCGAACCTTTTCGGCCAAGAGGCTTGCTTCCATGAAAGTTTTAGTCGTTCATGCTCATCCTGAACCTCAGTCGTTCTGCGCTGCACTCAAGACAACGGCCGTGAATGTGCTTAGAGATGCTGGAAACGAGGTTGAGGTTTCGGATCTCTACGCTATGGGCTTCAATCCCGTTGCATCCGCCGATGACTTCGGAACACGAGCCAATGCCGGTTACTGCGTCTATGCGCTCGAACAACGCCATGGCTTTGCCAATGGCACCATCCGCTCTGACATCAAGGTGGAGCTCGAAAAGCTCATGCGATGTGACCTGCTCATTCTGAATTTTCCGTTGTTCTGGTTCTCGACTCCGGCGATTCTGAAGGGGTGGATTGATCGGATTCTCGTCTCTGGTCCCGTATATGGTGGTATGCGATTCTATGATCGCGGAGGTCTCCGTGGGAAGCGTGCAATCGTGAGTCTGACTCTGGGTGGGCAGGCCCGCATGTTTGCAAGCGACGGTATACACGGGCCACTCGAAGGAATGCTGCGACCGCTGTTGCAGGGGACGCTCGCGTATATCGGACTCGATGTGCTGGAGCCCTTCGTTGCCTGGCACGTCCCTTACGTTGCGAACGAAGTGCGGCTCGAATATCTGGCTGCGTGGCGAAACCGTCTATCGTCTCTTGCGATGGAGCCACCTCTTTCATTTCCAAGTCTTGACAACTTCGACGAAAGCTTGCGCCCCCTCAATGGCAGAACCTAATAGAGCGCCGAGTGGATGCGGTTGAGACTGGGCGCGGAACATCTGAGGAGAGACTTCTCACGGCGCAATGACGCTTAGAAAGCTTGGACCGCTACACCGCTTGGCCCGGGGGAGGAAGGACGTTGTAATTTAAATTTCTGTAGTAAATGAAGAATGAAAGTTGCGTTTCCGAATGTGAATTTAGCCGCAGTGGAGGCTATTCGACTCCGCAGAGGGAGGAATAGATCACTCGCAGTTGCGACGACTGCAGAAACCCAGTATATGCGGCTGATCATGGCATCTGGCTGAAGCTTGGCGGGGGACCACGAAGGGCAGGAATTACGTAACTCGTGCGGACATCGGGGGAAACAACTAATGGCGCTATTCTCGATGAAATTGCCGCCGCCAAGGGCCTGTATAGGCGTGGTCGCAGCCGATCAAGCGATTAGGTCGACTTTGGAGTCGCGCGCAATTTGAGGCGCGTTTCTGGAGGGAGGGTGCAATGTTGAACATGCTGCAGCTGGAGACGTTCGCTGAGGTGGTGGAATATCGACATTTCGCATGCGCTGATGCTCCCCTGAACATCTCGCGTGGGGCGGCTTCACGCCGAGTCACGGTCCTTGAGGAGTGTCTAGGCGCATTGCGCATAAGCTGCAGCCGCCGCTCGGTCGGGGACTGGTTTTCGACGATCGTGTTTGAGGCGCGCAGCCGATCAAGTTCGGGGAGGCGCTTTGGGAAGCGCTGTACCTTGGACGGGAGGTTCATGAGGCGTTCAGCGCTCTCGAAGATTTACCGCAGCGCTTCGTGGGTTTGCAATCGACACGCCACACATGCAGGACTTCGTTGTATTAAATATCAGCTACTGACGCTTAAAGCCTTGAAGAACCTGATACGAATGTCTTGTGCGCGTCCCAATATTTTGTATTGGCCATGCTCTGCAACGCTGGTTATGCTGAAATACAGCCTAAACGATGCCGGTATTTAGACAGCATGGTGCGATAAATTTTCAGCTGAGCCTTCGATTGCTAAATCTCTGATCATGAATTTATGACAGAGAAGATGGGCGGCAACAGGTGGCGATTTTCTCTAATAGCCGAGCGATATGAATTTTGACAGACAGCAACTCGAAACGTTTGCCGTCGTTGCCGAAACTCGACACTTCGGTCGTGCCGCCCATGTGTTGAACGTCACTCGGGGAGCTGTGTCGCAGCGGATCATTGCACTCGAAGAGGCATTTGGTACCCCGTTACTTGTTCGAGATGGCATGATGCCGACCCCCGCGGGAGAAATAGTGTTGCGCCATGTTCAAGCGCTACAGCTACTTGAAGCGGATACCTTGCATCGGATCAAGCCAGCGGAAAGAGGGAGGGCGAGGATCGCAATCGCAGTTAATGCGGATTCGCTAGCGACCTGGTTTGAGCCGGTCGCGTGCGCCATAGCAAAAGACATTTGCTCACTCGAATTGCTCGTGGATGACCAGGATTACACTCTGTCGGTGCTGACGCGCGGCGAGGCGATGGGGTGTGTGTCAACGGCGAGCACCGCGCCTACGGGGTTTGTGGCGGAAGCAATTGGCGAGATGGAGTATGAATGTGTCGCGACGCCTGATTTTGCCGAGGCTTGTTTTGCTGAGGGGGTCACGTTGCGCAACATTCTCGCTGCGCCCGCAGTGCTCTTTAATCGAAAAGACGGGTTGCATGCTGTCTTTCTTGAACGCGTGCTTGGGTTCCCCGTAAACGGATACGCGGCACACTTTTTCCCGTCTCCGATTGCGTTGCTGATGGCAATCCGGGCTGGCGTCGGATATGGACTGGTGCCATCCATGCAGATACAGTCATTGATTGACGCAGGTGAGGTGATCTCGCTGGCGCCGCAACACAGGATCGCGGTGAGTCTGTATTGGCATCACTGGGAGGAGGCGCCGCCAAACATGCGACAGATTAGCGAGTTGATATTGCATCACGCTCGCGAGGCACTGAATCAACTGACATCTGGATCACCTCGCCATCATGCTAGTGGAGATCGATGAGCCGCAACAGGGGGCTCGATCGGCACCACGATTCAAGGAACGAAAGAATTCACGCGTTGACGCAGACGACTTGACTACAAATCGTGACGATATAGGGAAAGTGCGGGGACCATCAACGGTTTTAATGACGGTCGTCAACAGATAGGTTCTCGTCGAATCAGAATCCTTGCACGTTAGCGTCCCCCAAGTTCCGGCCACGGGCAATTCGGTATTCAAGTAATGCGATATCAAATCGTGACAAGCCACACCGACGCGGCGGTTTTGGATGAGAGCGTAGTGTATTCGGGCGGTGCAGCACTATTGTCTGTCAGGAATCCACGGCAGTTGAGCGGCGCCACAGCAATACGGCAATCACGACCATGGGAAGAAAGGAAACGGTCAGCGGATTGTCCTCGGGGACCGTCGTCAGGCCAGTCCACCGCGCGAAGTAGATCGCGATTGCTATGCCTCCACCAATCGCCAGCGTCGCGTTGGCGCATCTGTCGGAAATGCGACGGTTGAGCAATGTGAAGCCCATGAGCGGGCCGACGGCGGTTATGTAGACCATGTTCAGATCGACCATCATGTCTACCAGACTCTGGCCGCGAATGGCGACGATCGTGCCAAGGGCGATCGGCACGAGTCGCGACCAGATGGGCCGGGCTGCAGAATGCGGACCGAGAGAGGCGGTGGCGTCGGTCATCGCTCTCAGAATCGAGCAGCCAGCACCAAGGGCCGTTGTGAGCAAAATCACGATGACGACCGTCCTTACCGTATTCGCCGAATATCCGGAGAGTGTGTGCATCAGCACAACGGGAATGACCTGCACGGGGTCGGCGAGGCGCTGTAGATGCCAGACGGGGGAGGCTGCGATAACCGCGGATGCGGGCAGGAAGCCGATCAGGAGCACGAATCCTGCGGCCAGGAGACAGCCGTTTCGCGCCATTATGGGCGTGCGCGCTGCGAGTGCAAACTGCTGATAGTCTGCACCACAGATGACCATGAGCACGACCGAGGCGACGGTGAATCCTGTATGGTCCAGCGTCGCGCCCTGAAGTCCATTCAGAAACTGGACGGGGGCATGCAGCCACACGTCCAGCCCATCGGTCAGGAGCAGCGTGCGCACGAGCACGACGTTGCATGCGAGCATGCAGATCGCGAATCCTGCGGCAAGCCACGACAGTCGCAATGTCGAAAGATAGATAAATAACAAATCGACGAGCAGGAGCGCGGAAGTCGGACCGATGCCTGCCAGTCTCAGTATTGCCGTTCCACCCCGAATCTGTGCAGCGAGCACGCCGGTCATCCAGACAAGGGACAGCAACGCCACTGTGCTGCCGACTGAGGCGCCATAGATCTGGTTAAGCTTGGCCCAGATGGATTGCCTCGTTATCGAAAGGCCGCGTGCGCATCCGGCGAGGGCAACGAGGCCAAATGCGCTGGCGATTGCATAAACACAGCCCACCATCCCCCCGCGAAGCGCGAGTTCGCCGGTGCCAAGGAGAAATCCCGTACCGCAACTTGTGGAAACCAGAAGGCTTGCAACCTGAACCGTCTTCAGTGTGCGGTCAGACATGAGCCGCCCCCCACTTCGTCACGCTGGCGCGACTGCCTTTCACGTATGAATCGCAGATGATCGCGCGTTGATTGAACGCGGAGATCTGTTTCAGATGGGCGTGAAATTCGGGCAGATCGAGGTAGGGGACATGCGGAAAGAGGTGGTGTGTCAGATGATAACCGTTATGATGCGGATGCAGAATGAAGGAGCTGAGGCCGTGGTCCGGTATGTCGCGCGTATACGAAAAAATACCGCCTGGTTCGAGCCCGTAGTGATCGGTCATTTCGCGAAACGTTGTGATGGCATGGAACACCGTCGCGCGCGCGGTGATCCATAGCGCGAAAAACAGCAGCGCGAAATGCGCTCCGATGGTGATGTCGAGGAGTGCTTCGCACGCGGCCCACCACAGGACGATGGCGAGCTTCTGACGCACGGCGAGGCGCCTGTTGATGAAATGCCCGAAGATCGAGCCGGCCCAGATGGATGGCGTGGTCAGCACGCGTAGATAGACGCTGAACCAGTGGTCACCCGCGTGCGTGACGCTGGAAAGATAGTCCGGATCCTGAACCGGGTCGCCGAGTGAACCGTGATGCCAGGCGTGCTGAAGGCGGTACAGCGTCAGCTCGTTGAAGAGTGGCGGTGCAAGAAAGACACAGGCGATCCGGTCGTTCACGTCGCGGCTATTACTCAGGTTCTGGTGTCCGCCCTCGTGCAGGAGGTTACCCAGCGCCCGCTGGCGGTTGCCGATGACGAAGATCGCAGCGATACTTGCCCAGACCCCTATCCGGTAGGCAATCCAGACTGTAACGCATATGATTGCCCAGTCCCTGGCAATGTCCGCGAGTGATCGCCACGTTCTGGCGCGCGGGGTTTTCCAGTTCATGCCTGTTGATTCGAATGCGGTATGCATGGCTGCCTGATCGGCAATAACGGATGATGATGCGGGTAATCTCATCGCAGGCTCCTTGTGGTTACGTGAAGTCCCCGGCGGTCCCCGATCCCTGTGTCAGTAAAAGCTTTGGTCTGATCTTAGGCGGTCGATCCTGTCCGGGCAGCGGCGGTTAAAAATGCTGTCCGGTGTGCAGCATTTTTAAACTCATGACGCGTGTGCCACTCAAGCCGTGGCGTAACGTCACCATCAGGGGAGGGTGGAAAGTTGAGTGAAAAGGACCTTGCAAAGCTGTGTGCGACGCTCAGTCCCGTCGTGGCAGAAGCCACCTATGTCTATTGTTCATTTCCGGACTTCACGTTGCCGACCGGGTTACTGGCCTTCTGCCTCGTGCGCGAGCGCGAGGGACTGACGGCGATCATCGAGCGTGATGAAGCACTGCGACGCGGACTCGCCTATACCTACGACGCCCGTCTCATCACCCTGTCGGTCCATTCGAGTCTCGAGGCAGTCGGGTTTATCGCGGTGATCAGCCGCAGGCTCGCCGGGGCGGGCATCCCATGCAATGTGGTCGCGGGCTACTACCACGATCACATCTTGGTGCCGGCCGACAGGGCTGAAGAAGCGATGACGCTCCTGCTTGAAATCGCCGCTTCGTCCGGCTGACGCATATCTGCGCGTTGCGAGGGCAGCGAGGTGAAGCCTGCTATTTTTTCTGTACGGCGAGTAGTTTTTATATCCCGGGCGGCTTCGTCTTGCTGTGTGTGGACACAATCATTAGATTAATGCGAGGTCAGGGGTATGGGCTCGGCCCCTATGAAGAAGGCATGTCTGGTCATGCCGAGATTGGGGTATCGACGTGGATATCGAACGGTCCCGAGCCGCGCGGGAGAGGAGTGAGCATGTTCGAATCAACTGACGACCGCCCGGCGCAAGGACCGCAGGATCAGGGCTCGACGCCCGAGCCTGAATACTGGCAGCGACATGCCGAAGAATTGCAGGCCCTGATTGCGCGCCTGACGACCCGTCTCAGGGGCCGCGAGCGCCGTATCGCCCGTCTGGAGCTTGCCATCTCCCGGACCGTGGTGATGCATCACGTCTGGGCATCACATCTTGAACGCAGGCTCGAACGCCTGCCTTTCACTGCTACCACCGGAGCCGACGACTCACCGGCCGTTGAAGCCGCGCATGAGCGCGGGGTGACGGTGCGTCTTCCTCACCTGACACGAACGCTGGAAGCGCTCTTTGAGGTGATGCAGGAGTACTGGTCGGAGTGGGAGCCTGATCGCCCGCCTAAATCATCAACCGTTGCGCGCGCAATCGACGAAAGACTCGGCCTGAAGGGGCAGGCCAATGGCGAGGCGTCGCGCAGTTCCCAAACCTTTGCGGCCGCACTGAGGCCCGACTCGGTGAACGAGTCAGATGGTCGCCACCACTGAACCGGAGTTCCGACGGAGTCTTCCGACGATATGACGGAATTGCCCGTCAGGCTCTCGGACTGCTTGAATGAGACCCATGCAGCAACTCTTTCGAACAGGACAGCGGGAGGTTGGTCATGTCGGTCCAGTTGAGGGGAACAGGCGCAATACTACGGCGCGGGCAGGTCGAACGGGAAGTCGGACTGAAACGTTCGACGATCTACCAGCGGATGCAGGAAGGCACGTTCCCGCGCCCGATCCGTCTTGGCGAGCGCGCGGTGGGCTGGCGTGCATCGGATATCGAGCGATTCCTTGAAGACCCTGCCGGGTATCGCGTTTCACCGCCAGCCAATGAGGACCGCGATGTGTGAGCGTACCTCGCGACGGTCCCTCGATGCGCGTCTGGATAACTGGGCGAGCGCTGGCCGCGGTCCGTACGATCCGGTTGACGCAGGTCATATCGAGCATGCATGGCGGCGGCTGCCCGTGCGTCACCGCGACCTGCTGCGTATGGCGTATCTGTGGCGCGCTGGTCGCGACGTGATATGCCGCCGGCTCGGGATTCCAAGGTCTCCCTGGCGCCGGTATGAGCTTGAACTGTCATCCGCGAAGCAGGCGCTGGAGGGCCTGCTGGCGGAGGAACCGTGAATTGACGTGTCCGGGAGCATGCCGGAAAAACGCGCGGTCGGTCGATGCGGCACGATCTCGCGCTTCGGCGGCAAAGTCCCGGAAGTAGTTCCACAACCTGTTCCGGCCAACGTGCGACATGCACGGCCGAGTACGCATGAGCGGCCCCGACGTATCGACGGATGCGTGTGAGCATGGCGGTTGTTTCCCGATCTCAGACCTGCGTTCGCAGGTCTTTCTGTTTCTGTGCCCGATCTTGACGACTGATCCCCCTTGAGCCCGCGGTTTGCCTCCCAGGCGCCGCGGGTTCCTTTTTCCCCATCCGGTTCGACACCTCGGCGTTGCATCGATGGGAGGAAGCGGATCATGAATTTGTCCCGGCTGGAAATGAATGGATGGCGGTTGCACACGATGCGCGGCATCGTGCATCGGTGGGCGCTCGCCGTGACACTGTTCGCCGGTACGTCTGTTCTCGCGCCTGGCGTGGCGCATGCGGACGACTGGGGCTGCCAGGTCCTGCTTTGCCTGTCCAACCCGGGCGGCCCGGAGCAATACGGCGCGTGCGTGCCACCGGTCGAGCGACTCTGGAGCGCGATGCGCCATGGTGATCCGTTCCCGACCTGTGATTTCGGCACCGGCGGTTCACAGGGAACGTCTGCGACCAATACCTTCGCGAGCGGCGGGTATTGTCGGGAAGACCTCCTGTACTGGGGCGGCCCGGAGCAGAGCGAACTGCAGTGCCGTGCCGCTGGCGCAATCAATGTCGATATCGACAACCAGCTCCATACCCGCGTCTGGTGGGATGTAGCGGGTGCGGGATCGACCATCACCGAGTTCTACGGCGCGGGCAGTACGGAGGCTCCGTCCCAGGTGCCGTACGATCCGACGCAGTCTGCTGCGCTCTTCCTGCAGCAGAGCGAACAGGAAAGCGGCCAAAGTGACCAAAGCGGCGGGGGGCACTGATGCTGCCACCCGATTTCGCCACCCTTGTGCAACAGTGCGCACCCCAGGTCTCGCCGGTGACGATGGCCGCGATCGTGCGGACCGAGTCCGGATTCAATCCCTATGCGATCGGTGTCGTGCGTGGCCGTCTGGTGCGTCAGCCGGTGAGCGAGGCTGAGGCCGTGGCCACCGTCCGCGCGCTCTCGACCGGCGGCTGGAATTTCAGCGTCGGTCTCGCGCAGGTCAACCGCACGAACTGGGCTGCGTATGGCCTGAACGAGCAAAGCGCCTTCGATCCATGCCGCAACCTGGCCGCGGGAGCCGCAGTTCTCGAAAGTTGTTTTACCGCCGCGCGCGCTGCGCGGATTGATGGCAGACGCGATCCACAGGCTGCGCTGCGGGCAGGTCTTTCGTGCTACGCGAGCGGAAATTTGTCGATGGGGTATCGCACTGGGTATGTGCAGCGCGTGGCCGATAACGCACGCCTGCCTGCGTCGGCTCCCTCACAGACAGTCGTGCCGGCGATTGAGCCCATTCCGGTTGTTCCGGTTGATCGGGGCGCGCCCGCAGCCCGGACGCCGTCACAACCAGTGAAGCATCGGTTGCCGGATTCGCCGGACACCGCATCCGGTACGAACACCGGCGACCCGCCCGCCAGTGCGGTGGTGTTCTAGCCCGGTGCCCATTCAATAGCAGACACAGTTTCGCCGAAAGGAGATTTTTATGAATTTAGGAATCCATATCAGAAAGAGGAAGGCTGAACGTGTGCCTGTCACGCTTTCTTCTGGCCGTCGGGTGGCGCGGTGGGCTGCTGTCATCGCGACTGCGCTGCTGGTGGCGTCGCCCGCGTGGGCTCAGCTGTCGCAGGTCAATACGCTGCTGAGCACGATCCAGACGACCCTGCTGGGTGTCGGCGGTGTGATCTGCTCGATTTCGATCATCTGGGCGGGCTTCCGGATGATGTTCCAGCATGCCCGTTTCGGCGACATCGCGAACGTGTTCATCGGCGGTCTTTTCGTCGGTTGCGCGACGGTGATCGCCGGCATGCTGATTCCGACGAGCTGATCCGGGACCAGCAACCATGAACCCGATCATGAATTCGCTTGTTAGCCCACTCAGGGATCCTGTGTTCAAGGGATGCACGCGGCCCGCGATGCTCTGGGGTGTGCCGCTCGTGCCATTCCTCCTGGTCGGCGGCGGCATGTTGATCCCCGCCATCTGGGCATTGCTCGCCAGTCCGCCGCTCGGTGTCGGGCTGCTGTTCCTCATGATCCCGGTGTTCGTCGCCATGCGCGTCGTCACGCGCCGGGACGACCAGCGTCTCGCACAGTACGCACTGCGCCTGCGCATGGTCCTGCGGCAGGGGAATCGCCGCTTCTGGGACGCGCGCGCCTACACGCCGGTTCGCCTGAAGAGGAGGAGCCGACATGCTGGCTGACCCGACACACGGCGCCGTTGCCAGCCGCGAGGTGGCACTTGCGGACTACATCCCCTACTCGACGCACGTCACGGATCAGGTGATCAGGACGCGCGAGGGCGACTACCTGCGGATCTGGAAGCTTGCAGGCATCGCATTCGAGGCCGCCGATCCGGCGGACATCCTCGTGCGCCATGATGGATTCAACCAGCTCGTGCGTGCGCTGCCCGGCGGTCACGTCGCACTCTGGTCACACCGTCTGCGCCGACGGGTATCAGACCACTTTGCCACGCCTTACGGCAACCGCTTCTGCCAGGAACTGGCAACACGCTACTACGCAAGCTTCGCGGGTTACCGGATGATGGCCAACGAGCTGTATCTGACGCTCGTCTATCGTCCGAGCCGCACGAAGCTCGGGCGCGTGTTCAGCCGCGCGGCGCGCCGCACGCGCGATGACATCCGGCGCGACCAGCAGGAAGCGCTGAAGGTGATGGACGAACTTGGCGCCCAGGTCGAGTCAGGGCTGAAACCCTACGACCCGGTGGCGCTCGGGGTCTATCGCAGGTCGAGCCCGTACACCAGGCGGCCGCGGCGGTTCTCATCGGCGCTCGAGCTGCTCGGCTATCTCGTCAATGCCGTCTGGGAGCCTGAGCCGGTTCCTGCCGGAGCGATCCGTGAGGCATTGCCGACCTCGCGCCTCTTCGTAGGCGTGGAGAGGGTCGAAGTCCGCATGCCGGCCATGACGCGTTATGCCGCGCTACTTGATCTGAAGGACTATCCCGAAGAAACCGAACCGGGGATGCTCAATGGGCTGCTGTACGGCGACTTTGAGTATATCGAGACACAGAGCTTCACGATCCTGGACAAACCCGGTGCGAAGGAAGCGCTGGAGCGTCAGCGCAACCAGCTCATCGCCGGCGAGGATGTGGCTGTCTCCCAGGTCGAGGCGATGGACCAGGCGCTCAACGACCTGATCAACGGCGATTTCGTGCTGGGCGAATATCACTATTCGCTTGCGGTGCTTGGCGATACACCCGCGGCAGTCTCGAAGCACGTTGCGAAGGCGCGTACGCAGCTCGCAGATGCGGGCTTCCAGACTTCACTGATCGATCTCGTGGCGGACGCCGCGTGGTTCGCACAGTTGCCGGGTAACTGGCGCTACCGGCCACGCGAAGCGAAGCTGACGTCCCGCAATTTCTGCGGCCTCGCCAGTCAGCACAACTTCGCGACCGGCAAGCGCGACGGTAATCCATGGGGCGAGGCGATCACGATCGTCAAGACGCCGAGCGGTCAGCCGCTGTACCTGAATTTCCACGTTACGCCGGAGAAGGAGGATTCGGCCGACGAGAAGGCACTTGCCAATACTCAGATCATTGGTCAGGCCGGTGCGGGCAAGACGGTCCTCGAACTTTTTCTGCTCGCGATGGCGACGAAGTTCGGGCTGACCGCGGTGCTGTACGACAAGGATCGCGGCACCGAGATCGCGATCCGGGCGATGGGCGGCATCTATACGGTGTTCCGCCGCGGCGAACCGACGGGGCTCAATCCGTTCCAGATGGTGCCGGACGAAGCGGTGCTCGACTTCTGGGAGCGGCTGGTGCGCAAGCTCGTTGACACGGGTGTGCCGCTGTCCGCAAGGGAGGAACTCGACATCTCGCGCGCGGTGCGTGAAGTCGCCCGCATGGAGAGGCCGCTGCGGCGTCTGTCGATGGTGCGGCAACTGCTGCCGAATGTGGGCGAGAACAGCCTGCACGCGCGCCTCGCGAAATGGTGTGCGGGCGGTCGCCTGGGCTGGGTGCTCGACAACCCGACCGACACGGTGAACCTGGCACGCGCGAATCTCTTTGGTTTCGACGATACCGAACTGCTGGATGACGCGGAGGTCTCGACGCCCGTGACGATGTATCTGCTGCACCTGACAGAAAGCCTGATCGACGGCCGGCGCTTCATCTATGTGATGACCGAATTCTGGAAGCGGCTGGGGGACCCGGTATTCACGGACTTTGCGAAGAACAAGCAGAAGACGATCCGCAAGCAGAACGGGCTCGGCATTTTCGATACCCAGTCGCCGGCCGATGTGCTGCGCAGCGATATCGCGCGCGCACTGATCGAGCAGAGCGCGACCTTTTTCTTCCTGCCGAACCCGCGGGCCGACTACGACGACTACGTGCATGGCTTCAAGCTGACCGAAGCCGAATTCAACATCGTGCGCAATCTCGGTGAGAGCAGCCGCATGTTTCTGGTCAAGCAGGGGCATCGTTCGGCGATCGGCAAACTCGATCTCGCGGGACTCGGTGATGTGCTCGACGTGTTGTCGGGCACGACCGACAACGTCGAACTGCTCGACACAATCCGGGAACAGGTGGGCGACGATCCTGACGTGTGGCTGCCGGTCTTCCACGCGCAACTGGCAAAGCGCCGGGCGACCCAGGCAACCCGGGCAAGAGGTGCGCGATGAGCGGCCTCTTTACCGCAATCGGCGGCACGCTCGAGAACGGCATCTCGACCTATGTCACGAACGTCTCATCAGCGCTGTCGGGCGCGCTTGTTCCTGTTGTGACGACCGCCGTCACGATCTGGGTCGTCGCCTATGGTCTCGCGATCGTGCGGGGTGAGGCGCACGAGGCCGTGCCTGCGTTCGCATGGCGCGGACTGAAGGTCGCCGCCATCCTCGCTTTCGCGCTCGGCAGCGGCATCTACCAGCAGCAGGTCGTGACGGCCGTCAGCGGTGCCACGGCGGGCCTCGCCCAGACGATCCAGAACGCCTCCAACACCACGGGCGGCGGCAACCCGGGTTGTGGATCGGTCAGCGGCAGCAGCGTGACATCAACCAGCGCAACCAGCATCTACCAGACGCTCGACTGCTATGACCAGCAGATCGATCTGGTTCTGGATGCCTATTCCGAAAAGGCGACGCACGAAGGGCTCAGCCCAAGTGGCCTGGCAGCAGCCATCGGCGACATCGTGTGCGGGTTCGTAGCAGCCGTCGGCGGCTCGATCTTCCTGATCGTGCTCGCGTTCGAGGTCGTGATGGGGCGCATGTTGCTCGATCTGGTGCTTGGGATCGGTCCGATTTTCATTGCCTGCGCCGCCTTTGCACCGACTGCCCGCTTCTTCGAAGCGTGGACCGCGAAGGTGGCGAATTATGCGCTGCTGCAGGTGCTGGTCGCGGCTTTCCTGGGGATGGCGCTGACGGCGTTCTCGACGGAGCTCGCACCATTCCAGGTGACGACTTCGCCACCTGGCGCTAATGCGTCGGCGCTTGTGGCGGCCAGTCAGGCTGCGCTCGAAGCCGCGTCGGCGTGGGGCGCGGCGCTGGGCATGTTCGCGACGGCGATATTTCTGGCGATGGTCGGCTGGCAATTGCCGTCGGTGGCGTCAGGCCTGTCAGGCGGCGCGACCGTGTCCGGCTTCGGCGCGTTCGTGGCGGGTGTCGCCTCTCGGCGCCTGGCCGCCGTGATCGGGCAGGTGCTTACCCGCGGCGGGAATGGTCCGCGTCCTGGCGGCAAGATTCGTGACTGGACAGGATCCGGCGGCGGATCGGGAAATTCTTTGGGTGGCGTGGCGCCAGCGTACCAGCGCGCCGCGCACGCCAACCTCGGACAACAGGGCAATTGAGAGAGGTGGACATCATGAAAGCACGATTGAAAGTAGCCGCCGCTGCGCTCTTCTGGGTGGCAGTTTCTCCTGTGAGCTATGCCCAGGGTATTCCGGTGTTCGACGCGCAGAACGTGGCGCAGGCCATTGCGACGGTGATGCAGCTTGAGCAGGAGGTCCAGCAGGAGATCCAGATCTACCAGTCGACGGTCGGCACGCGGGGCTTTGGTGCGCTGCTAAGCAATCCGGTGGTGGCGAATTCGCTGCCGTCGAACTGGCAGGGCGTCTATACGGCAGTCCAGAACGGCGGCTATGCGGGTCTCACTGGAAGCGCGCAGGCGCTGCGTTCGGCCAGCGAGATCTATAACTGCGAGGACCAGGCCGGCATCGACCGGCAGGTGTGCCAGCGCGCGCTGAACAAGCCGTTCCAGGACAAGGCGTTCGGCCAGCAGGCCTACCAGACCGAAATGCAGGAACTGACCCAGATCCAGAGCCTGATGCAGCAGATCGACGTCACGCAGGATCCGAAAGGTATTGCGGAACTGCAGGCGCGCATCCAGACCGAGACCACGGCGGTCGGCGACGAGATGACCAAGCTGCAGCTCTTCCGGACGCTGGCCGATACGGAAGACCGGCTCGTTGCGGAGCAGCAGAGCGAACTGGTATTGAGCCGCGCGGGCAATACCGTCCGGCTGCAGGACCAGATGGTACCGGCTTCGTTCGGCAACTGAGGGGGCGATCATGAATAAACTTCTGATTGGATTGTTTCTATTAAATTTCGTCATCCTTATTAGCGGGTGCTCGTCGGGTCCACCTAAACCCGTTCTGCCGGATGGCTCGCATCGCGTGCCGATCAACCGAGGGCTTCCCGTTCCAGTACTGCCATCTGCTGCGTCGACGGTGGGGGCGGGATCATGAGCACGGGCAACGACTATGGACGCGTGCTCGACATCGAGGCATCGCTGACGCACCTGCAGGAGCGGTCCGAGCGACGGGCGTGGCACGTGGCCTACGGGGCGGTCGGTGTGGCCGTGCTCAGCGTGATGGCACTGGCCGTCATGGTGCCGTTCTACCGGGTGGTGCCGTTGCCGATCGAGGTCGATCGTCTGACGGGTGAATCGCAGGTGATCGATGTGCTCGATGCGCGTCACGTGCACACGAAGGAAATCCAGGACAAGCATTGGGTTGAAGCGTATGTGCGTGAGCGTGAACGCTATGACTGGGGGCTGCTGCAGATGGACTACGACAGCGTGCTCGCCATGAGCGATGACGTGGTCGCGCGCGATTACCGTGGCATCTACAGCGGTCCGGATGCGCTGGACCGGCAGCTCGGCCCGAACACGGAACGACGCGTGCGGATTCTCTCGACGACGCTGCCGCCCGATGAACCAGGACACGCGGTCGTGCATATCGAGCGTACGACGTTCATAAACGGTCAGGGGAACGCCGAGCCGACGCAGCGGTTCGTCGTTACGTTGGCCTACGCCTACCGGCCGCCGGTTTTCACGCGCGAGAGCGTGGCCGTCGCGAATCCGTTCGGCTTCAAGGTGACGGCTTACAGCCGCGATCCCGAATATACACCGCCGGCTTCATCCGCCAGCGCGGGAGGTGCGCCATGAGAACGCTCACTTCTTCGGTGCTCTGCCTTGTGTTTGTATTGATAGCAAGTCCGGTCGCCCGTGCCTGGACCGTGCCGGGCTGGTCCGATGACTCGCGGGTGCGGCAGATCGTGTATGCGTCCGACGCTGTCGTGCGCATCGAGGCGCAGCGTGGCTTCGCGACCCACATTGCGCTTGATCCGCGTGAGCGGATCGAGGTGGTGGCACCCGGTGACCGCGATGGCTGGCAGGTGGTAGCCAACAAGGGCGATCACGATGTGTATCTCAAACCGCAACTTGCCGCGCACAACTCGAACCTCGAGATCCGTACGGATAAACGCAGCTACAGCTTAGACCTGGTGGTGCTGCCCCTGAAGGCGAAATTCGGCAACGACGAAGAGATGTATCGGGTGACGTTCGTCTACCCGGATGAGGTCAATGCCCAAACCCATGCTGAAGCCGATGCGGCGCTGGTGACGCAACGCCTTGCCCAGACGTCCGTGGTGCGTAACACCCGGTACTCGATGCAGGTCATGCCGCATTCGGACGACATCGCACCGACCGCAGCGTGGGACGACGGGCGCTTCACCGGGATCCGCATTCCAGCCAACCGGCGCATCCCGGCGATTTTCCGGGTAGCGGATGACGGCACGGAAAGCGTGGTCGACAAACACATGGAGAACGACACGATTGTCGTTCACGAGGTGGCGAAGCGCTTCGTCTTGCGGCTCGGCGAAGAGGTTGTCGGCATCTGGAACGACGCATACGACATGGACGGCGTGCCGCCCCGTGACGGCACGACGGTCAACGGTGTGAAGCGTGTTTTGCGGAGTCAGGATCATGAGTGACGATATCCGCAACACGATTGAACCGGATTACCCGTCCGGCCAGCATCCGACCGGATCTGACCGCAGTGCTGTCGACGAGTCCGGAGCGCAGGTCGACCGAGGCATGCCGACACTCGGGCAGTACGGGGGCAGACGACCGCGCGCCTGGTGGTTGACACCGCTTGTCGTCGTCCTGGTGGCCGGCGCCGGTGCGGTCTGGACGGTTCACACGTTCCTCGCACGCCACGACGCGGAAGCGAAAGCGCATCGCGACGCGGTCGAGGGCACGGCGACTCAGGGGCGTGTTTTCAGGGACGCGCCAGTGGCCGCAAGCGCGGCGTCGACACCCATCGCGGCAAGTGCACCTGCCGCGGTCTCGGTGCCGGTCATTGCTCGCCCTCCTGTTGCGGTTCAGCGCGCGGCACCGGCCCGCAGTTACTACGATGCGCCGTTACTCGCGAACGGTGCCGCAACTGGGGCGAGTGGTCAGGGTGGAGGCCTGACTGGCATGCTCGCTGCGGAGGGTGTTGCTGGGGGCGCCGAAGTGGCCTCGCCAGTGGCGGCGCCCGGCCAGCCGTTGACAACCTCGGGCCAGGGCGGGATTGGTGCACTTGCCCAGGCGTTGACCCCGACCGCCACGCCGCGGGCGCGTGCTGGTGTACTTGGCGATCGCAGCCTGGTTCTCGCGGAGGGCGCGAAGATCGATTGCGCAGGCGACACCGCGTTCGATTCGACGGAAGCGGGGCTGTCGACCTGCACGGTAACGAAGAACGTTTATTCCGATGACGGGCGGGTCGTGCTGATCGAGCGCGGTTCACAGATCAACAGCCAGTATCGCTCGAACCTGTCACCCGGACAGAAACGGACCTTCATTCTTGCGGCCCGCATCGAGACGCCCCACGGTGTGACCGTCGAGATCGACGCGCCAGCGGCCGACGCACTCGGCCGCATGGGGATTGACGGCTACGTCGACAACCACTGGGGGCAGCGCATCGGCGCTGCGATGATGCTGGGCATCACCCAGGACGCGATCGGCTATCTGGCCACACGCGGTGGTAACAGCAATGGGTCCGTCGTCTACGAGAACACACAGCAGCAGGGCAACGACATGGCGACGCGGGTGCTCAACAGCACGATCAATATTCCGCCGACGCTGACGCAGAACCAGGGCGCCGAATTTACCATTGTCGTTGCGCGCGATCTGGATTTCGGGACGGTCTATGCGCTTCAGCCGGAGCGTGCGCCATGATCGCCCATGCTGACATACTGGATCGATCCGCCGATGCCGTGCTCGCGCGGCTTCCCGAGGACGCATCGGTACGCGAGTTGATGCGGCCGTTTGCGGCGCTGCTCGACGATGCCGACGTGACTGAACTGGTCATCAACCGGCCGCAGCGCGTGCTGACTGAAACCCATCTCGGCTGGCACGGTCACGACTACGCCGATCTCGATTACGAGCGGTTGATGTCGTTCGCGGTCGCTGTCGCAACGCTGACGAACCAGGAGGTATCGGCGCAGCATCCGGTGCTCTCCGCGTTGCTGCCCGGAGATGCACGTATCCAGATCGTGGTACCGCCCGTTGTGCCGCCGCGCACCGTCTCGGTGACGATCCGCCGGCCTTCCGCGCGCGAAAAGAGCCTCGACGTATATCGCGACGAAGGGCTGTTCGACGACACCGTCTGGCACCGCCCGGATGGGCTGGACACGGTGTTGCCGACGCTGCGCCCGACAGACCGGAAGCTCGTGCAGTGCCTCGAAGAGCGGGACTGGTGCGCTTTCTTCGAACTGGCCGTCACCGAGAGCCTGAACATCGTGGTCGTCGGCAATACAGGCTCGGGCAAGACCAGTTTCATGAAGTCGCTCTGCCGCTCGATTCCGCCGACCGAGCGGATCGTAACGATCGAGGATGTCCGGGAACTCTTCATCCGGCATATCGAGAACTGCGTCCATCTGCTGTACAGCAAGGGCGGTCATGGCCAGGCACGCGTGACGCCGGCCGACCTGATCGCGAGCACGATGCGCATGCGCCCGGATCGCGTGCTGCTTGCTGAGCTGCGCGGCGCCGAAGCGTATGACTTCCTGAAGCTGCTGACGACGGGGCATGCCGGATCGATCACGAGCTATCACGCGTCGAGCGCGACGGTCGCGATCGAGCGCTTTGCACTGATGGCCAAGGAGCACCCCGAGGCTGCCGCCTATGACGATACGGCGCTCAAGCGCCTGCTCACCTTGACTATCGACGTGGTCGCGCACATGGAGGCATATCCGCTCTACGACGAGGCGGGCAAACAGGTCGGCAAGCGCTGGGGCATGAAGGAAGTCTGGTTTGATCCGGTGCGCAAGGCGCGCACGACGCTTTCGTGAGGCCGGCATGGATACGAACCGTCGATCCTCAATTCCTTCCAACACCGCTGATCAGGCAGCACATCATGTGCGTGCCGCCCTGGTCACGGTCGCAGTTCTGGCGATTGTCTCCGGGGCTCTGCTGGCCTCGTCGTGGGTTGCATCATTTTTCCTGTACACGAGCCTGCGGCTGAACCCGTTCCATGCAGGACTATGGGGTTGGCCCAATGCACTGCTGGCCTGGCATGACGGCCTGATGCCGAACGGCGGTCGGCGTCTCGCGGGCGCGGCCTTGCTTGGCGTGCTGGTCGCTGTGGGTAGCCCGGCGATGGCGCTGTATTCGATCTGGGAGCGGACAGGACGGCGGCGTCTCTACGGCAATGCCCGGTTCGCGAGCGAAGCGGAAATCCGCGCGGCGGGGTTGCTATGAATGCGCGGACACTGATCGATGCGCCGCCCATCGTCGTCGGGATCTGGCGAGGGCGCTATCTGCGCTTTGCTGGACAGCAGTTCGTGCTGCTCGCGGCGCCCGCGCGCTCGGGCAAGGGCGTCAGCATCGTGATCCCGAACCTGTTGAGTTATACCGATTCGGTTGTGGTGCTCGACATCAAGCGCGAGAACTTTGCGATCACGGCAGGATTCCGGCGCGCGCACGGGCAGGAGGTTTATCTCTTCGACCCGTTCGCGGAAGATGGCCGCACGCACCGGTTCAACCCGCTGTCGGCCATTTCGGATGGCCTGTTTCGCGTCGGCGACATTCTGGCGATCGGCTACGCCCTGTATCCGCCAGGTGGCCACGACGACTTCTGGAAGGACCAGGCACGCAACCTGTTTCTCGGCATCGTCCTGCTGCTCAGTGAGTGGCGTGACGCGCGGCGCACGGGCAGGGGCGAATCCATTCCCGACTATCCCGTCACGATGGGCGAGGTGCTACGGCAGTCGTCGGGCCACGGCATGCCGGTCAAGGCATACCTGCAGCGCGCACTCGTCCAGCATCGCGCTCTGCTGAGCGGTGCGTGCGTCGATGCCCTGAACCGATTCCTGTCAAACGACGACAAGGTGCTGGCGAGCATTCTCGCCACGTTCCACGCAGCGCTCACGATCTGGGCGAATCCCATCGTCGATGCGGCAACGAGCGCCAACGATTTTGACCTGCGCGACGTGCGTCGGCGTCGCATGTCGGTCTATATCGGAGTCACGCCGGATCACCTGTCCGAAGCGGCACTGCTCGTGAATCTTGTGTTCTCGCAGCTCGTCAACCTGAACACAAAACAGTTGCCGGAGTCGGATCCAACCCTGCGGTTCCAATGCCTGCTGCTGCTCGACGAGATGACCGCAATCGGCAAGATCCATATCATCGCGCGCGCCGTGGCCTACATGGCGGGCTACAACCTGCGTCTGCTCTCTGTCGTGCAGTCGATCGCGCAGCTCGAGTCGGTCTATGGCCGGGCCGATGCACGTACCTTCCTCACCAACCACGCGATGCAGATCCTCTACGCGCCGCGTGAGCAGAAAGATGCGAACGACTACTCCGAGATGCTCGGCACCTTCACGGACCAGTCGCGCAGCATCAGCCGCCCGAGCGCGATGTTCGGCGGCGGCGGTGGATCGAGCGAAAGCGTGTCCGAGCAGCGTCGCCCTCTGCTGTTGCCGCAGGAGCTCAAGGAGCTAGGGCGCGACAAGGAAATCATTGTGCTGGAGAACACGAAGCCGATCCTTGCCGACCGGATCTGCTACTGGCGCGATCCGGTTTTCGCTTCGCGGGTCTCCAGTGCACCACCGGTGCCGGCCATGGACCTGGCCCGCTTCACTGCCCAGATCGAACGACGTGTGCGCGAAGTCCGGTCTGACGAGATCGATCCGGACGGTGCAGGTTTCCTTCATCTGTCGGCCGAGTATCTGGAGGTGCTACAGGCGTGGGACCCGCGCGATCTGCCGCCGCGGCTTGCCGACCTCAGTGAGGACGAGGTCGCGAGCTACGTTGAACGGCACTTCATGCTGCTGGGCGTTCCGGCGAAGCGTATCGGGCAGGCAACGCGCCGGTTGTCGGTCGCGGACCTCGACGTCGCAGAGCTGGCGCCGCCCAAGTCCGCGCGAGCCGGGCGCGATCAGGCGAGACGTCCCGGGACGAACACGGCATCGATTGAAGGAGCCCGGCGATGAGTATGCCCCAAGTGGATGAGACCTCGCGCGTACGGGCCGCCCTTGCCGTGATTCCGGCAGAGGACTACGGCACGTGGGTCGATATGGCGTTTGCACTGAAGCACGGTCTGGGCGACGCTGGCTTCGATATCTGGAACGAGTGGAGTCGCACGGCCGGCAACTACGACGAGCGGGCGGCCCGCACGACCTGGCGCTCGGTGAAGGAATCAGGCGGCAAGACGCTCGCATCGCTCTTCTGGCTCGCGCGACAGCATGGCTTTGACCTGAGACGTGGGCACTACCCGGACCAGATGGCAACGGCGCTCGTACCGGGTCCCGATGTGCTTGAACGTCGCGCGCGGGAAGCGGCACGCCAGCAGGCACGGCATGCCGCTGCGGCCCGTGAGGCAGAGGAAATCTGGCAATGGGCACGACCTGTTGGTCCGGAACATCCTTATCTCGTGCGCAAGGCTCTCGATCCCGTACAGACACTGCGCGAACTGGAAGCGCCAGAACTGCGTGCGTTGCTAGGTTACGCACCAGCGAGCGAAGAGCGACCGCTTTCCGGGCGCGTGCTGATTGTGCCGGTCTGGATCGATCGTGCCGTCTCAACGCTGGAGTTGATCGACGAAGTGGGCAACAAGTCGTCGCTGGCCTGGGGCGTCAAGAAAGGGGGGTACTGGATCGTCGGACCTGCGCCCGGTGCAGGCGGGCATGCAACGCCGATCCTGATCGGTGAGGGCATGGCCACGATGCTCTCGGCGTACAGCGCAACGGGCTGGGTGGCACTGGCTGCACTGTCGAGCGGCAATCTGCCGTTGGTCGCGGAATCTGTTCGTGAGCGGTTCCCGGACGCGGACATCGTTGTGCTGGGCGAACTGGGGCTGGGCGAGACCAAGGCCCGACAGGCTGCAGACGTATCCCGCGGGCGCATGGTCTTGCCCGTATTCGCCGCCGACGCGCGCATCGACGACAAGACTCCAACCGATTTCAACGACATGGCGGTGCTGACCGGGTTCGATAGTGTAAGCGACCGTCTGCGCGAAATCGTGGGTCGCGATGTCATGCCGGTCGTTGAGCGTGTCGGGCTGCCGGCGGGGTTGGCAACCGGCACGGAGTTGGTCGAACCGATGGAGGACATGATGGGCAACGTGAAGGAAAAACTTGTCAATGCCGGGGACGACACACCGCGTCGCCGCACGTCGAAGCGCGACGCATCGAAGCCGACCACTCCGTCGGAAGTACCTGAGCCGACGGCGTCGGTGGAGGCACAACCGACGCGTGAGCAGTCTGCGGCTGTCCCTGCGGGTGGTACGCCGGCCGCTGAGCCGAGGCGCTTCGCACCAACGCGTCCGCCAGTTGGCGAACTATTGTTCGCTGTAGCGGACGTGCCTGACGAGGTCAGGGCACTGGCCGAACATCGGTTCGGTTCACCGCTCCGCATGGGCACACCACGGGAAAACGGTGGACCGTATCGTGGCGAAGTGTTCAACACCGAGCACTACCTGATCCAGGAGGTGGCGACGCGCAGCGTTGTTTTCCATCCGAAGACGCAGATGGAATTCGTCTCGGAGCGGCTGCGATGGATGGACGAGAACGCCCGGCTCAATGGATCGGAACTTCAGGTCGGCTACGAGGGTGATCGGCCCAAGGTTTACCCGTGGGATCGCGCGCGTGACCTACTCGACCGCACGGTCGGTTCGCTCAAGAAGTCTGCCCGGGAACTGAATTTCAGTCCGAATCTCGAGGGGATGCTCGATCAGTTACAGGCACGCTCGTGGGCCCGGATACGCGAAGCGCGTACAGCGGCGCTCGATCAGTCGAAGGAGCGGTCGGCATCGCAGGATCCGCCTGGGCCGGATCGCTAGACCAAAGCATGCATCGCTTGACAGCATGACCGATCAGAAAGGAGCTCCACCATGTCTGAAACCCCGTCGCCTGCCGAGCCGGTCATCAATCTGATCGAGCAGGATATTCCCGGGCGTCCGCCATCAATTAAACCCCCGAAAATTGATGGCGATACCAGTCGCCTCGACGAGGCCGCTCTGGATGCCGTGTCGGCCCGGCGCCGAAGTGAGTTTGACGCGGCGCGTGCGCGTCTGCGTGATCAGGCCACACGGGACGATGCCGGTGCGGTCCGTCAGTCTGTCTCCCGCCCAGTCGGCGACGCTTCAACGGAGAGGGAAGGCGCCGATGCCGTTCGCGTGCCGCTTGATCAGGTGCCGGAGCGCGTACGCAAACGCTACCTGCGGGCCGGGAACCAGTACTTCCTGAAAGATGCGCCATATCAGCTCGCGTTCGAGGACATCGGACCGTACCTCGTCACTGAACATAACCGGCCGGACGTGGTGGAGTCGATGGTCGACATGGTGGCGGCGAAATCGTGGCGCCGTATTCGCGTGTCCGGTCACGAGGCGTTCCGCGGCGAGGTGTGGCTGCAGGGATCGTTGTTGGGCATCGAGGTCAGCGGGTATGAGCCAAAGGCCGCCGATCTGGCGCGTCTGGCCAATGCGCGACAGGGCCGTCTGAACAATCGGATCGAAGCAGATGCGTCGTTGCATGCAGCCGGTCCGCCGATAGACGTAGCAGAGCGCAGTCGTGCAACGTCTGCCCCCGCGCCAGCCGCCGGGCCGCCGAATCTGGCGGATGGCGCCGCATCTGCAGCCCTGCGACGTGATGCTCAGCGGGGTGGGCCGCTTGACGCGAAGCGACAGCCGGCAGCAGGCGACGAGCCCGACACCCAGAGGCGATATACCGGCGAGCTGCGCGAGCACGGCGGTGCGCCGTACCAGAATAATCCTGCGCGCAGCGAGTCGTACTACGTCGTGTTCCGCGATGCGACAGGTGCGGATCAAGTGGTTTGGGGCGTGGATCTCGAGCGTGCAGTGCGGGAATCCGGCGCGCAGCCCGGGCAGCAGGTCGCACTTGAAAACCTGGGGCGACGGCTCGTCACCGTCAAGATACCGGTCCTGGACGAGCACGGCGTGGTGATCGGTGAAGATGAGCGCGATGTGCACCGGAACACCTGGCAGGTAGATGTGACGCGACGAGAGCGTACGGCAACGCAATCTGTATCAGAACCAAAACGCGTAGCGGGAGCAAACGCGACACCTGCGGGCACGAATGCACGCGAAAGCGGCCAGGAGTCGCGACGCCCGGGCGTCTCCGATGAGGACAAGGTGTTGCACCTGGCCGTGCTCGTCGGCGCGATGCGGGAGCAGGGATTCAGCGCGCGCTCGATCGAGCGTGTGCAACGGCGTGCGGAAGCGTTGCTCGATGCGTTTAGTCGCGAGGGCATTCCCGTGCCGCGGCCGAAGGTCTTCGATCCGAAAGCGCCGTCGGAACGGGATCGCCGGACACGCACAGCGGTTGGACATACGCCTGCGCGGGATATCGAGCTAGAGCTGGTGCACACGCCAGTTGAACCTTCGCCTGCGCGCTAGGAGCTGTCATGCGTGTGCGTGATCGCCTGTGTGTCGAGCTTGGTGGCATGAGACGGGACTGGGATCGCTGGTGCGTGCGCCGGGGTTTGACCGTTGGCGAGGGCGCACGGCAACTGGTTGCAGCCGCGTTGCGTGCTGACGCTGGGAATGGTGATCCGGGGATCGACGCGAATGTCCGTTGGAGTGTTGTCGGCGATCCTCGTACCCGGATCGAACTGAGGCTGACGCCTGCCGAACTCGACGCGGTCGGGCTGCGCGCGGAAGCGTCGGGGATGACGGCCAACCGCTGGATCGTCGCGCTGATCCGTGCGCAGTTGACGCACGAACCTCAGTTCGGCGCGCGCGAGATGCGGCTGCTGGCGGATTCCAATCTCCAGCTCGCTTCGATCAGCCGGTGGCTTGGGCAGCTTGCACGTGACGTTGCGGCAACACATATTGGGCAGGACAGGAATGCGGATATTGGCGTCATTCGCGTGGCCATCGATGCGCACCTACGTGTCGTGGCAGCCGTGATGCGTGCGAACCTGGATCGATGGAGCCGGTGACATGTCCTATCCGAAGGTCTACATCGACGCGATGCTTCTGAACTGGGGTGACCGGCTGTTTCAGGAGCCGTTCAGGCACGCACGGGCACAGCGGCTATCACGTGCGAGCCTGCGCGACGAAGCGGCGCGTATGCGCGAGCAACTGGCGCGTACGCTCAGGCGCACGCCTGAGGTGATGATCAAGATCACGAACAAGGCCTCGAGCGCGCAGGGTATCGGGGCGGTGCGCCGGCATCTTCGATATATTTCCCGGAACGGTCAGGTGGAGCTGGAGGACCAGAACGGCGACCGCATTTCTGGAGCCGAGTCCGTGCGTGATCTCGCGCAAGGCTGGCAATTCGGCGGATGGGGGATACCTGAAACGAGCGCCCGTCGCGAGGTGTTCAACATCCTGCTGTCGATGCCGCCCGGTACGAACCGTCAGGCCGTGAGGGACGCCGCGCGGGATTTTGCGGCCGTCGAATTTGGGGATGGGCGTGCCTATGTGTTTGCTGCGCATGACGACGAGGCACACCCGCATGTTCACCTGAGCGTGCAGGTGCGCGGACCGGATGGCCGGCGCCTGAATCCGCGAAAGCAGGATCTGCGGCGCTGGCGCGAGCGGTTCGCCGAGCAGCTACGCGCGAACGGGGTGGACGCCAATGCGACGCCCCGACGGGTGCGTGGCGAGACGCGACGGTATCCCGCTCAGGGAGTCAGGCATATGGTGGAGCGTGGCGAGACGCCGAAGTACTGGCGCGCCGTGGCGAGCGAAAAGCAACGCCAGGCTGGGTGGCAGGCTCACGATAAGGCATTTGACGCGTGGCGGGAGGTAGCGCGAACAGTGGCTGCATCCCCAGCCGCTGCTGATCGTGCAATGGCCATCGGCATCGTGGAGTTCGTGCGTGCGATGCCGGTCCAGCGGGACGCCGTCGTCCCGGCCATACGGCGGGACCCTGCACCAACGCGCGAGCATCGAACAGTGCCAGAGCGTGATACCCACCCTGGTGGTCCCGATCCGGACATCGAACCCTGATGCAGTCAGGGCGAGGGTAGCGCGTCGATGGGCGAGGCGCGATCTTGTATCAACATCCACGCGTCGCGTCGGGTTCTATGGGCTTGGCTTAAGAGAAGCGTCTCGCATGGACGCGCACCTGTCTTCGCGCGCCTGCGAAGATGACGTTGAAGTCAAAGTCGATAAAACGGTGTGCTGGCGTGAGACGGACCGTGATCGCGCGGAGCATGCAGGCACGGTTGATACAGGCGCGGTCACCGCCATCCGACGCGGTTGTTATCAGTTGCAAGCTGTTCACGGATCGACGAGCCAGACGGGTGCACTCTTGTACGTCGCGAAGAGCAGAAAGATCAGGGCGATCACGAGGAGCGGTATGCCGTACAGTGCCACCGGAAAAAACAGCACGAGCTGGAGAGTCGAGCCAACGACGCCGTAGAAAGCGTCTGTTCCACGGATGTTTTCGTAGATCAGCCAGCCCGCTGCAGCGATACCCAGAGCCATCAGGGCAAGTCCTCCTGACTGCTGCGCGTGATGAAGTGCGGCCGTCGCCCACGCATAGTATCCCCACCAAAGAAAGTTGATCGCGACGGCGGCGAGCCAGAATCCGCGCGCAGTGAAAAATCTGTGGCCGAAACGATTCCTGCAGTGACGACCAGATAGCTGGATTGCCTTGGCACTACCAAGAAGAATGCCGACAACGACGGCAAGTTTCAGCATAGCCATATGACGTTCTCCTACGAAACGTGACTGCGCAGGATTCGAGGAAAGCACACAGCTTCAATATTCTCACGTGCAATATAGACGGTGCCCGGTCGAATGCCATGGAGGTTAGAAAAGATGATTCGTGGTTAGTTTCCTGATCGTCTACCACGAGCGCAGTTGCTGTTGAATCAGTGCGATGTCGATGCACAGCTTGCCGATGCTCAGCGCTTTCACGATGTCCTTTCGCAGTGCGCGTTCGTATAGATCCAGAAACAAGGGACACCAGTTTTCACGGTGGTCCTGAAACGGCCACATCGTTCGGGTGTTGTTGCAATGGACATCATCCTCACGAAGGCCTGCGGGCAGGATCGGAATATCGATTCGCGTCACAACGCTATGGCGCGTGGGGACGAAATCAGGATGATCCTTCCGCAAAAGGAACAGCACGGTGGCGATCAGATCCACGTCCTCGTCCAGTCGATCGGTGTGACGGGTCTGCGCGGTGGCAAGGCCGTACGCCGCCACCATTTCTCCGCTACGCTGCTGGATCCACTGTTCTGCCTGCACTAGTTGGTCGTTGAGCCGGAGCAGGCGACTGTATTCCTGTTCGTTGAGATCAATGCTGAGGAGGGTCGGCTGGCGCTTGTCCGGCATTTTTGCTTCTAGGGTTTCCTGATGTTGACGGTGGCGAGCGCCGGGTCGCGGTTGTGCGGCAATCTTCCTGGAACCGCACTTGTCCAAAGAGGCCTCGGTGGGGTGGAGCAAGAACGCCTGAACTATTTCCGGGTGCTACGATAATCGTAGTATCTAGGCGGGCAATTTACAACGATATTCGTAGTTCTATTTGTAACGAGCTACTAGTGAATGCCTGCGGCGCCATCGTCAATTTTTGGAACGCGACTAAAAGAGGCGCGCCTGGAGGCAGGGCTGTCGCAGAAGCAGCTTGGCATCGAGGCGGGCCTGGATCCGTTTGTCGCGAGCACACGCATTAACCGCTATGAGCTTGGTATTCACAAAGTGGACTACACGTTCGCAATTCGTCTCGCGGTGGTGCTCAAGGTACCTGTGGCGTTCTTATACGCCGAGGACCCCGAACTCGCCTGTCTCATTCTGGTTTTTGGCAGGCTTCCGAAACGGAAACGAACCGATCTTTTGTTCCATGCACGGACCATGGAGGCAGGGTCATAGTGCACGATTGGATACTGCTTGCGGAGACGGTCAAGCTGAGCCGGTCGCAGCCGGCCGGGGGGCGGCCAGGAGGAGACGGCTGTCGGCACGTTTCGAACGGCCGCAACGTGCGCTGGAGCAGACGTTAGAGCAAATTGCCTGCACCAAAAGACAAGCTCGTCGCCGTCGACACGGGAACATTTAAACGGCGACCCGCGTAGTCGAAGCACTGGGATTGACCGTCATTGGCGAGCGCGTCATGGTGAGCACGACCGTTGCGCCGACGAGCAGAAGGATGCCAGCAATGCCGAATGCCCAGTCGTAGCTGCCCGTCGCGTTGATCACATATCCCGTTGCGATCGGGGCAATCATGCCGAAGACGTTGCCGCCGACGACAACGAAGGCCATTGCCTTGGCCACATCGCGTGAGTTCGGAAGAAGATCGTTCAGAAGGGCGAAGTTCAATGACGTGGTGGACGCGATTCCGGTCAGCGTGATCGAAAAAACCAGCAGGAGCGCAGTCAGATTCGACGTAAATGGCACGGCGAGAATAGCTGCGCCTGTCAGCATGGCGAGTGCGACAGCATTACGGCGGCGACCCGTGCCCACGCCGCTATTCTTGAGGTATTGATCGCTCAGGCGACCGACCAGAATGCAAAGCACGACGGCTGCGGCATAAGGCACAGCGGAGAAAAGTCCCGTGTGAGTGATGCTCAGGTGCCGGCTGGTCTGCAGGTAGCTGGGCAACCAGGTCAAAAACAGATATTGCGTATAGACGTTACAGCCTTGGGTAATCGCCAGTCCCCAGAGGGTCGGTGTGCGCATCAACGAAAGCAGACCCGAGGACTGAGGCACAGCGTCAGAAGTCGAGGCTGGTTTCGACTCCCGCTCGCGCACAATCCTGTCGCGTTCGTCGTCTTTCAACCAACGCACCTTCTCTGGTGCATCGAAGAACATCAGCCATGCCGCGAGCCAGATAAAGCCGATTGCGCCTGCGACGACAAACGATATGCGCCACCCGAACAGTGCTATGAGCGAGCCAAGCATGACGGAGCAGATCGCTGGTCCCGCATAGGAGCCGCTGTTGAACATCGAAGTGACCATCCCCCGTTCGTTCGCGGGGATCCATTGGCGGATGACCTTTGCACCCACCGGATTGCTCGTCGATTCACCCGCGCCCATCACCAGACGTGCCGCCATCAGACCAAAGAAGCTGGAAGCGGCGCCAGTCAATGCCGTTGCTGCTGACCATACAAAGATGCCGACGCCGGCCATGCGTTTGGTGCCGAAACGGTCGATAAGAACGCCCATCGGCAATAGGAAGAGCGCGTAACTCCAGATGAAGGAAGAAAACAGATACCCCATGCCGACCGCGGTCAGCTTGAATTCGCTCGCAATCGGCTTGGCTGCGATCGACAGGGCGATGCGGTCCATATAGTTGATCATCGAAAGTGAAAAGAGAAAGAGGGCGATCCAGCCTCGGCGATACGACATGGTTGTCTCCGTAGATTTTGAGAATCTTGTGCCTTTGATAAAGGCAATAAAAGCGTTTTGTGAACCTAAAACGCAATAAGGATCAAAAAAAGCGGCCAGACGGCCGCGCTATGGCAACTGCGGCGGCAAATCAGGCGTGCGGTGTGAAGATCTCCTGTGCATGCACCTTGGCACGCCGCGCACCTTCAATGTGATCCCGCAACAGAGCGGCAGCGCGCAGCAGGTCGTGCTGCGCAATCGCGTCGAGAATGGCGAGGTGTTCCAATGCCTGCTCCTGACGAGGTTTGCGCGCTCTTGCCTGACGGTATTCGACGAGTCGCCGCAAGCGGTCCATGCGCCGCACCGACTGGGCGATGAAACGGTTGCCGGACCATCTGGCGATCGTTTCGTGAAACTCGCTGTTCGCCTCGAACAACTCGACCGAGTTCATCGACAGATAGCCGCTTTCAGCGATAAAGCGCTGCCGCCGCCTCAATTCCTCCAGTTCGACGCGATTCGCGCTGAAGGTCGGCGACATGACGCCAGTCGGCTCGATGGCCGCCCGGAAAAGATAGCTTTCCTCGTAGGCATCGACCGAATCGATCATCGGCATGAACTGCCAGCCGTGGCCCACCTGGCGCTCGAGCCAGCCCTCTTCCTGCATGCGGGAGAGCACGCGCCGCAGTTCGCTGCGCGAGACCTCGTATTGCCGCATCAGATCGGCTTCGGATAGGACATCGGGCAGCCGATGCGCGAGACGGTCCTCGGCGATCTTCAGGTACAGCGGATCGTCGGGTTCCTCAAAAAACGGCGCCGCTATATCCGTCACGTCGCGGGCAGGCCTGGCCATAAAGAAGCCGCGATTGGCGTCGTAGTAGACCACCCCCAGCGTCACGAGATGATGCAGGGCCACGTTCACCGGTGTGCGCGACGTGCCGATTTTCTCCGCAAGGATCGATTCAGCGAGGCGGTCGCCGATGGCGAGATCTTCGCGCCTTGCCAGCGCAAGTATCTCCCGCGTCACGCGGGTTTGTAGCGGGGTCAGGGCCGCAGCCGTGGTGTCTTCGGAGGAGCGCATGTGGATCGCGGGCAAAGGACAGCCGTTCACGACCGCCCGGTGAGGCGATGCATCTGAAAGACCGATCTGCGATTTTGCCATTGCCTGCTTCTCCGGTGACTGCCGGTTTCGAGTCGTGCCAGGGTAACCACCGAGCACAAGGCCGTTTGCATATTGCGTTTTATGATCATAGAATGCAAAACATCGAAACACAAGCAGCGCTGCATTGCCCTGGAGAAAACCCCGATGTCCCGCACCCTTCCCAATCACACCGTCGAATTTGTCAGCGTCGCCGACGCAATGGCGTCTCTCGAGGCGGCGCAGTTCGCCCGCATGCCGTATTGCGTGCGGGTGTTCGCAGAGAACGTCATTCGCCGGCAGCCCGCGGCGGACGCAGCACACTATTTGAAGGCGCTGGCGGCGCGTTGTCACGACGTCGACTTTCCGTACTACCCGGCGCGCGTCGTATTGCAGGATCTGCTCGGCACCCCGGCCCTGGTCGATCTTGCGGGCATGCGCGACGCGGTCGCAGAAGCGGGCGGCGACGCCGCCACAATCAACCCCGTCGTGCCCACGCATCTCGTGGTCGATCACTCGCTGAATGTCGAGGTTGCCGGGGACGACCCTGAGGCGATGTCAAAGAACATGGCGATCGAGCAGAGCAAGAACGCCGAACGCTTTGAATTCCTCGCGTGGTGCAAGCAGGCGTTTTCGAATCTTGACGTACTGATGCCTGGCAACGGCATCCTGCATCAGGTAAACATCGAATATCTGTCGCCCGTCATCCAGGTGAAAGACGGCGTGGCCTACCCCGATACGCTCGTCGGCACGGATAGCCATACGACCATGATTAATGCGCTTGGCGTGCTGGGCTGGGGTGTGGGTGGCATCGAGGCGGAATCAGTGATGCTCGGGCGCGCGGTGTGGTTGCGCTTGCCGACCATCGTCGGTGTGGAGCTCAAAGGCTTCCGGCAGCCAGGCGTGACAGCGACCGACCTCGTGTTGGCGATCACCGAGTTTCTGCGCACGCAGAAGGTGGTCGGCACCATCATAGAGTTTTACGGCGAGGGCGCGCGCGCGATGACGCTGAGCGACCGCGCGACGATTTCCAACATGGCGCCTGAATTCGGCGCCACCGCAGCGCTTTTTGCCATGGACGAAAAGACACTCGAGTTCATGCGTGTGACTGGCCGGTCGGATGCGCAGATCGCGCTGACGGAAAGCTACGCGAAGGCGCAGGGTCTATGGGCGGACGATCTTGCCGACGCGGAATATGACCGGACCTTGGCGTTCGATCTATCGGAAGTGCGCCGCGCACTCGCAGGGCCGTCCAACCCGCACGACCGTGTGCCGCTGTCAGCGCTCGTCAGCCGGGGTATCGCTCGACCGGCCGCGCAACACGCCAGGGAGAAGGAAGCACCGTCCGACGTCAAACTCGATGACGGTGCCATTGTCATCGCGGCGATTACGAGCTGCACCAATACTTCGAACCCGCGCAATATGATCGCCGCGGGCCTCGTTGCCCGTAAGGCGGTCGCACTCGGGCTGCAACGCAAACCGTGGGTCAAAACATCGCTCGCTCCCGGATCGAAGCCGGTGGAAATCTACCTGCGGGAGGCGGGACTGATGTCCCCGCTTGAGGCACTTGGTTTCGGCATCATCGGCTTCGGCTGCACGTCGTGCAACGGTATGTCGGGACCGCTCCCAGAAGAGATCGAAGCGGACATCGTAAAGCGGGATGTTCATGCCGTCGCCGTCCTTTCAGGGAACCGCAATTTTAACGGCCGCATTCATCCGCGGGTGAAGGAAGCGTTCCTCGCGTCGCCACCGCTGGTGGTCGCCTATGCGATTGCCGGCACGATCAATGTCGACATCGAGAACGGTGTGGTCGCCACGGACAAGGACGGCAACCCCGTGTATCTGAAGGACTTATGGCCGACGGATGAAGAGATCGACACGCTACTTAAGGCGAGCATCCATGGGGAACAGTACCTGCGCATTTACACGGAGATGTTCCGCAAGGCTGGACAACTGGAAGGTGCCGAGGCAGTGCCGGCACGCTTTCCGTGGCGCGAAGATAGTAACTACATCCGTCGCCCGCCCTATTGGCAGGCGAGTCTCACGCAGCCTGCGCGACTCCAGCAGATGCGCGCCATTGGCGTGTTCGGAGACAACGTCACGACAGATGACCTGTCACCGTCGGGCGCGATTCTTCCGGAAAGCGCCGCAGGCGAATATCTGATTGCCAACGGCGTCAATGCGGCGGAGTTCAACTCGTATGGCACGCGGCGAGGCGATCATAAGGTGGCCATTCGAGCGACCTTTGCGAACAACCGCTTGCGCAATGAAATGGCCGGTGAGAAGGAAGGCTCTCTCACCCGGATGGAGCCGGAAGGCATCACGATGCGTCTCTACGATGCAGCAGAACGCTATATCGAGCGTGGGCAGGAACTCATCGTCGTGGCGGGGAAGAACTACGGTGCGGGCTCGTCCCGGGACTGGGCCGCGAAAGGCGTTCGCCTCATCGGCGTGCGCGCTGTCGTCTGTGAAAACTTCGAGCGCATTCATCGCTCGAACCTGGTCGGCATGGGCGTGCTGCCGCTCGAATTCTCTGAAGGAGTGACTCGGCGCACGTTGGCGCTCGATGGATCGGAGACGTATTCGATCGAAGGTATCGATGGTGCGATTGAGCCTGGCGGCTTTCTGACGTTGCGTATCGGCCGACGTAACGGCGAAACGCTGAGCACGCTCGTCAAGTGCCGGATAGACACGCGTGAAGAGGTGCAGATTTTTGAAGCGGGCGGCCTGCTGCCGCGCATTGCGGGCGAGTACATGACTGCGGCGTGAGGCAATGACCGCGATGAAAACGATTTATATCTATGTCGGCTGTCGAACGACGCGCGAGCGGAACGCGCGCGGCCGCGGCATCAGCATCTATGCAGTCGACCCCGCGAACCAGCGCTGGGAACTGACAGATATCTGTCTGGCGTCTGAAAACCCATCGTTTCTCACATTGAACGCGAGGCAGGATGTTCTTTATGCGGTTCATGGGGACGGCAGCGAGCTTAGCAGCTATCACGTCGATCATTCGAGCGGACGTTTGAGCCTCTTGAACCGGCAATCATGCGAAGGCAGAAATCCCGTACATCTTGCGTTCTCGCGCGACGGCTCTTCACTTGTTGTCGCCAATTACGCAACAGGGACGGTAGCCCGGATTCCAGTCGGTACAGAGGGGGAGCTGGCACCTGTGTCGTCGCTCGTTTCGCTGTCGGGCACGCCGGGTCCGAACCGGACCGAGCAAGCCGGGTCTCATCCGCATCAGGTATCCCGCTACGCTACGACTCGATACAACACCAACTGGCACATCGTCCCGGACAAGGGACTCGATACGGTGTTCGCGATTCAATGGCTGGAGACCGGTGAACCGCGCGTTGTCGGACACCGATGCAGGTCCGGCGCCGGTCCCCGGCATGCAGCGTTTCACCCGGCGTTGCCGCTCGTCTACGTGGCAAACGAACTGGATTCGACCGTTACGGCATGGGGCTTTGATGTCTTCACCGGAGCGCTGGAACCGCTGCATACCGTTTCGGTGATCCCCTGCAACGCCCACGGCGATACAAGCGCCGCCGGCATTGCGATCGATTCCACGGGACGTTTTCTGTATGTGTCCAACCGCGGTCATGATTCGGTCGCTACGTTGCCGCTCGACGGCTCAAGTGGAATGCCGGGTCAGCCGCGCTGGATCGACACCCAAGGCAATTTCCCGCGCTTCATCAGTCTCGACCCTTCGGGAAGTTATCTGTACGTCGCTAACGAGCGATCCGACAGCATCGTCCAGTACGCGCTCGACAAGACAAGTGGCATGCCCTCGCCAACGGGGCAGACGGTGCACACCGGCAGTCCCGTATGCATCGTATTCAAAACCATTCAGGAGTGACACGTGGCTCAAACCAGAATTCCATCCGTCTATATGCGCGGTGGCACCAGCAAGGGGGTGTTTTTTCGGGCCGACAGTTTGCCGTCGGACCCAGCAGAGCGTGACCGGATCCTGCTGCGCGTGACCGGCAGTCCCGATCCCTATGAGAAGCAGACGGATGGCATGGGTGGAGCGACCTCCAGCACGAGCAAGGTGGTGGTCGTGGGGCCTTCCTCGCGCCCGGACTGCGACGTCGATTACCTGTTCGGTGCCGTATCGATCGACAAACCTGTGATCGACTGGTCCGGCAACTGCGGAAATCTGACGTCGGCCGTCGGTCCATTTGCCATTGCACAGGGTCTGGTGAACGCGCCGACCGACGGCACCGCGACAGTGCGAATCTGGCAGGCGAACATCAACGCGAGGATTATCGCGCACGTGCCCATGAAAGATGGCCAGGTCGAGGAGGAAGGCGACTTCGAGCTCGACGGCGTAACGTTCCCGGCTGCCGAAATCCGCATCGAATTCCTCGATCCCGGGGGCAGCGATGAGGGTGACGAACTTTCGGGCGGCATGTTCCCGACGGGCAATGTCGTCGACGCCATCGATGTTCCAGACTACGGGACTTACCGGCTTACGCTGATCAATGCGGGCAACCCCGCTATTTTCATCAACGCGGAAGATCTCGGGCTGAAGGCCAACGAGATGCAACGCGACATCAACGACGATGCAGCACTCCTTGCCAAATGTGAAGCAATCCGTGCCCATGCGGCGGTGAAAATGGGGCTGGCGGCGACTCCGCAGGAGGTGACTGAGTTGCGCCCTCATACACCGAAGCTGGCGTTCGTTGCATTGCCGCGTGCGTACACCGCGTCTAGCGGCAAACGGATCGAACCTGCGATGGTGGATATCAACGCACGAATCTTGTCGATGGGAAAGCTGCATCACGCAATGACCGGCACTGGCGCGGTGGCCATTGCCGTTGCGGCAGCGATACCCGGAACGGTCGTGAACGTGCTGATGCCCGCGACCCGGACGGAACAGGTACGGTTCGGCCATCCGTCGGGCGTGATGGCGGTAGGCGCCGAAGCGGAACAGCGCAACGGCACATGGGTGGTCAGCAAGGCAATCATGAGCCGAAGCGCCCGCCGCCTGATGGAAGGTCACGTGCTGGTGCCGACCCCGCTTGCACAAAACTCATCCCGCTAAAACCAGCAGAACTTCCAAGGCCCGGTTGCAGAACCCACTACAAGGAGGAGACATCCATGACTTTCCCGCTTCGCCGTCTTGTCATGCTCGCTGCAGTGTCGAGCGCTTTCTGCGCCTGCGCGGCTCATGCGGACGAAAAGATCACCATCATCGTCGGCGGTATCAACAAGCTGATCTATCTTCCACCGAAGCTGGCGGAAAGCCTGGGTTATTTCAAGGACGAGGGACTCGATGTCGAACTGCAGTCCCAGCAGGCGGGTGTTGACGCCGAAAATGAACTGCTCGCGGGAGCTGCCCAAGCAGTCGTCGGCTTCTATGATCATTCGATCGACTTGCAGGCGAAGGGTAAGGACGTAGAAAGTATTGTGATATTCGGTCTTGTACCCGGAAGCATGGAAATGGTCCGCGCCGACGCTGCGAACCAGATCAGGAACATGGGCGATATCAAAGGGAAAACGCTTGGCGTGACGGGGCTGGGTTCCTCGTCCACGTTCCTCGGACAATACCTCGCGTCGCGATATGGTCTGAAGACGAGCGATTTCTCGATGCTGCCGGTGGGTGCCGGAAACAGCCTGATGGCGGCCTTCAAACAGAAACGCGTGGACGTTGCATGGACGACAGAGCCCACGACATCTTTGCTGCGTACAACCGGAGATGCGAAGGTTCTTGTGGACCTGAGCAGCGTTGAAGGAACCCGGGCCGCCCTTGGAGGCCTATACCCCGCCTCCAGTCTTTATGTGCGGCGTACCTGGGCGCAGTCGCACAAGACAGAAGCGGCCAAACTCGCCAGAGCATTTGTCAGGACCTTGCGATTCATTCAAACGCACCCGGCAGAAGAAATCGCGACGAAGATGCCGACGGACTACTACGGCGGCAACAAGGCCCTTTACTTGCAGGCGTTGAAGGCTTCTCTGCCCATGTACTCGCCGGATGGCAAGATGCCGCCTGGAGGGCCAGAAACGGTGCTGAAAGTGATGAGCGAATTCAACCCGAATATCAAAGGGAAGCATATCGATCTGTCGAGTACCTACACGAACGAGTTCGTGAATCAGGTCAGATAGGGGAGCGAGCTTCGATGGAACTGAATGATGCAATCGTCTCGGCACTTGTGCCCACTGGTACGCTGCGCGTAACGATCAATCTGGGTAATCCCATTCTCGCGAACACGGATCAAGCCACGGGAAAACCATTCGGAGTTTCAGTCGATCTCGCGACTGAACTGGCTGAGTTCCTGAGGGTGCCTGTTGAGTTTCTTGTAGTCGATGCGGCGGCTAAGGCCGTCGATGCAGTGACAAATGGGCGAGCAGACCTCGGTTTCTTCGCGATCGACCCTGTCCGTGGCGCAGGGATCTCATTTACTTCGCCGTATCTATTGATCGAAGGTTGTTACCTAGTCCGGCAGGAGTCACCGATTACTGACAGTAGCCAGGTCGATGAAGCGCACAATCGCGTGGCGGTTGGCGGCGGGAGCGCGTATGACCTTTTTTTGAGCCGGGAGCTCACGCGGGCCGACATCGTTCGTGTAGCGACATCTCCGGCCGTGGTCGATACATTTGTCAAGCATGGCCTCGAGGTTGCTGCCGGGGTTAAACAGCAACTGCTCTCTGATGCCAGGCAACATACAGGGCTGCGCCTACTAGATGACCCGTTTATGGTGATTCAGCAGGCTATGGGTGTGGCGAAAGCGCGAGGCGATGCCGTAACGCAGCTGCTGGAAGCGTTCGTTGACGAACTTAAAACATCAGGCCACATATCCTGTCTGTTGGCGCGGCATGACATACACGGTGCTACGGTGGCGCCCCTGCAAGGTAGGGCTGGATTACGGCCGCGTGACAAATGCGGCAGGGGCGTGCGCTGCTATGAGGTTCCGATCGGCTATTCCCGAACCGTAGTCGAATGACTGTGAGGGAGCGAAATATGCCCTTTGCATAAGTTCACCGCTGGCCAGCGGATGATGTGGGCTCATGGGACGGTTCGCGGGCCACAAACGGCCATTGGATCATCCAAAGCGAACGGCCGCTTCCCGCCGTCGGGATGCGGTCGTTCTTGGCAGCAACTGTCACGTTACGTAAATCGGTAGGGTTAGCCAGTCATTTGATCGGTCACGCGAGCCAAGTCTTGATAGACGCGGCCATCGTCCCCGTCGAAATGCCGTAGCGGTCGTGCAGCGTTGGCAGGGCGCCCGCGTCGAGAAACTCGTCAGGCAGTGCGATCTGCCGGAACGGCGGCGTCACGCCCGCGCCGAGCAGCGTGCATGCCACGGCTTCGCCGAGTCCGCCGATCACCGTATGATTTTCCGCGACGATCACCATGCGGCCCGTCCGCTTCGCTTCGCGCAGGATCGCGGCAGTATCGAGCGGCTTGATGGTCGGCACGTGCAGCACGGCGACGCCGATGTTGTCCGCTTCCAGCGCCTTCGCGACTTCGAGCGAGCGCATCGTCATAATTCCGGATGAGATGAGCAGCACGTCGTTGCCGTCGCGCAGCAGGTTCGCCTTGCGGAGTTCGAACTTGTAGTCGTATTCGTCGAGGACGGCGGGCACGTTGCCGCGCAACAGGCGCGCGTAGACGGGACCTTTGTGCGCGGCGATGGCCGGCACCATCTGCTCGATATCGAGCGCGTCGCACGGATCGATCACAGTCATGTTCGGCATCGCGCGCATCAGCGCGAGATCCTCGGCAGCCTGGTGACTCGGGCCATAGCCTGTCGTGAGACCTGGCAGTGCTGCCACAATTTTTACGTCGAGGTTGTCCTCAGCGATTGCCTGATGGATAAAGTCATAGGCGCGGCGCGTGGCGAACACCGCGTAGGTTGTCACGAACGGCTGTGCGCCTTCATGCGCGAAGCCTGCCGCGGCGCCCATCAGCAACTGTTCGGCCATCCCCATCTGGTAATAGCGCTCGGGGAACGCCTTCGCGAAGATGTGCAGGTCGGTGTATTTACCGAGGTCGGCTGTCATGCCGATCACGTTGGTCTTAGTGCGTGCGAGTTCGGCAAGCGCGTGGCCGAACGGCGCGGAACGGGTAATCTGGCCTTCGCCCGCAATCGACGCGATCATCGCCGATGTTTTCAGGCGCGGTTTTTTCTCAACGGTGCTCATGCTTTTCTCCCTGCTTCGAGTGCTTCGAGCGCGAGTTGCCACTCGTGCGCGTCGACGCGGATAAAGTGGTTCTTCTCGCGTTGTTCGAGGAACGGTACGCCGCAGCCCATCTTCGTGTCGCACACGATGATGCGCGGTTGCGGCTTGGCGTGATTACGTGCGTTATCAAAGGCCAGCTTCACGGCTTCGATGTCATTGCCATTCACGCGCTGCGTGTACCAGCCGAATGCCTCGAGTTTCTCGACGAGTGGCTCGAACGCCATGATTTGCGTCGACGGGCCGTCGGCCTGCTGGTTGTTCACATCGACCATCGCGATCAGGTTGTCGAGCTTCCAGTGCGCGGCGGACATCAGGCCTTCCCAGATCGCGCCTTCGTCGAGTTCGCCATCGGAGAAGAGCGTGTAGACGAACGCGTTCGACCCTTTGCGCTTGAGCCCGAGGCAGCGGCCCACGGCAATCGTCAGGCCGTGGCCGAGCGAGCCCCCCGACATTTCCATCCCCGGCGTATAGCTCGCCATGCCGGACATGGGCAGACGGCTGTCATCGCTGCCATAGGTTTCGAGTTCTTCTGCGGGCAGGATGCCGGCTTCGAAGAGGGCGGCGTACAGCGCAATCGCGTAGTGACCATTGGACAGCAGGAAGCGGTCGCGATCTTCCCAATCGGGGTCCTGTGGGCGGTAACGCATGGCGCCGAAGTACGCCACGGCCAGTACGTCTGCGATGTCGAGCGCCTGGCCGATATAGCCCTGGCCTTGTACTTCGCCCATCAGCAGCGCGTTTCTCCTGATCCGGTACGCGCGCTCAGCGAGCGAGACGTCCTCGGTAATAATTTCGGTGTCCATGTATTGCTCCTTTGATGTCGAGAGAATCCTGAAAACGTCAGCGGTTGACGGACCTCGCCGGGACGAGGAAAACGAGCGCGGCACCCAGCGTCACCGCCACGGATATAAAGATGAGGCCCGCAGTCGATTTGCCAGTCAGATCATTGAGCCAGCCGACGATGGCGGGTGAGAAGAATCCCGCCAGATTGGCGAAACAATTCACAGCGGCGATGCCCGCAGCGGCCGATACCCCGCCAAGCAGTGAAGTCGGCAACGACCAGAACTGCGAAGACGATGCGAGGATGCCGGCGGCGGCAACACTCAGGCAGATGATCGATGCCGCGACGCTGCCCAGCGCAGGCAAGGTTGCAAAACCTGCTGCTGCGATCAGCATCGGAATCGCGAGGTGGAAGCGGCGTTCGCGTCGGCGGTCCGCGCTCATGCCGATCAGCGGCAGCGCGACGAGCGCGCACAGGTAGGGAATCGCGGTGAAAATGCCGACCCACAGCGGGTCCGATACACCGGCTTTGCGCACGATGGTCGGCAGCCAGAAAGTCAGACCGTACTGGCCGAGCACGACGCAGAAGTAGATCGCGGCCATCAGCCACAGGCGGCGGTCGCCGATGAACGCCCGAATCGAGAGGTGAGCCGTCTTGTGCGCATTGTCTCCAGCGACATTGCGGGCGAGCAGTGTCTTTTCGGAGTCGGTGAGCCACTTCGCCTTCGCGATGCTGTCATCGAGGTACAGCAGGATCGCGATGCCGAGCACCAGCGATGGCACGGCTTCGAGCAGGAACAGCCACTTCCATCCCGCCATCGACATTGCGCCCTGCAGCGAATGCATGATCGAACCCGACAGAGGGCCGCCAATGATGCCTGCCAGCGGAATCGCCATGAAGAACAGCGACAACGCTTTCGCGCGGCGCGCGGAGGGAAACCAATAGGTCAGGTACAGGATCACGCCCGGCGCAAATCCCGCTTCGGCCACGCCGAGCAAGAAGCGCAGCATGTAGAAGACGGTTGGCGATTTGACGAACACGAAGCTCGCGGAGATAACCGCCCACGTGAGCATGATCCGCGCAAGCCACTTGCGCGCACCGACCCGGTGAAGAATGAGATTACTTGGGACTTCGAACAAAAAGTAGCCGAGAAAGAAAATGCCCGCGCCTACGCCATAGACGGTCTCGCTGAAGCGCAGATCGCTCAGCATCTGAAGTTTCGCAAAGCCCACGTTGACGCGATCGAGATACGCGCCCAGGTAGCACAGCATCAGAAAGGGAATCAATCGGCGGCTGACCTTCGCGTAAGTCTTGGCCTCGAATGTCGGCGAGTCGCCGCGCGGGATCGCATCGCCCGCAACGGGCGGTGCGGTGTATCTGGATTTCATGTGTCTGTCTCCTGCCACGGCCCCGGTTTGTCCCGGGTGCTTCGGGATGCCGCGCACGCGCGGCGCTGTCGTCAGTGAATCAGCATGCCGCCGTTCACGTCGAGTGTGATGCCCGTCAGGTAGGTCGAGAGGTCACTGACCAGAAAGAGGCAGGCGTTCGCGACATCCGCTGCATCGCCGAGCCGCCCGAGGGGGATGCCCTTGATGATTTCGGCGCGCATGTCGGGCGTCAGTTTGTCGCCCGTGATGTCCGTCTGGATCAGACCTGGCGTGATGGAATTGACACGGATGTGATCCGCACCAAACTCGCGTGCCACGGCTTTCGCGAGCCCGAGCACGCCCGCTTTGGCGGCGCTGTAGTGCGGCCCGCCGAAGATGCCGCCCCCGCGTTGCGCGGAAACCGACGACATGCAGACGATGCTGCCGCCGTTTTGCTCCTTCATCGCGGGAATCACCGCCTGCGACATATAGAGGGTGCCACGCAGATTAACGTCGACGATCGCGTCGAAATCCCTGGCGCCGATTTCGAGCGTGCGCACCGGCTGCGTGATACCTGCATTATTGATGAGGCCGTCGATGCGGCCGTAGCGTTCGAGCGTCGCACGCGCAGCGGCTACACAAGCGTCCTTGTCGGTGACATCGCAGGCGAGGCCGAGATGTTCAGGGCCGAGATCGGCAGCGGCGGCTTGCGCGTCTTCCTTGCGCAGGTCGAGGATCACGACACGCGCGCCCTGTGCGGCCAGCGCCTTTGCGGTCGCCTTGCCGATACCACGGGGCGATGCCGCACCCGTCACCACGATAACCTTGTTCTCGAGCAGCATTGCTTGTCTCCTGAGTGTCGATGGTGCTTGTAGTGTCAGCGGACAAGGCGACGGCATCAACGCGGAAACGCTCAACAATGGCTGAGAAAAATTCAGGTGGACGCTGCCTCCCGCTCGATCCATGCGAGAAAACGTTCGACGCGCGGCAATTCGGCGTTTTGCATCGGGTAAACCAGATGATGTGCGCCGACTTCAATGGAATATGTCTCGTCGAAAACAGGCACCAGCAGTCCGTCCCTAATTTTCACCGATGCGAGCATAAGGCTCTCGAGCGCGATGCCGAGGCCGAGTGCCGCCGTTTCGATCGACATGTAGGAGCGGTCGAACGAAAAATCGAACGTCTTCTGCTTCGCGGATACGCCTGTTCTGCCGAACCATTGCTTCCATTGGACGAGCGGTGTCTCTGAATAGATCAGACGATGCGCCAGCAGGTCTTCCGGAGTCTCGACGGGATGCCGCTCAAGGTAGGCAGGCGAAGCAAGCGGCGCAATGAATTCGCCACGCACCGTTTTCACTTCCAGATTGTCCCAGTTGCCGTAGCCGTGCCTGATGTCGATGTCGTAGTAGCCGTTCGAAAACGAGACGTTCTCGTACGAGCAGGCCAGATTGAGCTGAATATCGCCATTAGCTTCCTGAAATGACGACAACCTGGGAAGTAGCCACATGAGTCCAAAGCTCGGGCTCGAATGCACCCGCAAGATGTCAACCTCCGTACGGCTCGACGCGCGCTCTGTCGCGCGGCTCAGATCCGCAAGTGACCCGGTCACGTCGGAAAGGTAGCGCTCGCCAATCGGCGTCAACACGAGACCACGCCCGGACCGCTGGAACAACGGCTGCCCGATGATCGATTCGAGATTGCTGAGCTGATGGCTCACGGCCGACGCGGTCAGACCCAGTTCTTCCGCTGCGCGATTCACGCTTTTGGTTCTGGCGACACTCTCGAACGCGATGATGGACTTGAGCGGAGGAATACGCATCGTGAAATTTTTTTCAGTTGCGGTTGAATGAAACCGACTTGTTCGCACGTCTTCTGCACTGCCATTCTGTCGACAACCCGCACAGCGTGCACATAGCCGATACGACGGCAACCGCGACGCGGCGGGTTGAAAGTCTCAGCTTCCAACCACATACCAACTTGGCGCAGTGCACAACTGCGCAGGAGACAGACATGCATTATCCGGCTTTCCCTCCTGACGCGCGATCGCCTTTCGCCACCTGACGCGCAAGTCACGATTCCCACATTCACTGAGTCCGCGGTGGACGACCATCGGTCCATCCGGCTATGCGAGCACGTTGCGTCTGTCTCACGGGATTGCTGCCGTGCGTCAAATGTATATCGCGACTGGAGATTCGACATGACTCAACCGCCGTATGTGTTGTCGGCACGCTCGATCGTCAAGAGCTTCGGCCCGACGAGCGTGTTAAGAGGATTTGATCTGTCGATCGCACCGGGCGAGGTGCATGCGTTCCTCGGTGGGAATGGCGCGGGCAAGTCCACGCTCATCAAGATCATCTCCGGCCAGCACGAACGCGATGGCGGCACGCTCGAATTCGACGGCAAGGAGATCGGCGCTTCCGCCGCCGCGCATGTTGAAGCGGGCGCAATCGCAGTGGTGAACCAGGAACTTGCGCTGCTGCCGCATTTGTCGGTCACTGAAAACATCGCGATGCCGCGCTTGCGGCGCGCGACGCAGAAATACAGCGAGCGCGCAGCGAAAGTGATTGCGATCGACGCGCTGTCACTGATCGACCCGCATTTCGCACGCCAATCCGCCGAACGTCTGGTGGGTGATTTGACGCTGCATGAGCGGCAACTCGTCGAGATTGCGCGCTCGCTCGGTTCGGGCGCAAAGCTGTTGCTGCTCGACGAACCCACGGCGAACCTCACTGCGGCCGAAACCGCCCGTCTCTTTGCGGTCATTCGCCGGCTGATCGCGGACACCGGGCTTGCGGTGCTGTTCGTCTCGCACCGGATGCGCGAGATCCGTCAGATCGCCGACGTCTGCACGATCATCCGCGACGGCAAGACGGCTGTCGACCGCGTTGCGCTTGATGCGATCACCGACCGCGAGATTGTCGAATGCATGGGGCAAAGTGTCGAACCCGACGAGCAGGCGAATGCGATCGCTATTAACGCGACGCAGACGCACGACGTAAGTGATGGCCACGCGACCCTCAGCATCAGCGAAGGCGACACGATCACGATCGAACACGAAGGCATAGGCGTGGACATCCGGCCGGGTTCGATCATGGGACTGGCGGGTGCGCCTACGGGGCCGTCCGCGCTGATCACCGCATTGACGGGACTCGCCGCCGATCATGCATGGAACTTGAAGCGCAATGGCGCGACGGTGGCCTACACGAGTCCGTCCGCGGCGGCGCGCGATGGCGTCGGCTTCATCTCGGGCGACCGTGCGAACAAGGGCATCCTCGAAACACTGCCTATTGTCGATAACCTCGTCGCGGCGCAGCGTATCGTCGAGCGCCGTAACGTTGCGCACAAGCAGGAAGTGCAACAGGGCACGCGGCTTCTCGAAGCGTTGAACATTCGCGCCGGCTCGCTCTGGGATCTGCCATCTACGTTGAGCGGCGGCACGCAGCAGAAGTTGCTCGTCGCGAGATGGCTCACGCTCAAGCCGAAGCTGCTGGTGCTCGAAGAGCCGACGCGCGGCGTCGATATCCGCACCAAGCGCGAGATCTACGCGCTGATCCGCAAGATGGCCGCGCAGGGCACGGCCGTGGTCTGGTGGTCGACGGAGTATGTCGAACTCGTCGAACTGTGCGATACGGTGCTCGCCTTCGATCTGGACGGACGCCCGACTGGTGTGCTGCGCCATGCCGATGTCAATGAAACCAATCTGGCTAACGCGACGGGCATGGCTGCCTGAAAACGTTCCCGCGTAGCGCGTTGCCACGCATTCCAATCTGGAGACAACCATGAAGACAGTCACCCACCCGATCGCAAGCGAGGGCCCTCAGTCGGCCAGGACGGCCCGCCGCTTGCTTTCCACCTACCGCACCGAAATTGCGATCGCGATCGCCATCATCATCATCGAGCTGGCCGTCGGCATGGTCGTCCCCGCCGCGCTGTCGGGCGGCAACATCGCGAACGTCACTCAGGCGGCGGCGCCGCTCGTGCTGATGGCATTCGGCGTGCTGCTCGTGATCATCACGGGCGGCATCGACCTCTCGGTCGGCTCGGTGTTCTCGTTGACGGGCATGGTCACGGGACTCGCGATGATGCATGGATTCGGCGCGATCGCCAGCAGTCTTGCGGGGCTTTCCGTGGGTCTTTTGATTGGCCTGATCAACGGCGGGCTCGTCACCTTCGTCGGACTCGCGCCGTTCGTGGTCACGTTGAGCACGTATGCGATCGCGGGGAGTCTGTCGTTCATCGTCACGGATGGCCACTCGTTGCCGATCTCCGATCCCAATTACTACCTGCTCAACTCCGGCTCGCTCATTCCGGGCTTGCCGAACTATGCATTGTGGTGCGTGTTGCTGCTCGTCGCCATTGAGTTCTGTCTGCACAAGGTGGTTGCGGGACGCTGGTTGTATGCCGTGGGCAGCAGCAGTTCGTCGGCGCGTGTGATCGGTGTTCCCGTCAATCGCGTGCGGCTTTCCGCGTATCTGCTGTCGGGACTGCTGGCTTCGTTCGCAGGGATCGTCAGCATCTCGTACATCAGCAATGCCGAGGCCACGGCGGGTTCGAGCCTCATGTTGCAGGCGATTGCAGCCGTCGTAATCGGCGGCGCGAGCCTCTTCGGTGGAACGGGTTCTGCAATCGGCGCGCTGCTCGGCTCGCTGATGATTACGATTATTCAGAACGGCGCAAATCTGATCGGTGTGAACAGCTTCTGGCAAGGCACCGTGACAGGGATCGTCATTCTTATCGCGGTGCTCGTCGACCGCATTACCAAGGCACGGCGTTAAGCCGCGTTAAACAAGGTTCAAGGAGACAAATATGATCAAGATCGAAACGCAAAAGCAGGGCGGCGCGCGCAAGCCATTCGGCCGGTTGGTCGCGGCGGCCGTACTGGTTGCTGCCGCCATGGCGTCGCAAACGTCGTTCGCGCAGGCGAAGCAGACGGTTGCGTATATCGCGCCGTCATTGGATATTTCCTACTGGCAGTGGGTTGCCTATGGCGTCAAGCAACGGGCGAAAGAACTCGGCATGAACTATGTCGAGTTCACGTCGGAGAATTCCCCCGCCAAGCAGATGGACAACGTTCGTACGGCGCTGACGCGCGGTGTCACCGCAATCGTGATGGGGCCCGTCAGTTCGACCAGCACGCCGCCCGTGCTGCGCCTGCTAAAGGAGAAGTCCGTGCCGATCGCGTTCACGGGAATCGGGCCGGGGGCGGGACAGACCGATTTCACGTCGGCCGTCACCGCAAACAACTATGAAACGGGCAGGGCGCAAGGCTCATATGTTTGCAAGCTGGCGAAGGAGCGCGGCGGCAACAAGGTCGCGATGCTGTCGCTGCCGCAGGATCGCGAGAACGCACAAAAGTATATGAAGGGTGCGCAGGAGTCGTTCAAGGCCGATGGTTGTGAACTCGTGCAGGTACTGGAGACACATGGCCTGACGGTCAACGAGGCCGTCTCGCAAGCCAACGACATTCTCACCGCGCATCCTGATGTGAAGGCGATCTACGGTATGTACGACGAAGCCGCCACGGGCGCGGCCAAAGCGCTGCAAACGCGCGGCCTCACCGGGAAAGTCGCCGTCGTGACGGCGGACGGCAGCCCGACGACGATCCGCCTGCTGCGCGACGGTGCGATTCAGGGCATCTTCCTGCAGGAAGCGGTCGGGCAGGGCATCGATGCGACAAGCCAGGTGTTCAATGCGCTCAACCACAAGCCGACCACGCAGGAACTGGCGCTGAAGGAACCGCTCGTGACGAAGGACACGATCGATCACCCTGAAGCACAGGCCACTGTAAAGCGCGTGTATCCGCCTTCGGCTGGTAACTATTGAGCAGCGACTTGATCTGTTAGCCGTCCACCTTGCCGTGGACGGCGCTTCGATTTGAATGAATTAACTAGATCCGGAGACACCGTGGACAACTTTCCCATTATCGACCCGCATCATCATCTGTACGATCTCAAGACCGGAAACTATCCGTGGTTGCAGGGGCCGATGCTCAAGCGGGTATTCGGCGACTATTCGGCAATACGCAAAGACTATCTCATCGACGATTTTCTGGCCGACATCAAGAACCAGAACGTGGTGAAGACCGTGCATCTTCAGGTCGAGTACGACCATAACGATTCCGTCGCCGAAACGCGATGGCTGCAGAGCGTGGCCGACACGCACGGTTATCCGCATGGCATCGTTGGCTTTGCTGATTTGTCTTCTCCAGATGTGCAGGCGGTGATAGAAGCGCATTGCGAATTTCCAAATGTACGCGGCATCCGGCAATGCCTCAATTTCCATCGCGACCCTGTAAAGACGTTTATCGACAGTCCGCATCTGATGAGTGATAGCCAGTGGCGCAAGGGATATGCGCTGCTCAAACGCTATAACTTGTCGTTCGATCTGCAGCTTTACTACACGCAGATGGAAGAGGCCGTCGCGCTGGCGCGCGAATTCCCGGATACGCCTATCGTGTTGAATCACACGGGCATGCCCGTTGACCGAACGCCGGAAGAAATCGAAGCCTGGAAGGAGGCCATGAAACTGTTGGCGTCGGCGCCAAACGTGTCATGCAAGATTTCGGGGTTAGGTATGGGCGACTGGAAATGGACCGTCGACAGTATCCGCCCGTTCGTAATGGCCGCAATTCACGCGTTCGGTGTGGAGCGCTGCATGTTCGCAAGCAACTTTCCCGTCGACAAGCTTTTCAGCAGTTACGACGACGTGTTCAACGCGTTCAGGGCCATTACGAAAGACTTTTCGCCGCAGGAACGTCGTGCGCTATTCCATGACAATGCGGAGCGGATATATCGACTCTAAGACTGATCAAACTAGCAATACGCCCGAGCATCGGCCGACATGAGCGTCGGCTTTGCCGTCATAAACGGTCACGTGCGCTGGGTTGATGGAAGGCTGCTTGGGTCGAACACGGCCGGCCCGCCGATAAAGCGGTAGTTTCGGAGCTTACCTCGCGAGCAAGTATGTGGGCGTGAGTGAACACTCCCAGCCGGTCAGGAATGTCGCCCTCTCGCTTCCACGTTTTCCTGCGCCTTGCAGGAGGGCGGTGTGTGAACTAGGTCCTCCTAAATTGAGGAGACGAGGGCGTCGATTGTGATGCTCTCACACCGCCGATTTTCGTACAGCATGCGCCATAGACCGGCAGTCTGAAAATGTGCCCATGGCGACCAAAACCGGCGGAAGCCAATCCTGCCATCCCTCGTCTCGATGTTGTTTATTTATCCGCCAGCTAAACGCTTTCGGCGAGGTCGGTCGGATATGTCCGTGAGATATTCACCGGTGTCTACGGGACACTCGCAACGAGTCCGATGGTCTCTCTCTTTGCGCGACGGCGTACCACGCCGCGTGAGCGTGGGATGGTCGATTGATCGAGTCTGCGTACGGGCGAGCCGATTGCTGCGCAATGATCTGGTCCACGACCGATATTTGAATAACAGGTGTCTGCGACGGTCATAGCTGGAGTCGGTAACCGCATGCGCTGAATCGGTAACGTGGATCCAGCTTCGGGCGGCTTTGGATTTCCCAAAATCCGCACGGCCAGTCCCGACGGTATGTCATCAGGGCTATCGGGAGTCCGTTGGGCAAGGGATGTAGTCTGCGAACTCGTCGTGTTGCTGTCGGCGCGCAGTTCCTCGGGCCCATCCTGATGGTCAGAGCGCCTCTGTCCGATGGTAGGAGTGGTTCGGCAACTCGCCGTCGTGGCGTCTGCCTGAAGTCTTTCCATGCGTTTTCCGGACGCCAGCTTGCGCCAGTTGCTCCTGCCAGACGCGTCCAAAATATTTCTTTTATTCCGACGCGATTCGTCTGATTCCATGACGTTCCGATAGCGAAAATCTGACCAAAAAGCAGGTATTGACGGGGTATTCCTGAGTGAACAAGATGGAGTGAAGAGAGCACGACGGAGAGAGCCATGCCGGTTGCGAAAAGCTATACCCGAGCGCAATGGGATGAACTTGCCCGCTCTCTGGAATCGCTGCCGGTCAAGCCAGAGGCCGAGCAGCGCGTCTCGATTACCGATGCGATGAAAGAGATGCGTCCGGTGATCGGTGCGGTGAGAAAGAAGGGATATACGCTGGAAGAAATCGTTGAACATGCAAGGAAGAGGGGCGTCGATTTTAGCGTTGGCTCGGTCAAGTACGCGTTATATCCCTCGAAGCAAGACAAGCCAGTTCGACAGGTTGCAAAGGAATCGGCACGAGGCGATGCCGCGCCATTACCCCGTGTGAAGAGGTTGAGCAAGGACAACGTACCGCGCGCGGAGGCTGCCAGAGAGATTCAGAAGCAGGATGGGGGAAAGCCAGTCAGCAAGCCCGGAAGCATGGTGATGCGCGACCAGTTCTCATTCGAGATACGGCCCGACACCGAGAACCTTTAGAGGATCCAAATGGACATGACGACTTACCCGATCTATCTCGTCGGTGGCAGCAAGGGAGGTGTCGGCAAGAGCTTTGTTGCACTCGCGCTGGTCGATTATCTCCTGCGGCGGGATATACATGCGGCGTTGGTAGAAACCGATACCTCAAATCCGGACGTGATGAAAGCGGTTCAGGATGAGATGCGTTGCGTCGCCTACAACCTGGACGATGCAGACGGCTGGATCGGTCTCGTCAATTTCTGCGATGAGCAACGGGATGCCGTGATCGTAGTCAACACGGCGGCGCGGAGCCAGATGGGTGTCGAGCAGTTCGGCGCAACGCTGGCCGGCGCGCTTGGCGAGCTTCGGCGTCGGCTTGTTGTCCTGTGGGTGATCAACCGGCAACGTGACAGCCTTGAACTTCTGAACGCTTTCAGCGAGACGTTCCCGGACGCGGTGACGAATGTCGTACGCAATGGCTACTTCGGTCCGGCGGAAAAGTTCACGCTATATCAGGGATCGCAGCTTCGCCGCTCCATCGAAGCGCGCGGTCATTCGCTGGACTTTCCCGATCTCGCCGATCGGGTTGCCGACGAGCTTCGCAGCCAGCGCATGTCGATCCGCAAGGCGGCGGAGACGATGCATATCGGTGAGCGGGTCGAGCTATTGCGTTGGCGTTCGTTGTGCGATGCCATGTTTGCCAAGGTCACGGTCGATGGATAACGGGCAGGGCAGGCCGGTAGATGCGCTTGCCTCCCTGTTTCTCGACGTCACCGGCGAATTACCCGACGACGCCAGTGTGCTGCGAATGCGGCGGATATCAGGCGCACTCAACCTGCGTGACAACGATGCGCTGTGGTCTGTGCTGGTCATGCTCGAGCACTACGGGCGACTCTACGAGACCATGCCGGAGCGCGTCCGGCAGGCAGGCGCGGGCAGCCTGGATGCCATGCGGACGGAGGCACGGGCAGCGACGGATGCGCTCATGACTCAGCATCGTGACGCGCTCGCGCGCTGCAAGGCCACGATCGAACTGGCCGGACAGATGACCGATGAGCACGAGGCGCGCTACCGGGCCGCGCTTGCAGCGCTGAATGATGAGGCGCTGGCTGCGCTTACGCAGCGGGCGGCGAGCCACATTGCTCGCGTTGCCGGAAACCGGATCGTGGGCGCAACTGCGGTTGCCGCGCGCGAGCAGCGGCAGCGGCTCGATGCGGCGCTCGCGTCAGTCGAGCGGAGGATCATGCGGGCGTGTTACGGACTGGTCGCTGGCGGGCTGGTCGTGATGCTGCTGGCGGCAGGCGCGGGTGGGCTGGCGGGATGGTGGGCAGGTATCCATTGGGGACGGGCGGACGGCGTGCCGTCCGCCCGCACGGGTCATACCTCGTCGGCATCGCCTTCCATGAACGCGACGGCGAGGCGGAGCATACCTGCCACAGTGTCGTTCTGGACGAAGGCGATCATCGATGGCCGGTAGCCTTGATCTTCGGTGCGGGCGAGGGCCATGGCATAGGGCTGGCCTTCGTTGTATTGCAGGTCGGTGGCGTCGACGAAAGTCAGGTAGAGGACCGGAAGCCTTCGGCATTGGTGGCGAGTACGGTCATGCGGATGCGGTCGGACACGAGATGTTCCACCGGTTCAGTCTGGCAGGCGGCGGATACGGGCTTGCCGCCTGCCTTGCCCCGTTGCCGGGGCGAGGGGGGCGTTACGCCCCGAGCGGGCGGGATTGCTCGCCGTTCATGCCGTCGGCAGTCGGGAAAGGCCACGGCGTCAGCGGGCTAGCGGCCGCGGGCACAGCTTCCGCGTCGGTGGGCGTGTCGTTGACGTGTTCCGTGCCGTTACCGGCGTCGGGTTCCGCGTCAGTGTCTCCGTCCTCCGGCGTTTCGTCCGCGCCGTCTCCGGTATCCGCGTCGTCGCGGTCGTCCTCATCGTCGTCGTCACGGTTTTCCCATGACGGCGCGGCCGGGACGTCACGATCGGTGAGGATTTCCGGGAGCCATGCTGCCTTGGCGAGCCGCAGCTCGGCGGCGGCTGCCGCGTCGGCCTTCTTCATCTTGTCGAGGTCGGCAGCGGCCTTGGGAGACACGGTGGCAGACACGACTTCCGCGATACGCGCCTTGCTGACGTGATAGAAATACGTAGCGCGCGTCGGCGTCCAGTACCGGGTCATGTCGAGGTTCAGCGCTCCCGCGAGCCGGTTGATCGCATGCGGCTTTTCCTCGCCCGCGATGCCGTCGAGCAGGGTGCCGGTGCAGAACGCGAGCAGTTCGAGCAGAGTCGTACCGGGATCCTGCTCGATGAGCCACGGCAGCAGGTCGCCCCGTTTTGCGGGCAGTTCCGCAATCCAGCGTTCCCGATGCGTTTCGATGGCATTCCATGCGGGGCTGGCGGGCAGGTCGTCGGCTACTCGCAGCAGGCTATCATGGTTGTTCTCGCCCGACAGCGCGAGATAGCCGTGAGAGGAGACATGCCCGTAGTGCTCGGGCAGTGCCTTCGGGATCAGATAGTGCAGCATGGCGGCGAGCGCCACGGCGGGCTGCGCGACCAGTTCCGCGTGGACGGCAGCGGTGCGGTGCGCGGTGAGCCGCTGGCAGAGTTTCGCGCTGTGGACGGGCTTAACCTTCGGAGCCTTGGTGGACCCGGTGTCCGGGCCTTCGGCTGTGGCCATGCCGGTGACCGTCGCGCCTGCCGCGTCGAGCGCCGCGCTGTTCTCGCGTCGCACGAGGCCGCGTTCGATGACGAGTTCACCCTGCGGTCCGACGATCACGAATGTACCCGCCTCGGCCATCTGCTGCGCGTCCCATACGAGCGCGCGACTTTCGAGTGCGATGATTGCCGCATTGACCCGCTCGATTTCGTCGTTGAGCCGGTCGGCTTCTTCGTAGGCATCTTCATCGTTCTCCGAGAGTGCATCGATCTTTTCAGCGAGTTCGTCCTGCTGCGCGGTGAGGGCGTCCATTTCACGCTGCTCGTCGTCGGTGTATTGGCACTGCACCGGGCGCAGTCTGCCGTGCCGGTTCAGTTCGGTAAAATCGCGCTCGACACGCGTCTCGGTCCAGCCCCATCCCTCGGCGCGGACTTCCTCGGCGGCGGCGTCGAGCTTCTGCGCGACGAGTTTCTGCAGCAGTTCGGCGTCGGCAATGTATCCGGCGTTCTCGTCGTCGCTGAATAGGTCGCGGCGCACGTATCCGCCCGCTGCCTCATAGGCGGCGAGGCCGACGAAGCGCACGAGGCGGCTGCGGCTCGCGTCGATCTCGGCGCGCGTAATGGCCTGTCGCAGGTAGTTCGGCTGGCGCTGCCACTCGTTTGCGTCGAACCAGATATGTTCCTGCGTTTCGTGGTCGTCTGCGAGGGCGAGTGCCGCAAGCTGATCGAGCGTGATCGCGTCCTCACGCAGCAGGGCAAGCAGTTTGGGTGATACGTTGGCGAGCTTCATGCGACGCTTGACGGTGAGCGGCGAGGCGGAGAAAAGCGCCGCGATGTAATCGACGCTGCGGCCTTCCTCTGCGAGCATCCGGTATGCGCGCAGAACGTCGAACGGGTCGAGTCCTTCGCGTTCGCTGTTTTCGATCAGGCTGATCGCGAGGGCTTCCCCTTCGCTGACGATCCGCACCGGCACCGGATAGTCGGCCGCGATATGCTTCTGCTCGTGCAGCAGGTCGAGCGCGGCTTCGCGGCGCTGGCCCGCACAGACGCCGTACTTGCGCTGTTTACCGCGTGAGCCCTTCATCTCGTGGACGACGAGGTTTTGCAGCAGTCCCTTCGCCCGGATATTGGCGGCAAGCGCTGGAATGTTCGACAGCGGTTTCGTGCGGGCGTTGAGCGGTGAGGGCCGCAGGCTGGAATATGGCACGGTGACGACCGGCTGTTCGTTGCCGAAGTTGGTTTCGAGCGGGGAGGTCATTTCGACGGCATCTGCCGTGGTGGTTGTGATCTGAGCTTGCATGACTGACTCCAGAAAAATTGGCAGGAAAGTTCCGGGTCGGGTGCTACTGGTTCCATCAGGACGTGACCCGGATAGGACTCCTGATGGAATGAGATCGAGTTGGGCGGCGAGATGCTGCCGCCCCTGCAGGCGGTTACGTCTTCATCTGGCGCATGGCGTCAGCGAGCATCCAGAGCGCGCGGTTGAGCTTCACGTTCTGGTCGATGCCGGTGATGGGGCGCGTGGACATGGCGCGCCCGCTGCGAGAACGTCCGTGCAGGCCGCCTTTGGTAAGGTTTTCCTGAACGCGGTTGAATACCGTCCAGAGGTCGTCGCGGCGATCTTCGAAACGGCGCGGGGCGAGTAGTTGACTGTCGGTGACGGGGGCGGGTGCTTCGGCGTCGGTCGGGTCGTAGCGCAGCGCGAGCGCAGAGCGAGCGAACGCGTGTTGTTCGTCGCGGTTCAACTCGACGGCACGCATACCGTCCTTCTGCTCGCGGATCAGATCGAAGCCGTCGAGCACGTCGAACGCGCCATTGATGACGTTCTGAACGATGTTGCCCTTGTGTGGTACGCGGATTTCGCGCACGCTGTCGCCCGCCACCATGCCGTTCTGGCACACGAAACGCAGCACGCCCGCAAGCATTTGATAGCTGCTCGTGCCGTCGTGCGAGTTCAGGAGCACAATTTCGTTGGCTTCGTCGCCGACTATCTGGTCTGCATAGCGCAGTCGGAGCATGTGCTTCGTGTACTCACGCTTGCCCTCGTCGCGCACGCGGGTCTGGCAAACCATGAAGGGCTGAAAACCTTCGTTACGTAGGCCTCGCAGTACGTCGATGGTCGGAATGTAGGTGTAACGTTCCGAGCGGCTTTCGTGCTTGCCGTCCGCGAAGATCGACGGGGCGACGAGGTGAATTTGATCGTCCGACAGCGGCGCATTTGCGCGCAGCATCGGGGAGCCGTAACGGAAAGAGGAAGCGAGTTGCATGTCGTTCTCCACAGCGAAAGGGTTGAGTTACGGGCTGTGGGATGGCCTTGCCGCTTACGTGCGAAACCTTCCCGGTGGAACTCGGGGTCGGCTTCTGCTTTTGCCTGGCACCCGGTTTCCTGCCCGTGCGACCCAAGGAGTCGAAGGCGGGGCGGTGTCAAGGAAAGAGGTGAGGGAGGGGTGCGGGCAACACGGTCCCTCGCCCCTTGACGCCGCCCCGCCTTCGACTACGGTTGCGGGACAGGGCAGGAAACTGGGTGCCGGGCAGATGCCGGGGCACGAGTGCGGCGGGAACGACTGCGAAGCCTCGGTTATTCACAGTTTTTGGGGGCAACGCTGTGAATAACTTTCTGGATGGAATCACAAGTGGTTGAAGAGCAGCGGTTTTCCCGATGAACCCGATATCAAATGCAAAACGGGTCAGGACTCGGGTATTTGACGGACCGGGTATCTGCGGTATGGATAGTGCACGAGTGTTCTGAATGTAACGGCGCAGTACGCCAGTAGCCATGTCGGCTGCGCTCAGCTGGAAGTTGAGCGTTGTTTACTGCAGTGCCAAGGACTCATGCTTGGCAGGTGTGAGATGCGGGACGCGGCGCGACCCACAGCGCGAAAGCACGCTCCCAGGGCGTCAGCGTTGGGAGGAGTCTGGTCGGTATGCGTTTTGCATATTTAGTCCGGCTTGCAGTAGCGAGAAAATGGCTTAGAACCCCACTGGTTGCCCGCGTTTCTGCCAACTCTGCAACAAGTTGCGAAACACGGGGCGAGCTATTACCGCGGCTGGTTAAACTGAACGTAAAATGATGACTGATGGCGCCTCCGGCGCTAGTCCTAGGCTGGACGGGGACAATGATCTATCCTTCCTCGTTAGCCCCGCGTTTTAATGTTAATGTGATCGCCGCCGCGCGATCGGCTTATATTAAGACAGAAGACAAACGAGAATTTGAGAGACTACCGGGGATGGGAAAGCAGTTTGCCGAGGAAATTGCATACCTGCCGAGCGCAATACGTTGGGCGCTTGAGCAAAACGTCGACCTTTTGACACGGGTTATCGCGGCCAACTCAGGGCGGAGTCTGCTTGCAGTTGGTTCGGGAGGTTCGTCGACCTCGGCAGCCTTTCTAGCCCAACTTCACGAATCGGAGTTCGGGCGGATTTCACGCCAGTCGACCCCCGTTGAACTGCTTGCGCATGAGACGCGGCCGGAGGACTGCGCGGTCGTTCTGGTTTCAGCCGAAGGCAAGAACAAGGATGTTCTCGCTGCCAGTCGGCACATGCTGACGCTGGAGATTCCGGGGTTCGCGCTGACGCTGGCGCCCGAAAGCCCGCTGGCGGACAGGCTCCGCGCATCGGGCGCGACCGTTGCCGCTTTCGCGGCTCCCTGGGGAAAAGATGGATATCTCGCGACCAACTCGCTGATCGCAACGATGATCCTCGTCGCGCGCGGATACTCGATTGATGGCTTGCAACGATATCTCGAGCAGATTGATGGGCAGTGGCTTGAGCAGCGTCGCGGGCAGATTGCGGAACAGGGACTAGGAGACGCGGTCGACGCTGGCCGTCACATTTGCGTGCTTTATGGCAGGGACGGCATAGCAGGTGCGATCGATATCGAATCGAAGATTGCCGAATCGGCGATCGGTGTGGTTCAGAAGGTCGATTTTAGGCAGTTCGCACATGGCCGTCACCTGCAGCTGGCCAATCGGGAACTCGCGCCGTGCTTTGTCTCGTTTGAGTCACCTCGGGACCGGATTCTGGCGCAGGCGACGATAGGGACGTTTCCTGCAGATGTGCCTGTCATTCGGCTCGACCTGCCAACCGAGCATGCACTCGCAGAAATCGTCAGTGTGATCGATGCAATCCTGGTAACTGACATCCTGTCCCAACGCCGTGGGATTGACCCGGGACAGCCCGACGTTCCGGAGTTCGGGCGGGCATTACACGCATCGGACGTCCGTATGGCCGTTCGCGGGCGAGGTGGCTGGCCGCCTGCTCTCGTGCGGAAAGTACGAAACGTGAATGCGCCGCGCGCGACCTACGAAACATTCAGGCTGGCCGGCGTTGCGTTCGCCAACCGGCTTGAGCGGGCCCGATTTCGTGCACTGGTTTGCGATTTCGACGGAACGTTCTGCAACACAGACCTCCGGTTTGAGGGGCTGGATGCCTGCCTTATATCGGAAATTGCGCGTATAGCAGGTGCCGGATTTCCGATCGGCTTTGCAACAGGTCGAGGTGATTCGCTGCACGATGATCTGCGGGGCAAGCTGGATGAGGGACTGTGGGAGCGGATCACGATCGGTTTTTATAGTGGGTCGATCGTATCTGGTCTCGCCGCGGCGGCGCCGGTGCAGGGTAAGCCGGACCCGAGGTTCGTCGAGTTGACCGAGTGGTTGACCGAGTCAACCCTGCTCGGCGCGTTGAAGTCGTCGCCGAAAATTGGCGAAGGGCAGTTGAGCCTCCGAATTCGTGATCACTCAGCGAAGTACCGCGTTGGGGCCTACGTGCGCCAATGGCTCAACACCAAAGGGTATGGGGGATGGAGAATTTTTTATTCCGGCCACTCAATAGACGTGCTCACAGAATCTGCGGGTAAGGACAGAGTTGTTTCGGCCATTGCCGCGACCGTTGGTTGTGGTCGCGATGACGAAATTCTGAGGCTGGGAGATTCGGGTGACATCGAGGGTAACGATTATGAATTTCTCAACGCAGGTCTGGGCCTCAGTGTAAATGGTGTCTCGATTGCGAGGGACGCCTGCTGGAATTTTCTGCCTCTAGGCCTGATGGGCGCGCAGGGTACGCGGTTTTACCTCAAGGCGCTCGTGATCGAAGGAGGGGCGCTGCGGTTTGCGCCGGAGTTTATCGAACATGTTCGTGCAATTCTGACAGTGCCGGGGTTTGAAAGATGAAGGCACAACTTGCCATGCGCCTGCTGGCAGACCTGATGGAATGGGACGAGACCCGGGCAACAGAAGAGTTTGCCTGGTTGCGGCTGATGGTCGGCGCCAAATATGACCATTACCAGGGCTACAGTCCCGGAGCGCGCTTTTACGTGAACCTTCTCGCCTGGCTTGGGCAGTTCGCCCGGAAGGATCGCACGACGGCCTACAGCTTTCTTCGAAAGCAGCTTGTATTTGTCAGTCAGGGCGAAATGCATCATCTGGTGGATCTGACAATGCCAGTGCTTCTGCGCTGCATGCGCACCGAGGTGGCGAAGCAGTTGGGCGTACCTCTGTATAGAACGTGGGGCAATAAGGCGGCCGAACGTCACCTCGAATTGATCGGGATCCGGACGCTTTATGTTGGGTTGAGTGACGGGGCGAAGATTGACATATTTCGTCGAGATAACGAAGGGCGCGTTTCCACGGAGCAGGTTGTGGCTGCCAGCGAAATATCAAACGAGAAGTGGAAGAAGTTGAACGAGGCCTTGCGTGAGCGTCTAGACAAACGGGGTTTCTGCGACGAGGCGGCAATGTTTGAACGCGTCTGCCTGATCGATGATTTCACCGCATCGGGTGCTACGCTCATTCGGCAGAACGAGAAGGGCGAGTGGAAGGGGAAGATCCCTGTCTTCTGCGACCAGAACCAAGGGCGGCTTGGCACGTCGCTTACCGCCGACTGCTGTATCCATATTCACCACTACCTGGCCTCCAGCCGCGCGACGGGAACCGTGGACGATGCCATTGGCCGATTCCGCGTTGCAACCGGAGCGTTCCGCTTCGAATCGACTTTTTCTGCCATCCTCAGTAATGACATTGTGATTGACGACAACGGTCCGGCGGATCTGGTCAGGTTGCTCAAAGACTGCTACGACCCTTCAATTGAGGACGAGCATCTCAAGAAGGATGTCTGGTATGGCTATAGGGCGTGCGGGCTGCCTGTTGTGCTTTATCACAATGCTCCGAATAACTCGGTCGCGATTCTATGGGCGACATCCGGACCTCGCCACGCGCCACCCGCGCATCAGATGAGACCACTGTTCTCCCGGAAAAAGCGACACGCCGACCATGGATAATCCATTCAAGAAACGCGCCACGGAATATTTCGACGCGCCGGGCGCGCTGCTTTCTATTCTCAGCCCGGAGCCTCTCAGACGGTTCTTCGAAAGCAATGCTGCATCGTTCTTTGACAGACTCGTTATCGTGGTCGGAACGCCGGGTAGCGGGAAGACCACGATCGCGCGGCTGATCGAACTCGATACCGTTGTCGCGTTGTTGAGGTCGTTGCCCAGTACTGACCATAAGGACGTAACCCGTGCGCTGACCGAGTGTCTGGTCATCGAGGACCTTCGACCGCGAATACTGGCCTATCGGCTTGCGACAACCCCCGATATGCGCGATATCTGGGAATTGCCGTATTCGACCAAGGTGAAGGCGTCCCTTCTGCGTTCATTGATCCAAGTTCGCTCGGTACTTGGCTGGTTAAGAAAGATTGAGGGGGCCGGTGCCGATCTTTCGCAGGTCAGGATAGTTGCACGCGAGCAGTTTGAGGTTCAGGCGAAGCTTATTCACGTCGAGGATACGCTTGCTTTTCGGGACTATGCTCGGTCGGTGGAAGCCCGCATATTCCGGATCGTCACGGCCCTGGTGCCGCCGGCGGAGCATCAATTGACCGAGATCGGCCCGCAAAGCACTTACGAGGCCTTTTCGATCATCGAGGCGATCCGCATTCCGGCCATCGCGGGGGTGGACGGCGGCGAAATTACGATGAGACCGTTGTCGATTATCGATGACGCGCATGAACTGCATCCTGAACAGTTCGCGGATGTTGAGCAGTGGTTGCAGGGACGGGAACTGAAGGTCGCCAGATGGCTGGTCACGCGCGTCGATGCGATTGGTCACGATGTATTCCGGCACGCGTTGACGGCGGATCCGGAGCGGGCGTCTGTCAGTGCCGCAGGTAGTACCCGGGACCGCGATTGGGTGCTCAAACTCATGCAGAAGGGTACGGCGGACAAGCGCGCGTTCAAGGCCACGGTCAAGGACATATCAAAGCGTTATATCGAACAGATGCCCACGTTGCGCAGGCAGTCGATCCGTCTTGAGGACTGTCTGTCGACGAAGGATCCTGTATTGCCGTCTGCGGATATGCGGCAACTTGCAACGGCGGTCAAGAAGGTGATCGAGGACAGTGGGTTCGCGGCAAAGCGTGTTGACCTCGTCAGATCATGGATTCCTGCTGAACTGCCAGATGATACCCGGCAGGCGCTGCTCCGGATCCTGATACATCGCGAGTCCCGTCGTTCCCCTCAGACGGAGCTATTTGCTTCGGAGCCGGAGGAACTTGAATCGCAACCGGATGAGCAAGCAGCGTCACGTTCGGTGAACGCCTCGTTAATTGCCGGCGCTAACCTCCAGTTACTCCATGATTACGGTCGGCCTTTCTACTATGGGTTTGATCGGCTGGCCGATGCGAGTAGCGAGAATATCGAGCAGTTTATTCAGCTGGCGGGCGCATTGGTCGATAACGTTGAAACCAGGATTGTGCGCGGACGCGAGCCTCGACTGGAGGCGAAAGTACAAAATGAAATCCTGATCCGGCAGGCGACTTCTACAATCGAGCGCTGGAACTTCCCGCACAGTGATGCAGTACGCCGGCTGATCGAATTCATCGCATCCCGCTGCAAGGTCCGTACTCGTGAACCGAACGCGCCGCTCGATGACGGCGCCAACGCGTTCGGCATACCGCAGTCCGAAATGGACCGGTTCCAGAAGGACGGAGGGAATCTTGTTGTCGTTCTGCATTATGCGCTTGCCTATAACGCGCTTTCTCTGACCGAGAACTATGAATGCAAGCGACGGACATGGTGCCTGTTTCAACTGGGTGGACTTCCCATTTTGAAGCACGGACTGACGTTTGGGCGTGGCGGCTTTTGTGAGGGCCACTTGTCGGAGCTCATTGCGAGTATTGGTGAATGAATCGCTTTTCCCGAAACAAGTGTTACGCTCAGAGCGACGCCGACGTCCTTCCCTTTCTGTCGGAACACCTGATGAAGTCGAGGCGCGTGCTGTTTATCGGGACCGTTGGCGTTGAGACGAGCAGCCTCTATTTTGCGACTGTGCTGGCGGCGGCAAAATGCGTCGATTTTCGCTTTATGGTGGAAAGACGGCGCGATAGCTCGAAGACATTGAATGACATTGGCGCCAGCCATGTTGCGTACCTCGAGCGAACGATACCGCGAGATCAGCTCCGGTTTGAGGACGTGCGTATCGTGGCCGATGACGGTGCAACGGTCGGGGGGCGCGTCGCTGCCCGTGCGGCGGACAGCTGGTACGAAGACGATTACGCTGACGTTGTCATCGACGCGACAGGAATGTCGCGCGGGATATGCTTTCCGCTCGTCAAGCAGGCGATTGAGCGGAGCGTGCAGTCTGGCGCGAACGTTCACGTTCTGATGGCGACGAATGATCATCGCGAGATCAGGCTGGAGTCGGAATCCAACGACCGTGCAGAGTGGATGCACGGTTTTCAGGGGACAATGGGACTCGATGTCAGCGCTGACAACCTGAAGCTGTGGGTGCCACAACTCGCGGAGAATTCGCTGGCTCAGATGAGCACCATGTTTCAGGCACTATCGGCAAACTCCCCGGTGGCCGAGGTCTGCCCGATCGTTCCATTTCCTTCGGCGCGTCCCCGGCGCGGGGACGATCTGCTCTTCGAATTTGGCGATCTGCTCCTTGGCGACTGGGAGAGCAGCCATCTGAACATCATCTACGCTCACGAATCGGACCCGATGGATGTCTTCCAGTCGATTTCGAGGATGGACGCCGCGCGCAAAGAGGTATTTCAGGCGACCAACCAGACTGCGATCACCGTGCTTTCGCCGAACGGCTGGCGCATGGGCAGTCTGGGAATGCTGCTGGCTGCGATCGACCTGGACCTCCCGATGCTGTATGTAGAGACGATCGGGTATACTACTGCCTCAGCACCTCCCGCAGGGCTGACTGTTCAAAAGCCCAACCACTTGTGGCACGTTTGGCTTGCTGGGGTTCCCTATGACAATTCGATTGAGCTTGCCTGAAAGGTCTGACGCGCGACCACACGTCGTGGGGACAGGTCTGCTGGCGCTGGATGTCCTCCTTGGTGAGGATAGGACCAGCGTGCGGGCCGAATTGGGTGGCTCGGCGGGGAACGTTCTGGCTATTCTCGCCTTCCTTGGCTGGTCGAGCGCCCCGGTCGCGCGGCTTGGAGATGATGTCGCCGGCAGGCGTATCCGCCGTGAGTTTGAGGTTCTTCGGGCGGATACCCGGTTCATCAAGCACGAAGACCATGCTCATACGCCGGTTGTCTACCAGTGGCCCGGCAATCACGAATGTACTCACAGATTCAGTTTCTCGTGCCCCTTTTGTGGACAGAAGAGGGGGTTTGCGGCGGAGGTTGGTGATGCATACTGCCGTACGGTGCTGCGGCAGATCGAACGGCCGGATGTTTTCTACTTTGATCGCGTCACTGACTGGTCGCTTAATCTGGCCGACAATTACCGTAGTCGGGGGGCGTTAGTCGTGTTCGAGCCATCCGCCGTTGCTGTCAGCGCATCGGATTTTCAGCGGGCGATCGATGCGTGTCACATCCTGAAGTACGCGGACGAACGAATCACTGAACTGGCGGCGTTTGACTGCTCGGATGTTGAGGTGGTTATTCAGACACTGGGCGCACAGGGACTTCGCTTCAGGGTGGCGTCCGACATGCCGCAGGGGAGTTGGCGGACGCTGGCGGCATTCAGTGTCCCGCGTGTGACTGACACGGCCGGAGCGGGTGACTGGTGTACTGCAGGTTTGCTTTACGCGTTACACGGGGCCCGTTCGTCGCGAGAATTGAACACGCCAACGCTTGCGGCGTCTCTTCGGTTCGGTCAGGCGCTGGCCGCCCTGAACTGCATGCATTCAGGGGCACGTGGGTTGGCCCGATATGAGGCGAGAGACAAGTTGCTGGCCTTGGCTGATCTGATGGAAGGCCGTGACCCAGATGCAATCTGGGAAGCTGGAGATTGGCGCGACGCTTATGAATCCGCGCAGGCGGTCGGCAGGTCATCGTACTCCGGAGTTGGGCTGCATATCTCCCCGCGAAAGCCCGCGAAGTTATGCTGTGAGCTTTTCCCGGTTTGATTTCCGGCGGGAGACAGGGGGCTTTGTCTTTGCCCGGGAAGGTTTGACAAGCGATGCCCGGATTTCTGAGCGGACCTCCATCAGCAAGACCCCAAGCATATTTTTCCCGACACCGTTCACCTGCCCCCAAAGCCGGTTGACCGCGTTGTCGACGGTCGCGGTTTCGACCAGTCTGGCATCGCCTGTCGAGAGCAGAATCTCCTGCAAGTCCTGGTGCTGGGTGAATTTGGCATGCAGTACCTGTTTCATCCTGGCGAATTTGGTTTTGGACCAGTCAGGGTGAACGTCCCACACATATAGTCCATGCGCCGCCATCGCAAGCAGCGATGGTGAGGGCGCAGCCATGAGCCACTCGCGAACTGAATCCTTTCTGGCTTTGCCCGCCTGATAGGCGTGTTCTGACGTGGCATACTCGATGCCTTCAAATACGATTGCGCGTTTATACAGATTACTGAAAACGCCGTATGGTTTTTCGTTTGCGCGATAGAATTCGATATCTTGCATCTTTGATTGGCTAGTGTCCGTTAGCGTCTGGGTAGACGATGATCTCGTGCTTTCTCTGCGTACCGGGACGTCCACTGGTTCCCTGCTGGACCCACGGCTCGCCAGCAAGGTCAAGCTGATCGCGTCATTGTATCAAGAGCGCATCGTGCTTTCGAAAGGGCGATTACGTTGGTGTCGCGAATTCTGTATTGGAGGTGCTCGTTGCCGCTATAGAGTTGGGGCAGCGTAGGACGAAGTAATCGTCGCTCGCAGTTCTCGAATTTGATCGATGTCCGAAGGGCGCACGCGAGGTGATCTGCATGTCTCATGCTGAGGCCTTTGCTGCTGGGTAAGCACCCGGTGGCTTAAGTGTCGAGTTACATCGTCGCCCCCAAGCCAGCTGTTCGCTGCTCACACAAATGAGTGACGAAGGTAGTCTTTCATAAAAGGCACGCCGTCTTCCTTGGTGCCATCTAGCATGTTCGGGGCGGCAGCAAGAGCTGCTAGCATTTCATCGATGGGGTTTCAGTACGTCGCAAGTCGCATTGACTGTGCGGCTGAGCGAGCGCGTCAGGCCAGTTTGAGTGCTTCGCCCGTGCGGAGCGACCGCACTTCCCGGTTGTCGATCTCGATCGTTGGCAGGAAGCTACCTCCCGGTCCGGGCAATGACTCATGACATCGATACGTTGCGTGATTGCGCGCCTGCAGTTTCTGGCCCAACTTGAAGCATACTGATGCGGGCGCACCCACGAACAGGTGGACACGCTTCACGCCCCAGTCGTCCTGCAGAATACGCACGGCCTCACCGAGCTGCTGTGATACCAGATCGATGTCGTCTTCGCTCGTCAGGATGTCGTGGTGCAGACGTTCACTCGAAGAGACTTCCAGTGCGCCGATCGTAAACGAGTCGTTCTCAGTCAACCCGGCCGGCAGGCGATCTGGCGAAATTTTGAACGTAAGCGAGACGACAAGGCACGCTTCCTCGGCGCCGGCCCTATGGGGGTGTAGTTCATTTACGAAAAACTTGTTTGAGGGCGAGACAGGCACGTCCGAGTCAAACGCCCAACGCCCGCCTTCAGCCTGGATTGGGCGTTCGCGCCTGAACTGGAAGAGACTGACCGCGCCCGCTTCTCCAAACAGGCGACCTGCGAGCACCAGCACCGACGTCCCGTGCAGAGGGAAAACCGCAAGCGGTGCGGTACCTGCCGTGTCCGACGCTGTGCGAAGAAACTTGCGTAGTTGCGGCAGTTCACCTTCTAGCGAGCCGAAAAGCGATGACCAGTACGGTCCCGAGTGAGGATCGTATTGGTTCCAGCCATTTTCGAAGAACGTATGTGCATGCCCACGCTTCATGCGAAGCTTCCGGGTCCAGAGAGCCTCCTCTGCTTCACGCGCGACGAAGTGCGGTGACTGAGCCGTGACGTTGCCCATCAACACGACAGGGACTACCTCCGGGTACTGCAGCGAAGTGAGCAGCCGCCGGACTTCTGCAATGCTTTCCTCACGCATTTTCTGCAGCACGGCCACCGTAAACCGGTCAGGATCTTCGCGATCAATACGGCGGTGACATTCGTCGCAGAGAAGGAGGAAGTTTTCTATATCGTCCGCCCGCACGCCGGACAGCAGGGCATCGCCGCGCGGACCTTTGGGCGACGACGCGATGATGTGAGCGAAATAGCTCGACTTGCTTGCGACGCCAGAAACGGCGTGTGTGCGCAGATCTTTTCCGCATCCCGAGAACTGGCATCGCCACGCGGCCAGATAACCAAGGTCTTCGAGGTCAGCATCTTTGGGCGCAGGACCCCGTCCACTGGGTCGGGTCAACGAATCCGCATGTTGCAACCAAGCGTCCACGTCTGTGCGGGCAGTCCGCACTGGCGTGATAGCAGTGAGGTCGGACGCAACTGGCGATCCCGTCACATCCAGCCACCAGAGCGTGCCCGAGTCGGCCGGCGCGCGGGTGGCGGCACCACTTTTCAAGCCGAAATCACCGCGTCCGCGCAGCGTCCAGACGCTTGTCGGGTTGTCGCGCGTCGCGAGAGCTGCGGTGAAGTCGTTCGCAATGACGAGGACGTCGTGCCCCCTGACAGCTGCGTCGTCGATTGCCGCTGCCATGTCGGCATCCGAGAAGATTTCCAATTGCGGCATGTTGCCCTTTTCACCTTGGGAAGAGATGCTGGCGGACATTAAGGCCGATGACATATCGTGCTATCGCCTTGGCGGGTGCCGTGCTAAAGGGCCTGGATGTGCCTGTTTCCGGGATCACCTTTCGGATCTACATAGCCGGGCGCCAGTTGAGCGTTACTGGCGCCGTAGAGCGCCAGAGGATCTTTGAGCCACAAGGCATACTCGATACCCTTGAGGCGATGATCGGGCGAGCAGTCGATGGTCCAGCGACGTAGCATATATCCCGCATTGGCAGCACGCACCTTCACTTGCAGGACGCCATCAGGCATGTCGTAGTCCATCATCACGACCTCGGGTCTCGGATGTTCGGGATGCGGGACTAGTTCCAGTTCAATTATCCGATTCCACTGAACGTCCTGGTCGACCTTTTCTTCGTCCCCGATTGGGCTGTCCTCGAGAAGGACTGGACTCTCCATTCGTGTGAAGACGAAGTCGCGAAATCCCTTGCGTCGTCGGTCGTAGGCGCGAACGTGCCAGCGACTGCCATTGTTCACCAGCGCAATCGGCACGATCTCCCGTTCGTTGCGCCCACTTTCGATGGATGTGTATGTCATGTGCACCGCTTTCCCACGGTGGATGGCGCGAGTGATGGGGGCAAGCACCGACATCAGGGGCACGGTCAGGGCGATCGGAAATTCGCATCGCACCATCGGTTTCAGTTCATCGCCAATACCTTCACCAAAGCCTCGGGAGAGTGCGGTCAGCACACGTTGTGGCGCATGGTCGAACAGTGGCACAAAGTGCTGCGTTGGCCGGTAGACCTTGTCCGAATTATCGAGTTCGAGGTTGCCCGGTGCGATCTCCTTATATTGCGCAATATCGCGCGTTGCGGCTGCGGGCCCGGTCCCGAAACGGTCCGCGACGTCAGTGCGCCGTAGCTCACCGAGGAAGTAAAGCTTGAAATCAATATGCGAGAGTCGCTCGCGCTGAACCTGAGGCAAACGGTCCAAAAGCGCTCGGCTGGGATTGTTGATAGTTGCGTTCATGATGAAATGATACCCGATATCCCGATGTAATAGAATACGATCGAGCGTTTTACATCATCAAAATGATTAGATATAGTGCTCGTTATCAACTTAAAGGGGTATGCTATGGCGAAGAACAGGCCCTACGGGGATGGCCACCGCATCGGCGCAGTGCGCGATCGCAGTCAGACGCAGACGCCGTCCGGGCACTACGTGAAGCGCGATGCTGATACCGGGCGCTTCATAGACGTCAAGACGTCGGACAAAACGCCGTTCAAGGGTGTTCGGCGCGAGAAAAAGTAGCATTTTGCCGCTGCTGGAAAGTGGCTAGGGCGTGCCCGGCAGCGTGTGCACGTCCGGGCCCCTCCGCGTCTGTGCGGTGGTTTTTCACACTTTCACCTCGAACGAGGCTCCAATGACGACCAACCTTTCACTGTCCAAGCGGGTCATCGCGGCGCTTAACGCCCGCAGCGAGACGCAGCAGTGGGAAACGCTTATCGCGCGGCTGCTGCGCCGTCTCGAGCTTGATGCTGCAGACCGTGCCCGCGCGGAGGCGGATTACGCCAGGCTTGCTGACGATCTGGCCAGGAAGCTGGACATTCCTCGCCACGACGTACACATCTTTCCGCAAGGCTCGATGCGCACGCAGACCACCATCAGCCAACGGTATCCGGTGAATTTCGATCTCGATCTGGTGGTGAAGCTGACTGGTCCGCATTACGATTCCCCGGATCCGGAGTTGATGTTCGCGTTGTTCGGCAAGGCACTCGAAGGCAACGAGGCAGTCACGGGCAAGCCGGAAGCGAAGCGTCGTTGCTGGCGCTTGCCGTACCCCGGCCGGCCGTACTACTTTGATTTGACGCCGGCGGTGCGGGATCAGACGGGGCGACAGGGGTCCAGCCTGTCGGTGCGAGATCCCGACACACGATGGGCGCCATCGAACCCGGAGGAGTTCGCTGACTGGTTCTGCACGCATGCGGCACGACGCTTCCAATTCCAGACCACCCTATTGAAGTCGAAGGTGGAGGCGCGTACAACCGTAGCACCATTGCCGGATGGCGACGTGGGTCTCGACGACATCCTGCGGCGTTCGGTCCAGTTGATGAAGCTGCACCGCGACACGATGTATTGGGGCGCCGACGAGAAGAAGAAGGAGACGATGCCAATCTCAGTCATCATCGTTACGCTTGCGACGAAGGCTTACGCCGATCTGCATGCGCGGCGCGGTGCGGAATTCACCTCCCCGATCGAGGTCGTACTTGCTCTCGTCGAGGCGATGCCGGATTTCATCGAGCGGGATCACAGAGGTTGGCGCGTTGAAAACCCGAAGCTCACGAGCGAAAACTTTGCCGACAAGTGGAACCAGGACGAGGGTGCGCGCGCGAAGGAGTTTGTTCGCTGGCATGCTGCATTGGAGCGCGATCTGGACGCGTTGCTGCATCAGAGCCATCGCACCCCCAGTGAAGACAGGATCAGAAGTGTCTTCGGTTCGGCAGGCCTCGAAGCCTGGAAGGAAAGCCGTCCCAAGGCCAACGTGCTCGACGGGCTGGTCAACAGTGCCGACGGATACAGGAAGACCAACCCGGACTACCCCGTGAAGACCGGCTCGTCGAATACGCTCGGCTGACGGAAGCATGGAACGCAGCCCGTTCGAAGCGGTAGCCGCACAGGTCCGGGACTGGCTTGACGCCGGGCCCGGTTCAGTTTGGGCAAGGCGAGTAGACCGTCTGCGCGCTGGTGAAGGGCATGCCTGGATCGTGGATCTCTACGATGACGCACTTCCGGTTCGATACGTGCGTATCGCGCTGCCGTTGGACTTTCCTGCAAACCCGTGCGAACTCTCGGTTGATCCGGGCCACTTCCTGAAGTTGCCACACATCGAAGCAGACGGACACGTATGCCTTGGACTGGTGCCGATTCCCCACGACTATGACGATCCTGTGGCTGCTATCACGCGCGCGCTCGAGGCCCTCGACGACCAGTTGCTCTGCCCGAGCGCCGATCCACATTGGGTGCAAGAGCAGTTCCACAACGAGCGCGCATCATACTGGGCCCACTGTTGCGGCAAACGCCGACAGGCGCCAGATCGCCGCGCCGTGGCTGCGCGAACATTCGTCGATGTAGGCAGTACAGGTAACTGGTCGGAAGGTGCCATCGCGGCCTACATTCCGGCAGGGTCGAAGCATCGACGCTACGCGCTGCAAGTGGCCACGGTCGCGCCCGTGGATCCTCATGGGCTTGCAGCGCGACACGGCTGGGCCGACGGGACGATGGTCTGCGGTAGCGCGCTTTTTGTGCGTCTTGCCGACGATGAGCTGTGGACGCCGGCAACCTGGCCAGCGTCTTTTGATGCCCTTGATGCACTGGTGCGTCGGGCAACGCATGGCGAATGCTCGCTCACGCAGTGGGCTGGCAAATGCAGTCGTGCGGATGTGGCCGCTCGGGCGAAGCGCACGGCGAAGGGGCGCGCCAAGCGCGGACCCGAAGTGCCGCCCGGTCAATCACCACTGCTGGTTGTGCTGGTGCAGGGGCCTCTGGTGTTCGGGTATCAGGTATATGCCACTGCGTTGCCTTTGCTAAAGGCGCCGTGCATTGAACCTGTGTGCGTCACGCGCGTCGATGCTGACTGGGCGCTCGCGCGTGACCATAACCTGGATGTGTTGCACGAGAGGCGAAAAAAGCGCGTCCTGCTGCTGGGAAACGGATCGCTGGGCAGCTCGCTGGCGAAGGCACTGGCGCGCAGCGGTATCGGCTATCTTGATGTCGTCGATGTCCAGTTGATGGGAGTCGAGAACACCAGTCGGCATGAGCTCGGGATCGCAGAGGTAGGACAGCCCAAGGCATCGGCTCTTGCCCGGAAACTCTGGCGGGATATCCCAGGGCTGGACGTGCGAGGTTTCCGTGCCGATGCATCGACATGGATCACGAAAAACTGCAGGCCGGAAACGTACGACCTGGTGGTGGAGTGCACGGCTGAATCCTCGGTACGTACCTTCATCTCACACTTGCGGTCCACACTGTTCGGTGACACCCCGATCGTTCACGCATGGACGGAGCCGCTTTGCAGCGCTGGGCACGTCGTATTGACGCAGACCGCAGTGCCGTGGCCAGCGGATGACCCCGCCGACGAACTTGTTAACGCCAGTGATTTGTCCGCGCGCGACACACGCGTGAGTCTTCCAGCCTGTTCGGACGGTTTCCACCCCTACGGTGCAGCCGACATCCAGCTGGTGGCGGCATTCGCAGCCGAGCGCATCATTGGCATACTGGACGACATGCAACAGCCGTCGACTGTGTGGTCATGGGTTCGATCAAGTGCCTATTTTGAAGCGTTACCTGTCCCTGTAAACCCACGCGCTATCGTGCCCTACAGCGTCTCGAAAGCGGACAGCGCCACGACTACCCGCAGTCTTTCGAACGTGTTGGGGTACGAATGAAGTCACCTGCACTTTCGTACCGGCTGCCTGACGCTACATGGTCGCTTCGGTTCGCCGAGTCAGCGCTTCAAACGCTGCTCGATCACGTTCAACATTCGCGCACAAGCAATGAATCCGTGGGGCAGCTCTTCGTGAGAGATCTGACGCAAGATCCGGTTGTCGTTGAACTTGCGACCGTTCTAGTGCCCACACGGGCTGCGTGGGCTCGTGTCATCTTTGACACAGATCGGGCGATGACCGAGCGCGAAGTGCTTTTCGAGAAGGGGCTGCATTGCATAGGGCTCTGGCACACACATCCTGAGCCATCACCCACACCATCCACTGATGATCGTATGCTGGCACGCGAACACGCTCTTGCAGCCCGGTCGCAGCTTGCAGGCATTGTATTCGTGATCGTAGGCACCGTGCCTGCACCTGCTGGCATCCGCGTCTGGGTTGACGATGGGATTGCCCTGCGTGAAGCGATTGTCGATGAAAGGCAAGGCGGCCGGGCTTTTGAGAAGGCCTGTGCAGATATCCAATCAACGCGACTACGGACTGAATGTCGAAAATGACGATATGTGCCTTGTTTCGATGGCACAGCTATTTGAGTGTTTCGGCTGCAAGAACGTTATCCTGCGCTGAGATAAAACAAAGAAGGTTTTTCCGGGTTGCGGTTCAGCTAACGGGCAGGTCATTGGTCATTTCATCTAATGAAGCAGGGGATCGACGTATGCGTCTTCTACAACATTAACTCGCGCACGGGAAACCCGGAAGAAGAAGCGGTAACTACGAAAAATTGAAAAGGAATCTCCAATGAGACTACCTGGATTAGTGAAGCAGGAAGATGTAGAGATCGTCTCACCCGAGGGCGAATTGCGGTGCCACGTCAAGGGATCTTTCACGGGAACCATGGTCTTGATTACGGACACGAGCGCTGATGTCCGAGTCGGTGACGAGATCCGGCGGCAGCTTCCGAACGGCAAGCAAGAGGTCTTCACAGTTGACGATCCGACGTTTTACAGCAGCGGCCCATTTGGCGCACATTATCAGGTGAAGGTGTCGCGCCCGAAGGTATTCGATAGCCATACCGGCGGACATTATTCAGTGAACGTGAGTGGAAGCAATGCCCGAGTCAACATCCATTCCAATGACCACTCAGTCAACCTCGTATCTAAAGAGGATGTGTTTAGTCAAATGCGGCAAAAGGTCGAAAACGAGCTTTTTGCTTCGGCCGAGAGAGACATGCTTTTGGACGCTATCGATCGCTTGGAATCAGCAAAACACGACAAAGGAGCATTTGCGGGCCACTATCAAGGCTTCATTACCGCGGCCGCTGCACACATGACCGTCATCGCTCCCTTTCTCCCTGCCTTGGGTGAATTGCTCGCGAAGATGCATAGCTAAACCGTCGGACAATGGCAATGACCATTTCCATGAAACTCGCGGGAGCTAGTTGCCGTCAGGCGATCTTTGCGCTCGAGAGCGATGGTGGAACTGCCGCACTGTGAAACGCGGGCGCAATTGATATTTGAATCGTTACAGCCACCGATCGAACTGCGTTGCGGCTGGATTGATCGCGTGGGTGGTGCGACGGTTGGACGGTATGCCACCTATTCGCTTACGGTCACCGCGAAACGGATTCGCCACGCTGCATGCTTCTTTGACAGTAGAGCTGAGGAAATCCTAAATATGCAAACTGTATCGATAACGATTGATTCGGCAGACAGGATAGCGTTTGAGCGTATCTATTGGAAATGTGTTAAGGAAGCGCGGCCAAAGCAACCAGGGGAATTGGTCCTGTCATTTGACCTACCAGCGGCGCAATTCGTGGCGAGGTCTACCGTGTATAGAGGCGTTTCAGCATGGTTGCTGGACAACTATCTCTCCGGCGCGCTGCAGGATGAAGGAATGGCGTTTGACGTAGGTTAGGTCCGTCGGTCGTCTCGCAGGGATCTGGGCTGTCCCGTCGCCTCCGTCTTTCCTGAGTTCATCGCCTGCGGGCTATAGTCGCGGGAGAGGTGACAAACGAGGGAAGACGGCGGAGGCCGCAACGGCTGCAGACGGCACTGACTCCAGGCAAGCGACTCGCGCAGGCCCGGATCGGGGAACCGGGCCGTAGGGGGCAGGGATGGAAGCCGGAAGGGCGACACGCTGCAGGCGGCTCGATGCGCAGCACAAGAGCCCGGCCCTGGCGCATGGAATGCGCAGCGAGACCGCGGATCCTGGCGAGGGTGATGGTTCCGGACGGGGCATTCGCCAGGTTATTCCAGGAATGGATTTCCTGACGGCGTGGATTTCTGCCCTACCGCGTTGCCTCGTGCGGCGTCCCGTTCTGCTTACTGGTTTGCAGAGGGGGCGGCTGGTGGCTCGCCGAAGCGTTGAGTCGCGCACATATGACCTCGAGCGTCCGCTCCATGGTTTCGAGATGCGTCGCGTTGTCGCGGGTCAGGTTGACAAGGTCGGTACGTTGCGCCTGAGTGCGAGGCGGCTCGGCGAGAATCCTGACGTCCGTCGGCGGAGCGAAGAACCATTGGATGACAGAGAACAGGGTTCCGCTGAAGCCGACCGTTAATACCCATCGGATCACGTTGCCCGAATACTTTGAAATCCGTGTCCGGCGTAGACGGCCGTTGACGCTGCGCTGCCGGAAGAGGCGAAGTACCGATACCATGAGTCGATCCCGGAGCGTCGGTTGACCCTCCAGGCACGTGCACTGCATATACGCGATGAGCCAGCGAAAGTAGCGTGATAGAACCTGATTATTCAGCAGTTTCGCCGGGTCTTCGAAGATCCCGAGCTTGATGAAATCTTCCAGTGGCTTGGTACCTTCGCTGACTGCAGGATGCAGAAACACATGAACCCTTCCAAGATCATCCCGCATAAATTCCAGGGTTGCACCGTGTTCCGCAAGCAATCTCACTTTCCGGCGCATGGAACTGTCAAGAACCCTGGCCGAATCGTAGGGACGGGCGCCAAAGAAAACTTCGAACTGCCGTGCGTTCTGTCCGCCGGATCTGCCGCCCGGCGTGATGCAAAAGGAATAGATCTGGTCGAACCGTTGAGCCTCAGGGTTGTGATCGCAGAGCACACTGAATTTATGCTTGGCGAACCGTGTGAATGTTTTAAATGTCCTGTATCGCTGCAGGCGTGGGCTTTGTGCAGATAACGTCACCTGATGCTCTCTTCTATGTTGCGCGGATCGCGAAGTAAGTCTGGTTCATAACGGACCGCAATCCGGTCGACTCTTCCGGCTCGGTGCCTGGTGGAATGGGGCGATGTCAACGCGTTCAGGACGAGGCGCGGCCAGAATGGGCTGGTTTATCACAGAGGACGGAAATTGTCGGGTATCGCGCGACAAAGGGCTATGGTGTGTAATCAGTGTTTTCCTGCACCCAGCGCCGTTGACTGGCAGACAGGGCGGGCCACAATTTTCTGATTTTCCATTCCGCCATTCTGCGTAGCTGAGTTTTTTCCCGGTCTCGCCGGATAGTGACCTTGAAATCGGTGGGCGCGTATTCAATACGATGCTGATCGAGGCGCCAGAACAGGACAGTCAACTGGTCTGGGGTGAAGGCATCCCGCTCCATGACGTAGGAAATGAAGGACTGGATGTTGAACTGCTCTTCGACGCCTGCGAGCTCCACGAGCGTATTGATGAGCTTGCGCTTCTTCGCTTCCGTGACCAGGAAGCGGCGATCCCGGTTGACGCGTTGCCGGGATTCTTCGGCATTGAGAATATTTCCGAGTGGGTCGGTCGCCGAGATGCCGAACCGGTTGATACACTCGGAGCCGACCAGCATTTCGTTGCCGTTGTGCTGGTTGACGATCCTGAAGTGGTAGCGGATATCCGGGTGCCCGCAAAGCCGGCATGTCTCAGTCGGCGTTTCCATGTCGAACATGTCGCCGGCATAAACCCATTCGCGAAGTGCGACAGGAAACTGGCGTTGCTCGACACTCAGCGGCAGGAGATTGGTGGCGCTTCGTTCAGCCCAGCTCATGGCTCACCTCGTTACCTCATGAGATGGTCCGATGACCTCAGAAGGAGGGGCGGGGCGGTTCGTCAGCCAGCGCATCGCGCAAGGCACAGCATGATCTCTGGTAGGCCGGACAATAGCGGCGGCTGATGCGCCCCCCGGACCTGTGCGGTGACGGCGCCGGATGGTGGTTTTCCGGGGCACCGTAGAGATAGTCGAACGGGAACAGGTAGCCCGTCCGTCGTCAATCAGGCATTGTGGTTCGAGTGGCCATTCGGACATGACTACTGCTACCCCGTGTAGGCTGCTGGATTGTTTCTACTATTATGGCACGGGCATGGCGGCGATAAGCGTGGTGTTCGCCGGGATCTGGCCGGGGCTTTCTCATCGATTTCAGCGTTGTCCCGAGCCGCTGGCCTCGTCGCTTTCCCACTCTCCCTGAAACACGTAGTCGAGGTGGTAGCGCAAAAATACGGCCTGCTTTGCGCAGGGTCTCCGGCGAAGGGGGGCGGGCAGTCCAAGCAACACCCGGTCATGTGCTCCGACGATTGATGCGACGTGCATGGAACCGGTGACCGGATTGAAACCAACCAGTCCCGCGTCGAACAGCCTGTCCAATGAGCCGACCAGGGGCAGTCCGTTGTGCGGGTCTAACCGTTCGCCATCGTTCGAAAGAGCCCAGGGCTTCGCATGCGAAGCAACTACCACAGGGGCGAGGGAACAACCGGTGACGGCGCATGCGTTGTTCCATAAGGCCAGCACGTTGTCGCGATACCTGTCCTGTCGCAACCGCGCCTGTCCCACGCGCTCCCGGGAGGTAGGAAAGTTCGGGGGGCTCGTGACAATGCCGCTCGGCTCAAGGTCATCTTCGTCGTGTACATCATCGTTCTTGTCCGCGTCGACACATGCGCGGACGAGGATCTGCTCAACATTGGCAAACTCGTTGAGCACGCCATCCGTCGCGCGGGGAGGCCTGCGCCGCGTCTCGGATGAGTGGAGTGCCTGCGGAAGGTTGCCAAGCCAGACCGTCGTAGTGCGGAAATGCTCACCGTTACTGCTTTGCACGTACAGGGAGACGATCCTGCGTTCGATGGGGTGAATGCCTCGCCAGAAGCGTCGCCATCTGCTGTCGAAGAGTTGTGGATCAGACTTCGTCCAGTTGAAGCGCTCAAGCAACCGGACAAGATGTCGTGCTGTATCTGGAGCCAATTGGACGTGAATGTCGGTGCCTGCGAAGAGCTTGACCATGATGGTGCCCTCCGGTCCCTGCAGGAAGCCAGGTGAATGCATCAGCTATGTGCCTCGTTGTCTGGATCAGGATTGTTCAGATAGCACGCGAGGTTGGTGACCTTCCCCGCGAGCCGTCCGTCGATGCGGACGGAGCGGACTGGGTTATTCTCCAGGCAGGCCGGTTGCCCCGGTTGAGCGTATGAACGCCTCATCGTCGGGAGGTGCACGCGGCTTTTTGCCGGTGCGGCGAGGCCGCCAGGGATGGTCAGGGATATCGCAAACCTCGCCGTGCACGGAGCGAACCGGACATCGATGGCGGCGAGGCTGCACTCGACAAAGCCCGCTCAACAGCAGGAGACACCCGCAATGTCAATCAGCCCGGTCAAGGCTGGCTGGCGGACGATTCCAGTCTTCTGGCCAGCGCCGCCAACCTGGCCCGCCGCTGCGTCTTGATTTGCGCTGAGGCGAGTTCGGGCCGTGGCAGGAGCTGCATCACATAACTTTGGCATGCTTTATCCATCTCACCAAGGGGAGTCAGACCGAAGTGCCCTAGGCGCATATAGCGACCGGTTTCCGGGTCAAACTCGTGTTGGATGATTGCGGCCTTGATGTTTCTGCAGAAGACCGGAAAGGAAACATCGGCGGATGCAATCGTTGAAATGTGTAGCGATGTTGAACCCTCCTGGAGTGTGGTTTCTATGCAGTAGGCAAAGAGCGCCAGGTCGTGGGCGACATTCCAGAGGCGGCCAGCCTCCTTTTCGGCCTTGGGCGAGATTGCCATGTCGCTCTGGATCTTGGCGGCTACTTTGGCATCAAAGAGATCAGGATTATGTTTGACGAAGAATGCGGTTGCGGCAAATAGGTACGCAAACGTAAACCTTGGCAGTTCCTCCGAGATGATGCATTCGGACAGAGTCTTGACCTGGTCCTCGAACGGGCGCGTGCTATTCCATATTTCTTTGATCAATGGAAGGTAGTCGCGCAACAGGGCGACATTGTATTCAAGGTTCGGCTTGAGTGATTCGAGTGTCGATATCAGCCTGTTGATATTCACATCGCTGATGCCGATGCCGAAATCCGCCTTGAGCGTACTCCGGTATTGCTCAAGCGCGCGATCGGGATTGCCGTGACGCAGTCGTTGCTCAATCAGTGCAAACCCCGGATCGATTGTTAGCCGATTCCGTTGGGCGAATTGCAGGAGCAGCTGCACGGATTCGCTGTCCGGCTTCTGCCGGATAAAGTTGAAAACGTTGGTGTCCAGAACAACAGCATAGTCGACCGCCTGGAAACCAGCTACCGATTCGGGCGCGCCCCAGAATACCGAATCGATCACGATCTGTTGGTCTTCGCTTGCACGCGGAGTGAGGATTTCGCATTCGAAGAATGGCGTGCGTGAATACATCTCATACCTGCTCATACCACTTCCTTGGAGATTGGGTGTAGCGTTGTCAGTGACAGGCAGTATGGCGAACTCTTATCGATCTCTTTGCCTGATGCGGTGAGCTAGCTTGCTAGATTGATGCCGGACTGCCCTGACGGGACAAGAACGATTGAACCTGCTCCCGGGGGTGCGGAAAGAAATCCCGAATGTCTCTGCACGTCCCATCGGCGTGGATGGTGACGTGGTTGACCCAGCCGAGCAGATTCAGAAAAATATCGTTTCCATATTGGGGTGGTGCGCCATACTGGATCTGCTCGCGACCGGGCCGGCAATTCTCCGGATCCCCGAGTGCATGGAAAATGCGGCAAACGAGTGGACGGAACCTATATATTCCACACGCCCCTGCGTCGGTCAGGAAGGGGCAGGGCGAACGATGTCCTGTCGTCAACCTCCCTGCGGCCCGCAGGGGAACACCGGTATGAACCTGTATGTATTCGGCCTCGAGGGTGGTCAACTGGACATCCATCGAACAGCAATGCGAGCAGCCTTTGGAGCACGACGCAAATGTGCTGACGTAGGGTCCGAATTTGTCGAGATACGCGTAGACGAGCGTCAGTTGTTCGCCCAGCTGACGTCCCAGCTGGTTCAGCGAGTCATAGAGCGCATTGGCCTCATTTACAAGCGCCCGTGGAATCGGCGGCAGTCTGACGTCATTGGGGTTTTTGTGAAACCTGATAGGAGCCGCTGTCACGATAGTCCCGTAATTCAGTGGTTGCGATGTTCTCTCACAGATCGTTATATCGGTCGGACATCAGCAAAACTTGAGTGCGCTGGAAACAGGGTAAGCACTCAAGCAGCGCTGTAGCTGCGCTCCACGGCAGCAATTCGTCGACGCGGTTAGCCGGGTGATCAGGCCGTACATTGCCGCCGCGCGTTCGCTGCCCGAGGCGGCTCCCACGGGCAGACAGTTGCAACGGCCCAGGGCGACACCGCGCAGCGTCCGCTCAGCGATCAGGTTATCGATCTCTGCGCGCACATCGCTGCAGTAATACGCGAGCGCAGGCCAGCGATTCAATGCGTAGCGAATCGCTTTCATCGACCCGGGGGGATCAGTCTCTCTGATTGTGATCTTGGCAGCGTTTGGCTTTGTCAGGACCGCGTTGGAAAATGCTTGACGGTATCAATGGCGGTGTTATCACCGCAGATCGTCTCGAGGTGCACCATCTTCGCGATTTTTCGAACGAAGTAGGCACCGGTTCTCCATTGCTGTCCGTAAAGAAGCGGTAAGTGCCGGCAGTATTCTTCGGTATCCCCGACGGTATCGTGGCAACGTGAACCGTCTGAACAGCCACCCATACAAGGGTGCAGCCCGTCTGTTGACAATCGAGTGGGAATGATTCAGACTGCTCCCAAGTCGTTCCGGGAGGTCCGGTTTTCCATGTTTTTCCGTTTAAAAACATGAGGTTATTGTCCGGTGCGGTCTGCTGTGATCCGGGCAATGCCTGATGGAAATGTCGGTATCGGTGACGGCACCGACATTTCCAGGCCTACGGGGCATTCCAACGCCAGGAGAGTTGCACGCGCTGGCATGTCTCCTATGCGCCTAGTCTGCGAAACCTGGAAGAGATGATGGCCGAACGAGGCATCACGGTCGATCATTCAACCGTGCATCGCCGGGCGCGCAAGCTGTTGCCGGTGCTGAAGCATCGGGCCGACACAGATAAACACAAGATTCTTCCGCTCGGTTCCACTCACTCGATTTTTCCTTTGCACAGGTCGGTTTTAGAGCGATAGGCTGACTACCTCAACGACCGCCGAAACTTGTTGCAAATGCCGTCACCGCAGCCAGCATCGATGCATCGCTCGATGCAACCAGGGTGAATTCTCCGAGCCCACACGCGTTGCTGGCGATCAGCTTTCGCAGCCCGTTGTTCGCGCTGCTGCCCGATTCGATCCCGTAGATTTTGCCGTCGAGCTTGTCGTAGTAGCGCGCGAGGTCCTTGCAGCTTTTGAGGCCCGCGTCCCCTTCGTAGATCGCCACCGGTAACCGAGCGACACGTCAATCGGCTTTTTCTGCAGACCAACGAAAGAGATAGGTACCGGCACACGCACTGGCGCCGTGGTATAGCCCAGCGGCCCGAGCATCGCCGTTGCGAGCGCATTGGTGCCGACAAACCGATGGGTCAGGCGGAGCCTTGTGTCGCCATGGGTTAACGCAATGCATGCGAACGGGATACCACTACAGCAAAGTAAGGATATCCCTACTGTTCTCTTACCACGCATACCAAAGCAGATTACGCCATACGCATGTGGTTACTATGGGTAAGCAAGCACGTTTTTTAATCTCTCGGAGTCTGAACCCGAGCAGCACTTCTTAGATGGACGCGACATGAGTAACCTTGTAAAAACGGTCAGATTCAAGATCATTCTCGCTTTTGGCGTATGCGTGCTTCTCATGGTTGCCCTCGGATCGTTTGACGCGTGGGAGCTTTCCAGGCTCAATTCGAACATCGCCGAGGGGTACGCTGAAAACACTGTTCCCATAGCAGACCTATCCGAAGTTCGCGCAGCCCAGCTTAATGTGCGTCTTCTGCTAAGGCGCATGCAGGTGGCCCGCGATCCAGCGAAAACGACGGAATACGGTGCAGGCATGGCCCTGCAATTTGAACGACTCGACAAGTCGTGGAACCACTACTACCCAAGCAGTGTATCCAGCGGCAAAGAGCGTGAGATCGCAAATCGCATCCAAAGCTCCTTGCCCGAGTTCACCTCGTTAAGCAAGGAAGCTTTGGCTGCCGGTGGCGCAGGCAATTTCGACAGGGCCGCAGCCATAATCGACGAAATCCTCACGGTAAGTAAATCAATGAACGACGCGATAGACCAGGACGCTGCGCTCAATCTGGATCAGGCCAGACAGTCTGTCGATGACAGTGAGGCGACGTTCAGGGCAACCCTTCGGACTGCATTCGCCCTTCTCTGCGGCGGCATGCTGGTTGCCGTCGGCATGTCTGTATACCTGCTGCGGTCGATCTTGAGGCCGCTCAACAAGGCTGTTGATCTAGCCAACCATATCACGAGCGGCAAGTTGGAAAATCACGTGGTGGTCGACTCAGGAGGCGAGTTTGGTCAGCTTCTCGAGGCACTGAAGAAAATGGACCAGCAACTGAGTCAGACGGTTCGCGGGATCAAGGTTTCCACCGAGTCGGTCGCAGTGGCATCGCGCGAAATTGCAAGCGGCAATACGGACCTTTCAGCCCGCACAGAAGAGCAGGCAGCGTCGCTTGAAGAAACCGCGGCAAGCATGACGCAACTGACCGAAACGGTAAAGCAGAACGCTGACAACGCCCGGCAGGCGAACGCACTGGCCTCGGGCGCCACCGACATGGCTGATACAGGTAATGACTCGGTTCAGGCCATGGTCGGCACCATCGGCCAGATCAGCAGTAGTTCCAGCAAGATTTCGGAAATCACCGGTGTCATTGAAGGCATTGCGTTCCAGACGAACATTCTCGCGCTGAACGCGGCCGTCGAAGCCGCACGTGCCGGCGAACAGGGTCGGGGTTTTGCTGTGGTTGCCAGTGAGGTTCGCAGTCTGGCTCAACGGTCTGCCACTGCCGCGAAGGAAATCAAGGAGCTGATCAGCTCGTCCGTGACAACGATTCAGGACGGCGCGAAGCAGGCAGCGGAAGTCAGTGCCACGATGGGGCAGGTCAAGCAGGCAATCAGGCAGGTCTCCGATATTGTCGGCGAAATCGCAGCAGCGTCCGAAGAGCAAAGCCGCGGCATTGAACAGGTGAATCAGGCCGTCGTCCAGATGGACGAAGTGACGCAACAGAACGCTGCGCTTGTTGAGCAGGCGGCCGCTGCAGCGCAGTCCCTCGAAGAGCAGGCAAAGAATCTTCAGGGCGCGGTATTGGTGTTCAAATTTAACGATCCTGCCTCCTCCGAGGCGCGAATGATCGTCCCGGAAAGCAGGAGGCGCATTCCCGAGTTGCGAGTGTCGTAGCCCCGTGGGACGCCGAAAGCAGCTGGGCAGTCGTTCGATGCTGTGACAGTTTCCGCCGCGACCATGGCCACGTCAGCGTCCCGGGCGAATGAAACCTGGCAAGTGTTCCGATGCAAACAAAGAATACGAGTGTCACCTGCCAACTCCCGAACAAATACACGATGCCTGCCTTGCTCGACGGCAACAAGGTTTCATTTTTCAACACTCTTCTGACCAGACTGAAGGAGCAAAGTGGCAGCCAACGATAGATTGCGCTGGCGAAGCGCGCCGGCTTCCCGCAAGTCCCGATTTAACGTGCCCGCCGGGAGGTTGGCGAAGCTTCCCGAATTGTTGATCTCCAAAGGATCTATCTCGCCCGGGACACGTACGGCGTACGTCTTCGTTGGTCTCATTGGTCTGATAGTCGCTTCGTCATGCAAAGCGGAGCTCGGTAGCGCACCCACATGGCAACCGGGCAATTCAAATCACGCTAAAACGTTTTGCAAACACGCAAATACACCTAACATGTCGTTCTCGGTCAATGAGACAGCTTTCACTACGGGAGCAGTCGCGAGGGAGTATGTCGCACAAGCGGGAACCGTATTTGCGGTGGCGTGGAACGGTCCCCAGGTGGCGCCGCTCGATGTACTTCTTGGAGCTTACTTTCCGAATTATCGGTTAGCACTTGCCACCGCACTGACAGGGGCGAACGCCGGTGCCGAGTCCATGAGAGTCGAGCAGAGCGGTCTGATCATCGAGGTCGATAACCATGGCGGTGTGTTTGCCGGCCGCGTGTATTTGCCGCAGGCGTTGCCGGCAGGGGTTCGAGACGACTCGATCAGATAGCGCCTCGATGGACGGCGAAAGACGCTGGCGATCGGCCGCGATGGCGCCAGCGCTTGACGGGCTCAGCGCCACTCGGTCCTACTTCTCCCCCTCAGACGCGCTGGCCGGCACCAAGGTCATCGCAGCGTAGCCGCCTGCGGAGTCGGCAATCATACCCACCACGCCGCCATGTATGAAGCCGTGCTGCTGCTCGACATCGCGCGACGCGAGCGGCTCCAATGCCAACGACGTGAGCGACGGATCTGCGGACGTGCGTGGCGATTGTTTTTTGTTTGATGCACTCGCGCAGGTCACTCTTCTTGCGCTAACCGCACGAGGATATCGGCAAGGGCTCGAATCGTCGGCTGAACGGCACGTTGAGACGGATATGCCAGAAAGTATGACGCACCGTTGCGCACCGCCTCGCGAAACGACGTCGTCAAGGAACCTGCATTGAGTCGTTCCCGCGCCATGCGTGGATCGCCGATTGCAATCCCATGACCTTCTGCTGCGGCCGTGAGCGTCAATTCGAGCGTATCGGATACAAGCGCAGCGATGACGAACGGTCGAATGACCGGCATCGATACCCCATCCCCATTGGCGCCTCCCGGTTTCCTCGTCTGCACCAATCCTGACCGATTAGACAGTTTTGGCACGGTTCCTGCGTTTACTCGCGGCCTGCATGTGTATTGGCGTTTAAAGCTGACTAACTGGTCAACATTAGGGCATCGGCGCACGCAAAACATGCAGTCGGCAATTTAGTGGTGCTCCTGCGACGGTTTGGAGAGACTCACACAGCAGTGGCTCATCGAAAATATTAACGATAGTAAGGATTCGATCCGATGATTAACATTAGGCATCCGAAAGAAATAAACGGAAAGAAATGGATGACCGGCGCAAGGCGCCGTGGCGCGCTCGTGACCTGGATCGGGATAGTGATGTCGGTCAGCCAGTTGGCAACACAAGCGGCCTGGGCCGACGGGTCCACTGACGCGACGCTCGCGGAAAGCGGCGCTGTCGTGACTAATCCGACACCGCAAACGGCCGCTTCTCCTTATGTGTCGAGCTGGTTTCACCAGAGTTTGGGCGTGATTGGCTCGAAAGACATCAGGTTCGGTCCGTATAAGACTAACGACGTGTACCTGGAGTACGAATACTTCGGCCGGAAAGGCCCGTTCGACCTGTATGGCTACGTGGACGCGCCGAAGGTCTTCGGCGTGGGCAGCACGCATGACTCCGGCGTGTGGGATCGAGGATCGCCTCTCTTCAGCGAGCAGGAACCGCGCGTGTCGATCGACAACCTCGTCGGCAAGCATCTTGGATTTGGCCCATTCAAGGAATGGTATCTGGCGTTCGACTGGATCTACGACCAGGGCTACAACATCGGTGGCCGCCAGAACACACTGTACAGCGGCATCGGCACGGATATCGACACGCACACGCCATTGATGCTGTCCGCCAATTTTTACGTACGGCGTCAATGGGAAAACTACGGCGCGGCGAACGAAGACTCGTGGGACGGCTATCGCGCCCAGATGAAGTACATCTATCCGCTTGGCACGTTCCATGGCGGCAATCTGACCTACGTTGGGTTCTTCAACTACGACTTCGGTTCGAAGTTGCGCGAGGAGACGGGCGGCAGTAGCCGGACCGATACGGCCTTCGTCGCGACCAACGTCCTGATCTACTCGTTTACGCATTGGCGTTTCTGGACCGCAGCCCGGTACTTCCACAACGGTGGCCAATGGGGTGGTGGAGACCTCAACTTTGGCGAAGGCCCGTTTGCGAACCGTTCGACCGGTTGGGGCTACTACGCAAGCGTCGGCTACCAGTTCTGACGGAACGGCGCAAACCAAACCTCACAAACGATCAGGAACACAGATTTCATGCTCAAGAAAAAAATACTGCAGGCACTTGCCGGACTGGGACTTGCAGCTTCGCTGGTGACCGGCGCTCATGCTGCGAGTGACGCCGCGCAACACCCCCGGCCTGTGAAGGTCCTCATCATCAGTATGTTCGGGCCGGAAGGCAAAGTGTGGCTGGACCACCTGGGCCCGATGGAACATATCAAGGTACCCGGCCTGTCCGCGGACTATCCCGATGTCCAGTGCAACCACGACAGTGTGTGCGTTCTGACGACCGGCATGGGTCATACGAACGCGGCGGCCTCGGTGTCTGCGCTCGTGTATTCGAAAAAATTCGATTTGCGCAAGACGTACTTCCTGGTATCGGGCATCGCCGGTATCGATCCGGCGCAGGGTACGCTCGGCTCGGCCGCCTGGGCACGTTATCTGGTGGATTTCGGCATCCAGTGGGAACTGGATGCGCGTGAGATTCCGGCTGGATGGAAGTCCGGCTATCTCGGCATCAACACGAAGAGCGAAAACGAAAAGCCGCCGCTGGACTACCGCACCGAAGTGTTCCAGCTGAACGAGGCGCTGCTGCAAAAAGCCTACGGCCTGTCGCGCGACGTGACGCTGACCGACAGTCCGGAGGCCGCAGCCTATCGCGCGAAGTATCAGAGCGCGCCGGCCAATCAGCGTCCGGGCGTCATCCAGTGCGACACCCTGGCGGGCGATACGTGGTTCTCGGGGAATGCCTTGGGGCAGCGCGCCCGCGACTGGACTAGGCTCCTGACCGACGGCAAGGGCGTTTACTGCACGACGCAGCAGGAAGACAACGCGACCTTCGAGGTCATCAAGCGTGCGGAGGCGGCTGGTCTGGCAAATACGCAGCGCGTAGCGGTGCTGCGCGCCGGTTCGGACTTCGATCGTCCGCCACAAGGCGTCTCGAACGTCGACAACCTGCTCGATTACCAGAATCAGGGTGGCTTTGTTCCAGCGCTGAACAACCTCTATCTGACCGGCTCGCCGCTTGTGGCCGCGATCGTCAAGGACTGGAAGCATTGGAAAGACGGTGTACCGGCCAATTGAGCGCAGCGTGCTGATCTGACGACCGGTGAGGCAGATGTCTGTCTCCGGTCGTGCCGGCCGCCCCAATCCGGGGCGCTTTCTTTTCCCTAACTTTCAAGGGGAACTACGTGGATATCGTGCGCAGCTTCTGCGGCATGTTGATACTGTTGTTGATCGCCTATTTGCTATCGAACAATCGTGGCGCGGTACGGCCGCGGACGCTTTTTGCCGCGCTTGCGACACAGTTGGCGATCGGCGCGCTCGTGCTGTTCGTCCCGTTCGGACGTAGCGCGCTCGCGGTTGTTGCAAGCGCTGTCAACCGTGTGCTCGAAATGGGCAACCATGGCGTGTCGTTTATTTTTGGCGGGCTGGTCGACAGCAAGATGTTCGAGCTCTTCGGTGCGGGCGGCTTTGTGTTCGGCCTGCGTGTGCTGCCTATGATCATCTTCGTGACCGCGCTGATCGCGGTGCTTTATTACGTCGGGGTCATGAAGTGGATCGTCACCATCGTCGGTATAGCGCTGGAAAAGACGCTGGGCGTGAGCCGCATCGAGGCGTGCTCGGCAGTCGCAACCATCTTTCTCGGTCAAAGCGAAATGCCGGCGCTCGTGAAGCCGTTCGTGCGGCAGATGACCAGCGCGGAGATCTTTGCCGTGATGTCGAGCGGGATGGCTTCGGTAGCCGGGTCCGTGCTCGCTGCCTACGCCGGCCTTGGCGTGAAAATGGAGTACCTGCTGGCCGCATCGTTCATGGCCGTGCCGGGCGGCCTGCTGTTTGGCAAGCTGCTGTATCCGACTGTCGAGCCGGGCCAGATGAATATCGACGGGCTGGATTTCGACGAGAAGGGTTCCGCCAATGTCATCGAGGCAGCGGCTTCGGGGGCGAGCATCGGACTGAAGATCGCCATCAACGTCGGTGCGATGCTGATTGCCTTCATCGGTCTCATTGCGCTCGTCAATACGGCCGTGGGCAGCATTGCCGCATTGTTCGGCTTTGCGAACGTCACGCTGCAGGGCTTGCTGGGCGGTTTGTTTGCGCCGCTGGCCTGGCTGATCGGGGTGCCGTGGCACGATGCGTCGCTGGCCGGCAACTTCATCGGCGAGAAGCTGATTCTCAACGAGTTCGTCGCCTACGGGGACCTGTCGCCGTACCTGAAGGATACCGCGCAGGTCGCCGCGGCGGGACTGCAGGTTCTCGATCCCAAGACGATTGCGATCGTCTCGTTTGCGCTGTGCGGTTTCGCGAATTTTTCGTCGATCGCGATTCTGGCGGGCGGATTCAGCGCTGTGGCTCCCGAGCGCCGCTCTGAGGTGGCGCGCCATGGTCTGCGTGCGCTGACGGCCAGCACGCTGTCGAACCTGATGAGCGCGGCGATTGCCGGCCTTTTCTTCTCCCTGCATTGATCGGGGCGGCCCTGAATGAGTCAACCCGTGGCAGTTCACCTTAGCCGCAACCAGCTCGCCGAGACGGCGCTGAAGGCGTTGCATCTGATCGACCTTACGTCGTTGAACGATGACGACACGGACATATCGATCGAAGCGCTGGTTGCATCGGCCGACACGCCGGTCGGCACGCCGGCCGCCATCTGTGTGTATCCCCGCTTCATCGAAACGGCACGCACCGCGCTGACCGGCAAAGGCCTGTCGCTGCCTGTCGCCACCGTCGCGAATTTTCCGTCTGGGGCGTTGTCACCCGACGAGGCGGCGCGGGAAACCGCCGAGGCGGTCAGGCTCGGCGCGGACGAGGTGGACGTGGTGTTTCCCTATCGTGCGCTGCTTGCAGGCGATGCGCTCGTTGGCCGCGAACTGGTGGCCCATAGCCGCGCCGCGGCAGGCGGCAAATGCCTGAAAGTGATTCTCGAAACAGGCGAGCTCCGGCAGGCCGGCCTGATTCGCCTGGCAAGCGAGATTGCGATCGAAGCCGGCGCGGATTTCATCAAGACGTCGACCGGCAAGGTGCCGGTGAACGCCACGCTGGGGGCGGCCGCGATCATGCTGGACGTGATTGGCGAGGCGGGTCGCACGGTCGGTTTCAAGGCCGCTGGGGGCGTGCGCCGGGCCGACGAGGCCGCGGCCTACCTGACGCTTGCAGAGAGGCTGCTGCGGCCCGGCTGGGCGACGCCCGCCACGTTTCGCTTCGGCGCGTCCGGTCTGCTCGGCAACCTGCTTGCCACGCTGGGTCATGTTGGCGGTGGGGTGCAGTCCAACTTGTATTGAGAGAGTCATCATGTTTCTGCCGCAGGAATTTATCCGCAAGAAACGCGACCGGCAGCCGCTCGATCGGGACGAAATTGCAGCGTTCGTTCGCGGCGTGGTGGATGGCAGCGTCACAGAAGGGCAGGTGTCCGCATTTGCGATGGCGGTGTATTTCAACGACCTGAGCGTCGACGAATGCGTCGCGATCACGCTTGCGCAACGCGACTCGGGGCAGGTGCTCGACTGGTCTGCGCAGCAACTAAACGGGCCGGTAGTCGACAAACACTCGACCGGCGGCGTCGGCGATCTGACCTCGTTGCTGCTCGGTCCGATGATTGCCGCATGTGGAGCTTACGTGCCGATGATTTCGGGACGCGGGCTTGGACACACGGGCGGGACACTCGACAAGCTGAATTCGATCCCGGGCTACAACGTCACGCCCGGCACAGACGAATTCCAGCGCGTGGTACGCGATGTCGGCGTCGCGATCATCGGCCAGACTGAGCAACTCGCGCCTGCGGACAAGCGCGTCTATGCGATCCGCGACATCACCGCGACGGTCGAGTCCGTGGCGATGATCACAGCGTCGATTCTGTCGAAGAAACTTGCGGCCGGGCTTGGAGGTCTGGTGATGGACGTCAAGGTGGGTTCGGGCGCGTTCATGCCGACTCCCGAAAAATCGCTCGAACTCGCGAGGAGCATCGTCGACGTCGGCAACGGCGCCGGCATGAAGACCACGGCGTTGCTGACCGACATGAACCAGTCGCTTGCGCCGTGCGCGGGCAATGCGCTGGAAGTTGCTTGCGCGATCGATTACTTGACCGGCAAGTCGCGTCCGGATCGTCTGCACGAGGTCACGATGGCGCTCGCCGCCCAGATGCTGGTCAGCAGCGGCATCGCTGCCGACGACACGCAGGCGCGAGTCAGGTTGCAGGCGGTGCTCGACTCCGGTGCGGCGGTGGAACGCTTCGCGAAAATGGTGGCGGCCCTGGGCGGACCCGTGGACCTGATCGACGCGCCCGCGCGCTATCTGACCAAGGCCCAGATCAGGATTCCGGTTGTCGCACCGGTGGCGGGACGCGTAGAGCGGATCGACTGCCGCGCGCTCGGCATGGCAGTCGTGGGGTTGGGTGGGGGCAGGGTACGGGCGGAAGACTCGATCGACTACGCAGTCGGCCTCTCGGAACTCGTGCCACTCGGACAACGCGTGGACGTCGGGCAGCCACTCGGCTTCGTGCATGCGGGCAGTGCCGGGAAAGCAGCGCATGCGGCGGCCATGGTGCAGCACGCATACACGCTTTCCGAGACAGGCCAGGCGACGCCGCCGACCATCTATCGAATCGTTCAGTGACCGGACCGGGGGCAGTGCCATGCGGGCGGTCGTTCTTGTTCTCGACTCGGTGCGTATCGGTGCGACCTCCAGCGTCCCGGGCTCACTCGCCTGTTGGCGAGCGAGCTTCAAGCGCGGAGCGCCACCGTAGCCACAACGAGCGCCGAGAAGAACAGCGCCGGGGCGAGATGCCCAAACGACTCCCGGTTTCGTAGCAACGTGAAGAGCACGGCGACCAGAATCGCACCGGCCAGCGTTAGGCCCAGGACTCTGGTTTGTTGTCCAAAAAGAAGTGCCGAGCACAACAGCTCAAGAGCGCCGCAGAGCAAATGAAACCATGCCGGGTAACCCCAGCGCGCGAAGTCGCGCTTCACCGCGCCGCGTCCCGAGAGATTGACCACCCCGGCAACCGCGAACAGAACCGCTACGATCGTCGCGAGAATCGATTCGAAAGATGCACTATTCCACGCCATGCTCATGCTCCTTAGCCTTGCTGAAAGTGCTTCTGGATGGAGAGGTCCGCAATCAGGCCGGGGCCGTCGGGTTCCCACGCAAGAACTTTCCGGGCATGCTGACCGCTTACCGCCTGGTCGAGCGCCAGTGCGTCGGCAAATGGCCCAAGCGATTTTCGAGCATCGTCGAGCGGCCAGAATTCGACGCGATCGGCGCCGACCGAGGTCCGAATCGCTTCACCCATTTCGGCGACGGCCACGGCATCTTCCGCGACCACGTTGAAGATCTGTCCCGCGACTCGACCGTCCCCGCTTGCCGCCCGCTCCACCGCGCTCAGGTAGGCCGTGGCAAGATCGTCGACGTGAACGGCGGGCCAGTGGTTGCGACCATCGCCGACGACCCTCACGCTGCCGGTCTGACGGGCCATGCCGGCAAGCATGCCGAAGACGCCGCCGCCGTAACCATGCACCATCGCCGGCCTGAGGATCACTGCGGCAATCGAGCGGCGTTCTGCTAGCGCCAGCACCTTTTGCTCCACGGCGGGCCGCCATGCGATGAGTGGTGTCGGGTTCAGCGCCGATGCTTCAGTCACGGGCGCCCCCTCCGTATTGCCGTAGACCCAGGTGCCCGACGTATAGACAAACGCCGCGCCCGGATGCAAATGCGAAAGCATCGCTACAACCGCGGCCTCGTCAGCAGCAGCGGCGGAAGCATCGTTGGTCGAAGCGGTGTGCACCACGCCATCAGCGGCACCGGCAGTTGCAGCGAAAGACTGTGGCTCGCGCAGGTCGCCAGCATGCAGTGTCACACCGAGACGTGCCAGCGCGCCGGCGGCCGCCGAGCTGTCCTTGCGCACCAGCGCCGTCACCTGATGGCCGAGGCTGATTGCCTTGCGCGCGACCGCTTGCCCGATGAAGCCGGTCCCACCTGTAATGAACAGTTTCAAAGCGTTCTCCAATGATTGCCTGCGAAGTTGAATGGTCACACAAACGAGACCAATCAGTCTCGTTTTGACCAATCTAAACGAGACTGACCAGTCTTGTCAACTACTCGGCGATCTGTTATTTATCTGACATGAACACGTCCTCTCTCCCCGACCTGAGCCCGCTGCAACGCCGTAAGCGGTCCGCCATCCTCGACGGCGCGAAAAGCGTCTTTTTAAGCCAGGGCTTCGGCCTGGCAACGATGGACGATGTCGCCGCGGCCGCCGGCGTCGGCAAACAGACGGTCTACCGCCACTTCAAGTCGAAGGAGGCGCTTTTCGTTGGCCTGGTGAGTTCGATGTGCGCGCAGGTGGGCGGACTTCTTGCCGGCGCGCAGGACGAGCAATCCGACGAATCGCCCGAAGTCGAGTTGCGCGAGTTGGGATGGGTGTTGGCACAAATCCTTATCGCACCGGATTATTTGCGGCTTTACCGGGCCATTGTTGCTGAGGCGGAACGTCTTCCGGAGCTCGGTCAGGTGTTTTACGAAAATGGTGCAAAGGGCGTGCGTGCCTTCGCCGCAAAAATTCTGCGAAAGCGATTTGACGAATCGACTGCGGCATTGCGGGCAGCAACATTCGTTCAGTTGGTGCTAGGCGACGCGTATCTGGAACTGTCAGTTGGCTACACGGTGCCCGATGTTGAAGCGCGCTTTGCGCTGCAGATCGACGAGGCGGTGGCAGCTGCACTTCGCTAAGGAATGCTGCACAAGATGTCGAGCTGCTGCATGCGGCGTGCAACTGCGTGTAGCGCGGGAAGCAAGGCACCGTGTTTCCGATTCCGGGCGCAGCCACGCACTGGCTTTCGCACGATCCAGACGCGTTTCTAAAATTGTGAGTGTTGTTTTACGGACGGTTTGCGTAACGGCGTAATGGGGGCAGCCCGCCATTTCGGATACCAAGGCTCTTCCCAGCGGAGATCGACGCCGTAGGCCAGCTGCGCTTCATGCCGGTGCGAGCAGCGCCTGCGCAAGCCGCCCCAGTCGGCGGACGCCGTCTTCGATGTGGTCGTTCCAGGCATGTCCGGCGCTCAGCCTGAGGCAATTGCGAAAGCGCCGGCTTGCGGAGAAGACGTCGCCGGGCGCGAAGCAGATGCCTTGTTCGAGCGCTTCGTCGAAGAGCTCGCGCGAGTCAAAGCGCCTTGGCAGTTCCAGCCAGAGCATGAACCCGCCTGCGGGCCGGCTGACTTTCGTATCGGCCGGGAAGCTGGCTTCGATCGTGCGCGTCATATGCCCGAGGTTTTCTTCGAAGATGCGCCGGATGCCGCGCAAATGTGCATCGTAGGCGCCGCTTTCCAGAAAGTCCGCGATCGCGACCTGAGGCAGGACAGGACTGCAGAGGCTGAACGCCAGCTTGCGTTCCATTACCTGCTGCGCGTAGGCGCCCGCGACCATCCAGCCGACCCGATACCCGGGCGCAAGGCTTTTCGAGAACGAGCTGCAGTAGATCGTATTGGTGCCGCCGTCGAGCGCGATGAACGGCTTTGGCCGCTCGCGACTGAAGTGAATGTCGCCGTAGACGTCGTCTTCGATCAGCGGCACGGCATGCCGCGCGAGCAGCGCAAGGAGCGCCCGCTTGTCGGCTTCGGCCATCGCGCAGCCTAGCGGATTGTTGAAATTCGACGACAGCACGCACGCGGCCACCGGTTCCGTGTCGAGCAAGCGGGCGAGCGCGCCGACATCGATGCCGCGTGTCGGGTCGGTCGGCAGCTCGAATGCCTTCAGGCCAAGCACTTCCAGCGTATGCAGGAGACCAAAGTAGGTGGGCGATTCGATCGCAATCGAATCGCCCCGTTTGGCGACAGCGGTAAGCGCGAGCGTCAGCGCCTCGGTGCATCCGCTCGTGACGAGCACGTCGTCGGGCGATAGCGCGTGCCCGAAGCGCATCGCCCGCTTCGCGATTTCGCGGCGCAGGCGCGGGTCGCCCTGCGGCGCGCAATAGACGTTGTAGCGCGTGCCGTGTTGACGTGCGGCACGCGCGAGCGCGAGGTCGAGCCGCTTCGATTGCAGCAGCTCGGCGTCGGGCACGGCGCAGCCGAGCGGCACGAGCGCCGAATTCGATGCGTGCTCGAGCAGCGCCACGACGGCTCCGCTGATCGACACGGTCGACGCTTTTGCCCGCGGCCGCGAGGCCGACGGCAACGCGAGTGCGCCGCGGCGCCTCGCCGCGACGTAAAAGCCCGACTGCGGCCGCGCGACGAGGATGCCGCGATCTTCGAGCAGGCGATACGCCTGGAGCGCCGTGGAGATGCTGATGCGGTGCTGCTGGCTGACGGCGCGCACGGATGGCAGACGCATGCCCTGTGCGAGCGCGCCGTTGTCGATCATGCCGACGATGAGCTCGGCCAACTGCTCGTAACGATACGGAGTGGGCGTGTCCATGGAAGCGTTCATAACGGAGTAATCCACGATTATCGACGCGGCGCGCCGTCTCGCCAAGGGAAATTGTGATGGTCCATTTCGCCCAAAACTGTGACTGTTATGGTTCACCGGTCGGCGCTACGATGCATGCGTTGCGATCGCGGTCGAAGGCGTTCGGATGCCGTACCGAAGCCAGTCTCCTCGCACGGCGGCGACATCTGTCAACGCTGTGCTGGAGCGGCCGAACGGCCGCTCGCAAGGGATCGTCCGACGAATCATTCACAGCAAATGCAAGGCAAAAGCATGAAGGGTTTTCAACAGAATTTCGATGAAAGACAACGGCCCGGCCTGAGCGAATCGACCCCTCCGGCGTGGCGCGGTCGATTCCCTCGCAACGAGATCATTTCACTGCTCAACGTGAATCGGCCGTTCAACCTCGCGGAGAGCACGTCGCAGGACCTGACGGTCGGCGAACTCCTGAATCTGGCCGGTTCCGAGCCTATCCGCAATCTGAAGCTCGGCTACGGCACATCCGCCGGTTCGCTCGCGCTTCGCGAGGCGATTGCCGAGGGCTGCAACGTTCCAGCCGAGCAGATCATCACGACACAAGGCACCGCGCTCGGCCTCTTTCTTCTCGCTTTCGAAGTCTGCCGCTCCGGCGACGAGGCTATTCTCGCGACACCATGCTTTCCGCCGAGTCGTGATTCCCTTCTCGGCGCCGGCGTTACCGTGCGTGAGATCAAGCTCTCGTTCGAGAATGGCTATCGACTGGACCTGGACCAGATCGACGCGAGTCTGTCGGCGAAAACGAAGCTGGTCAGTATCGCTTCGCCACAAAATCCAGGTGGCATCCAGACGTCTCGTGCCGACATCGAAAAGCTTCTTGCCATGATGGAAAAACGGTCTCCGGACGCGATGCTTTTCATCGACGAGACCTATCGTGAGGCCACCTATGGCGACAATGCAGTGGTCGAGAGTTTCGCGGGACTCGACTCACGCATCGTTACCGGCGCGTCGGTATCGAAGGCGCTCGGCGCGCCGGGCTTGCGTACCGGTTGGCTCACGGTGGCGGACGCGGATCTTCGGGAGCGCCTGGCGATTGCCAAAATGAACACCGTGATCTCAGGATCGGTGCTTGACGAGACGCTCGCCACCGTGCTGCTGCGCAACAGGGAAGGTGTGCTCGCATCGCGGCGCCGCTTGCTCGCCGGTGCGCTTCGGGAGCTGGCGCTTTGGTGCGAGAGCGAGCACGAGCGTGTCGAGTGGCTTCGCCCTGACGCCGGCGCGTTGTGCTGCGTGCGCCTGCGCTCGGACGCATTCGACGAAACGGCTGTCTCGCGCTTCTGGGGTCTGCTGCCAGATCATGACTTGCAGCTGGCGTCCGGCACGTGGTTTGGCGAAAGCAACCGTGTATTCCGGTTGGGCTTTGGCTATCTGCCGCCTGAGCGCTTCGGCCCCGCACTGTCGGCTCTTTCAAGGGCCATGAGCGCCGCTACGGCATGATGCGTCGGAATAGCCGGGAAACTTGACGATGGAACTTGTCCGGTTTGGTCCGCCCGGCGACGAGCGGCCCGTCTGCGATGGCTGTCGGTCATGCAATGCCATGCGTGATGCAAACGGTGTTATCGATAAACGGATGAATCGCCACGCCCCACGGCAGGCGACCGGAACCTTAACTGCTGGACATGTGGAGCAAAGCTATGAAAGTAAGAATCGCCTATCTCGAGGAGCCGCCCTTTTACTGGACGGCTGAAGATCGTTCGGTAACGGGCGCTGACATCGAACTGGCGGAGGTGGTACTTCGGGCGATCGGTGTGTCCTCCATCGAACACCATTTGACCTCGTTCGAAGAACTTCTGCCCGGCGTGCAGGAAGGCCGCTGGGACATGAACGTACCGATCTTCGTGACAGCTGAGCGAGCCGAGCGCGTTGCGTTCAGCGTGCCGGTCTGGGCGCTGGGCGACGGATTTCTGCTGCGTCATGGCAATCCGAAAGCGCTGACGAGCTACGGGAGTGTCGCCGCACGGAACGACGCGAGACTTGGGATCGTCGCCGGGACGGTTCAGCTCGACTCCGCCAAGGCGGCCGGCGTGAACGAGAGCCAGGTCGTGGCGTTCAGGAGCCAGCCCGACGCGATCGACGCGCTGCTTGCGGGAAAGATCGACGCCTATGCGAGCACGGCGGTTGGAAGCCGTGTCATCGCCAATGCCAATCCGGAACTGGAGGTGGTTGCGCACGCAATGAGCAAGGAAGGCTGCGCACCTGTTGGCGCCTTCTCGTTCAGCAAGAGCAATGCCGACCTTCTGCAGGCGGTGAACGCGCAGCTTCGCAAGTACCTCGGTTCGGCGGATCACCGTGCGCGCATGGCCAGGTACGGTCTCACGCAGACTGAGCTCGACAGCGTGAGCGCAGCCTGAACGGAATGATGCGGGAGGCCGCATAGGCTTGACATCAATCTTCACGGTCGTCCAATCCAGCCGTTGCAGATTGTTATGGTTGAGCTGCACGCGCTACGATGCACGTGTTCCATTTGCATCTGAAGGGTGCACAGATGTCCACGCAAGTCAGACGAGGCGAACATGAAGCGATCCTATAAAGTAGTCGACGTCTTCACATCCCGGCCGCTTCTGGGCAATCCGGTGGCTGTGGTCATGGACGCGGAAGGGCTGACCACCGAGGCGATGCAAGCGGTCGCGAGCTGGACCAATCTTTCGGAAACGACATTTGTCCTTCCGACCACGACAGCCGGGGCCGACTATCGTTTGAGGATTTTCACGCCGCGCAGTGAACTCCCCTTCGCCGGACATCCGACGCTTGGCAGTGCTCACGCGGTTCTGGAAGCCGGGCGCGTCACACCTCGCGAGAGCGGCCGATTGATTCAGCAATGCGGCATCGGGCTCGTCGAATTGGCGATCGAGGAACGGAGCGCGGAGCGCCAGCTTGCCTTCAGTCTGCCGCCTGCGAAGCTGGAGCCGCTGCTCGCGGCGGATATGGCTGAACTGGAGCGCATCCTCGGGTGCAAAGTAGGCCTCAGGACTGCGCCAGGCATCGTGAATGTTGGCGCCATCTGGATTGTGGTGCAGCTGAGCGATGCCGCCGCCGTACTCGATCTGCGGCCGGATTTCGTGAGGTTGGCGGAGCTCGAGCGCCGCCTGGGCGTCACGGGCGTGACTGCATTCGGCACGCGCGAGCCGGGAGGCGACGCGGCAATCGAAGTGCGTACCTTCGCGCCGTCCTGTGGCGTGGAGGAGGACCCCGTCTGCGGAAGCGGCAACGGCAGCGTGGCTGTCTTCCAGTGGCGGCGCGGCCTGTTGCCGCCCGGCGGAACAGACTACGTGGCGGCTCAGGGGCGGTGCGTCGGTCGGGATGGACAGGTGAAGGTCAGCGTCGATGCGAACGGACATGTTCGCGTGGGCGGTTCTTGTGTCACCTCGGTGGAGGGCTCGCTCACGCTTTAGACAGGGACTGGCCGCGAGACGCGCTGAAACGGTTGCGCGTCGGTTTCTGACATTTTCCGCATTCGAAAGAAAGGACGCAGGCGCTTCGAAATGAATTCCGCATTCCCCCCATTCACCCTGGACTCATCGCCCGGCTTTATCCCGGTCACCAATCCCTTCGACGGCGTCGAAGTCGGCACGGTCGTGAACATTCCGCCGGAAGGCGCACAGGTGCTGATCCAGACCGCCAGGGATGGCGCGCGCGTTTGCCGTAACCTGTCCCGATACGAGCGGTCTCGCGTCCTCGAGACTTGCGCCTCGCTCGTGGAGCGCGATAAGGACGCGTTTGCCAGTCTCATCGTCGCGGAAGCGGGTAAGACGATCAAGCAGGCCAGGAAGGAAGTGCTGCGCTGCGTGAACACGCTCAAGCTATCCGCCGACGAGGCGCGTCGAAACGCCGGCGAAGTCGTGCCGTTCGACGCGTATGGCGGTTCGGAGAACCGGCAGGGGTGGTTCACACGGGAGCCTCTCGGCATCATCGTTGCCATCACGCCGTACAACGATCCGCTCAACCTGGTTGCGCACAAGCTCGGACCGGCGATTGCCGGCGGCAATGCCGTCGTTCTCAAGCCGTCGGAACTCACGCCGCTATCGGCCATCAAGCTCGTTGGATATCTGGTGGCGGCCGGCATGCCGCCGAACGTCGTGTCCGTCGCGACGGGGGGCGCGGCGCTCGGCGAAGCACTCGTCTCATCCCGTGACGTCAGAATGGTTTCCTTTACGGGGGGATTCGCGACCGGAGAGAAAATAGCCCGGTCCGCAGGCCTCAAAAAGCTTGCGATGGATCTGGGCGGTAACGCACCCGTCATCGTTCTGGGCGACTGCCACCTCGAGGACGCGGTTGATTCGTGCGTGTCGGGTGCGTACTGGGCTGCGGGCCAGAACTGTATCGGCACGCAACGCATTCTGATCCAGTCGTCGATCTATGACGCGTTCAGGGAGCGCTTCGTTGCCCGCACCAGAGCGCTCAAGACGGGCAATCCCGCGCTGCCTGACACGGACGTTGGGCCAATGATCACGGCTCAGTCTGCCGTCCGGACGAAGCGCGTGGTCGATGCCGCGATCAGTCAGGGAGCCAGACCGTTGTGCGGCAATACGCAGGACGGTTCGCTTTACACGCCGACGGTCCTCGAGGATGTCAGCTTCGAATGCGACCTGTGGAAGCAGGAAGTATTCAGCCCGGTGGTCGTTCTTCAGCGGATCGAGACACTGGATGAGGCGCTTTCGCTCGCCAACAGTCCTGAATACAGTCTGCATGCCGGCATCTTCACCAATGATCTGCATGCCGCGCTCAAGGCGGCCAACCAGCTGGAGGCTGGCGGGGTCATGATCAACGACTCGTCGGACTACCGATTCGACGCCATGCCGTTCGGCGGATTCAAGTACGGAAGCCTCGGCCGCGAAGGCGTCAGATTTGCATACGAGGAGATGACTCAACCGAAGGTCGTGTGCATCAGGAAGGCGGTATATGGCAACCCGGAGCATTCGGCAGCGGCCCGCTAAGGACGAACCGGCAAGCCTCGCTTTCGCCAGTCAGGCGGTGCATGCCGGGAACGTTGCTGACGCCACGACGGGCGCGATCCGAACGCCGATCTTGATGGCTAACTCGTACCGATTGCCGGACGCCCCGTCTTTACTCGACTGGCCGGATTCTCAAACGCTGTGCTATACCCGCAATTCCGGCCACGACCAGCTTTGCCCCGAGCGCAAGCTTGCAGCGATGGAGCACGGAGAGGATGCAGCCGTTTCCAGCACGGGCGCCGCTAGTTCACGCAGCGAGCGCGGCGGTCTCTTTCTTCGCTGAGGCGATGGCGCCACTGCGTGCCTCTTCGCCCATCGCCACACCTTCCGCGCGAATGAAGGTGATATCCGTGATGCCCAGGAAGCCGAAGGCCGCCTTCAGATAGGTTTCCTGATGATCGAAGAAGGCAGCGGGCGAGCCTTCGCTGTAAACGCCGCCGCGCGACGAGGCGATGACCAGCTTCTTGCCGCCGCACAGTCCGACCGGGCCGTGCTCTCCGTAGCGGAACGTCTTCCCGGCAACGGAGATACGGTCGATCCAGGCTTTCAGTTGAGAAGGCACGCCCAGGTTGTACATCGGCGAGCCGATGACCACGATGTCGGCGGCGAGGAACTCCTCGAGCGCGAGCTGGCCGATAGCTACGTCGGCCTTCAATGCTTCGTCGACCGGAGCGCCTTGCGCGGCCGCGAGGTGAGCTGCCGTCAGATGGCCGATCGGTGTGGCGGCAAGGTCGAGGCGAGTGAGTGCGAGGTCGGGATGGCGGGTCCGGAAGGTCGCGACGACCTCCGCTGACAGATCGCGACTGACGGAACCTTGTCCGAGGATGCTGGAATCTACGTGTAGCAGTTTCATGAAAATGATCTCCGAAGTGGCAGACGATGCGTTTGCCGGAAATCCGCAAGATAGGCTTCGACCTGCAATCCGGATAGCCTATATTTTCAGATGAAACCTATCGTTCTAGTAGATGCATGCCTGACGGAGTGATGCTGGATCAGTTGCGGACGTTCATGCCTCAACTGCTCTTCACGCGTGCCGACGCGCGGGGCCGGCTGCCGGACTTGCCCGAACGCGATTCGGCCTTGTCCGCAGCTTGCGTCTCCGGTTGTTTGCCAAAGACGAGTGTCTCGACCATCTGCCAATACGCATCGACGACGGCCGGGTCGGACGCGGAAACATTGCTGGTCGCCAGCATTTCCGGGCCGAATCCAGAGAGAGTCGACGTCAGGCTGATCATCAGATAGTGCAAGAGGATCGGCTCGACCTTGGGCAAGGTGTTTTCATCCTGCGCCGCGCGGATCTGTGGAATCAGCCAGCTGATCAATGGCTTGAGTACGGTGTCGGCGAGCCATTGCAAGCGCGGGCTGTACACGAGGAACTCTTGAAGCATGAAGCGATGAAACTGGGGAAAATCGACCGTGAACCGAAACAAGGCGCGATACACGAGTTTTACCCGGTCCGCGGCCATGGCGGGGGGCGTATCGGTCAAATAGGCGTCCCATTCGTGGCGGATGCGTTCGAACACGAACTCCGCTACCGCCTGCCAGAGGTCGTCCTTGGATCGGTAGTGGTAGGTGATAAGCGGATGTTGCAATCCGATGCGATCCGCGATGCTGCGAATACTCGCTGCCTCAAAGCCTTTCGTGGCGAATTCGGCAAGTGCCGCGTTCAGGATCGCGGAGCGGGTTTCCTGCGCCCGCTGCTGCTCTGCACGTCTGAGTTCGGTTGGCCTGCTTTTGTTGCCAACGTTCTTGGAAGCTGTGCTGTCCGCCATGTGGTTTCTCGATTGGGAATTGCGTTATTGCGTTGCTTCTGTGCTCCGGTGCTTTCCGCCTTCCGACAGCGCAACACCGTGCAGGCGAAGTAGGGTCCGCGGTTGTCGGCGAAGGCAGGCTCACCAAAGGTATCACACACTCGCCGCCGGATCCTGAGCGTTGCTGACGCCGTCGAGCACAGTCATTTTGGCCGGCACAGTAACACACTATTCGACGACTGCCTGCCTCATGCGCCGACAACTTCGAGCGAGGCGAGGCATGCCGTCCGTATAGCGTCGATGCGTCTCAGACCGCTTGCAGACGATCGTTGCTGGAAAACTGGATTGTCTTAGTCGGGATGCTCATGGTTGACGGCCGTGAGGCAATGCCGGTTCGGCGAAATCGCCAGGCCAAAGGCGTTCCCAATCGTCAGATAAAAATCGCTTCGCACATGCCGCGTGCCCAGCCGATCCATGGTCTCTTGCCATCCAGTTTCCTTTTAAATTGACATGTCGTAAAGTATAATAAAGACGACTGGGTTGGTCCAGGTGCTCGCCCGGCTGACAACAGAGCCGAATCCGACTACCGATTTAATTCACGGATCAAGGACAGATGGAAAGCAAAATCACGCTGACCTCAACCGAGGACATCGCCGTCGTTACGATGGTGAACGAAGCGCGCGCGAACTCGATCGACAAGGCGTTCTGCGACGAATTGCTGGACGTCCTCCGCGAGCTTGAGGGATCGTCGAAGCATCGCGCCGTGATCCTTCAGGCCACAGGCCGAATATTTTCGGCCGGCGGCGACCTTCGGCAGATTTCCGATGGACTGCAGCGTTCCGATTCCAGCCTCGAATCGCTAATTGACGCACTGCACGCCACGATTGTGGCGATGCGGCGCTTGCCGCTACCTGTGATCGCCAGCGTTCAGGGGGCGGCAGCCGGTGCGGGCTTTTCGCTGGCAATGGCGTGCGACCTGGTGGTCGCGTCGCGTGCTGCCCGCTTTGTCGTCGGCTACGCCAAGCTGGGAACATCCAGCGATGGGGGGCTGTCTTTTCATCTGGCGCGTCGACTGGGGGCGGCGAGGGCATTGGAGATCCTGTTGACGCGGGACTCGTTGAGTGCAGACGAGGCCAGACAGCTGGGACTCGTCCAGAGCATCGCCGAACCTGCTTCCTTGCAGGAGGCCAGTCTGGCGCTCGCGCGAAAAGTCATGGATGTACCCGCGGCAGCGGTCAAAGAAATGAAATCGCTGGTTGGCATGGCGGCCGAAGATAAGCTTGAGCGCCATCTTGAAGAGGAAAAGCGTGCGTTCCTGCGATGCGCGTCGACGAAGGCGTTTTCCGAGCGAGTCGCGCAATTCATCGCAGGCTCTGATTCGCCCAGAAGCGCATCGACCTGAAGACGAAAATCTGGTCTCAGGAAAGGTCTGCAAAAAGTTCTGAACTGATGACGCGTTTATCTTGACGCCGGTTTGCTGGGTCGAGCCGGGCCGGGCCGGACAGCGGCATGACGCCTAAGCCGGTCGAACGCTCGATCCTGTGTGCAAGCCAGTGCGGGATGGCGAGGCATTAAAAGGCGCTACGTGCCTCGTAAACGTAAGATCAGTTGCATGTTCGTCACTGCACGACATCCGCATCTCCTTTGCCACCTGGCATCCCCGTAGATTCGCTGCTACGCGACGTCACCATCGATTCCCGATCTGATGGGCAGTCCGATTCAATTCCCCTCAGGGTCCTTGCATGGTGTCAGGTACCCATCCCCCTCATTCGTCAGGCGAAGCATACCTGGGGATACTCCTATTCAAATTAAACTATACGATCGGAAAATTTAGATCTATCCTTCTTTCAGCAACTCTGATGTGTCAGTGGGTCGCTCATTCAAAATGACAAAGGAGACTGGAGATGAAGAGATTGTCCTGGGCCGCGGCGCTTTTCTGTGTCATGCCTGCCGCGGTGCATGCCCAAAGTTCCGTGACACTGTACGGTCTGCTGGATGAAGGCTTGACCTATACAGGCAATCAAAACGGACATTCTGCCTGGCTGGTTCAGAGCGGAGGTGGATCGCTGTCCAGATGGGGACTGCGCGGTGCCGAAGATCTGGGTGGCGGTTTCAAAGCGGTTTTCACGCTGGAAAACGGCTTCGATCCCTCTAGCGGAAATCTCTCGAACAATGGGCGTCTGTTCGGGCGGCAGGCTTACGTTGGTGTTTCAAGTCCGTATGGGACTTTCACGGTTGGCCGTCAGTACGAGGAAGTCGCTGAGATGCTTTCCACCGTTGCTGCCGGGTTGAACTGGGCAGTCTATTTCGCGCATGCCGGTGACGTTGACAACGCTGGAGGGAGCATACGAATCAACAACTCGGTTAAATACGCCAGTCCGAAAATAGGCGGATTCACATTCGGTGGGCTCTATAGCTTTGGTGGGCAGCCCGGACAATTCTCCACGAACAGCGTGACGTCGGTGGGGATCAGCTACACAGGGATCGGTTTCCCACTGTATGTCGCGGCTGCCTATACGGTCATCAAGAATCCGTACGCTGCCGCGTTCGATAGCGTCACGCCGCGAAACATCATTTACGCCCCATACGTGCAGAACGCGGAGAGTCAATCCATCGCAGGGGCTGGTGCGTCGTACAAGATCGGCAGCGCTTCAGTGGCATTCGAGTACACGTCGACACGCTTCAAGAAAGGCTTTCTTGGCAGCGACGTGAGGTTCGACAACTACGAGGCAAACGTCGGTTACTTCATTACGCCATTCTGGTTCGCAGGTGCGGCGTACATCTACACGCACGGCAAGGTGGATGCGAAATCCGCGAACCCGATCTATCGGGCGATCGATCTCTACACCAACTATTTCCTCTCGAAGCGGACGGACGTTTACTTTGCGGCCGAACTGCTGAAGGCGGCGGGCTCGGCCACTCAGGCGCAGATCACGTTGATTCCTTCACCGTCGAGTGGACAAACCCAGGGCCTGTTGCGAATCGGCATCCGTCACCGGTTTTGACGGACACGCGATGTGAATTCGGCCGAGAGACAAGTGAAACCAGATCGACACCGAAACCAGGTGGCCGATCATCAAGGACAATGCGATGAACAGCGTAGGCTATGCCCAGCGGGATGTGCGCAAGATTTTCAACGATATGCCGATGGGTCGAAAGCAATGGACTGTGTTCCTCATCTGCTTCGCGGCGACAGCGATCGAAGGTTTCGACACGATCGTGATCAGTTTTATCGCGCCGGCCATCAGCCAGCATTGGCAGCTATCGAGCGCTGCTCTCTCGCCTCTGGTGGCCTTCGGACTGACCGGCTTGCTGATTGGATCGATCGTTGGGGGAACGCTGGCTGACCGTGTCGGCCGCCGAGCAGTGAGCATCGTGGCAATCGCCTGGTTTGGAATCGCGGGTGTGATGTCGAGCGAAGCACAGTCGATATTTCAGCTGGTTGCCTTGCGTTTCATCACCGGTCTCGGCATCGGAGCAGCAATGCCCGCCACGTCGGCGATTGTCGCCGAATATAGCCCCGACCGTTCACGCTCAGCGATGCTCGCATCGACTTACTGTGGATTTCTTTTCGGTGCGGCAGCCGCCGGGTTGGTGACGTCCCTTGCTATCGGGACACTGGGGTGGCGAGGCATGCTGGTACTGAGTGGTCTTTTGCCGCTTGGGGTGGTTGCCTTATTCGCATGGCAAGTACCGGAGTCGCCGCTCTACATCGTGTCGAGCCAAAGATCCAATGACGAGGCGCAACGAATTCTTGGCAAGGTGTTTCCGTCGTTGGACTTCACCGGCGTGCATTTATTCATCGCGGAAACGCGCGAATCGATAAGTGGAAGCAGGGCGCTGCTGAGCGGGACATACCGGCTCGGCACGATGTTGACATGGCTTGCGGAGTTCGCGGGTTATCTGGTGTTCTTTCTTGTCGGAAGCTGGATGCCGACTCATCTGAAACAGGCGGGACTATCGATGCACGACGCGTCGCAAGTATCGTCAATGTTCCAGTTCGGCGCGCTCGGCGGCGCGGTTCTTTTCGCTATCCTTGTTCGTCGCTACAACGTGGCCTCGGTCGTTTCCGTGGCGTTCGGCGCAGGCTCGCTGCTCGTCATAGCGTTGGGCATCTCCGAAACCTCGCAGTGGCACGCGGGTGTGGTCTTCTTGTCCGGCATCGCTGTTGGAGGACCGCTGATCTGTGTCAACACCATTCCAGGCATTTTCTATCCAACTGCGCTTCGCGCGTCCGGCGGTGGCTGGAACGTCGCAATCGGACGGCTGGGGTCAATCATCGGTTCGTCGTTGATTGGTCTGATCGTCATATCGGGCTTTCCCTATCTGTTCACATGCGTGCTGTTGTCGATACCGCTCCTGGTGGCGTGCGTATGCATGATCGTCATGGCCCGGGTGCTCTCTGCACAACGGCGAACGCCGAGCGAATACGGAGCGGACATCAATGCGGGGCCGGCAGGTGATCCACCGCTACCGGACAGCACCCCGCAGTGACGATATCGCGCTGGTGCCCGAGGTCATGGGCACGTAGCTGCTCCGGGTCAGCAACTCATTTGGGATTCGAAATTTTATTTTCGCTATGCCGTTCGCCTTGAATACTTTACGGACGTGAAGTATAGTGAATTACGAAATCTGCCTGATCGTGTGGCTTTCGCAGTGCGAACGTGAAGCGCGTGTCGGTGGGTAGAACACATTTTCGGCCTTGAGACGGCTGTCTGTTGACGCCGAACAGGCTAACGAAGGAGGAGACATGATTGAAGAACGCGACATCGTCGTAACGATGCGGGACGGTACCCGTCTTGCGGTAGACGTCTATCGGCCCGATGCGGAGGGCAAGTATCCCGTGCTGTACGCTTCAGCTCTGCACAACAAGGACCTCCAGGGTCCTGATATTGCAGATGTCTTGCCCCCACAGCCCGCGCATGCGCCGCTCTGGTTCGGGCCGATAGAAGCAGGGGACACGCGCCGCTTCATCGCCAATGGCTACGTGCACGTTATTGCGCAACCGCGCGGCTCCGCCAAGTCGGAAGGCCACTATGGCGAGGAGAATACCGACCACTACGACATGATCGAATGGATCACGCAGCAGCCGTGGTCCGACGGCAAGGTCGGCATGGTGGGGATCTCGGGTTTTGCCGGTGAGCAATGGCGGGCGGCGGCGCAGGGACACCCCGCGCTCAAGGCAATCTTTCCGTACGACGCCTGTAGCGCATACGGCGGGATGTTCGGGTTTCGGGACTTCAATCCGGGTGGCGTCATTCACACGTTCCCGTATCTGCTCGACGTTTTCAGCACGGTGCATGAGTCGCGTGGCGTGCCGGGTACGTTACCTGATGAGCAAGAAGAACTCTGGCGCGCAGCCATGCGCAATCCCGACTACAAGATGTACATCAACCTGTACAACATCCTGACGCAGAAGGGGCAGCGCACGTGGGTGATGTATCACATCATGACAAACCCGTGGGAGCCGGAGGGTACCGTTCAGCGTGCCGAGGAGACCTTCCGGTCGATCAAGGTGCCGTTCTATACGGGTTCCGGCGCTTATGCGTACACGTACAAACTGCACTGGCTTGGCGCGCAGCATTACTTCAGCAATGTCAAACAGCCGCGCAAGCTGATCTTTACAGGCCCTGCGCATCTGGAGCGGCCATTTCATCAGTACCACGACGAAGTTATCCGCTGGTACGACTATTGGCTGAAGGGCATCGATACCGGCATCATGGACGAACCGCCGGTCCGTTACTGGGTCATGGGCGCCAACGAATGGCGAACAGGCAGTGACTGGCCCTTGCCTGAGACTCAGTGGGCGAAATACTACCTTTCAGGCTGGGAGCAACTGTCCACGGACGCCCCTCGACCTTCGGCGGAGGTCGGCGACGCACACCGCGAGCCTGATGTCTTCACGCAAATGCCGCTCAAGAAGACATCCAAAGTCGAGCGCCTGCGCTACATGACGGAGCCGCTCGCGCAGGACGTGCTGGTGGCGGGTCCCATTTCGCTGACGCTCTACGCAGAGATCGACCAGACAGACACGAACTGGATTGTCGTACTCAAGGACGTGGGCCCGGACGTATCGGTCGTGACTGCTCGCGTCGGCGAACGGGCGGTTCCAGAGACGCTGCCTGAGCGTGAACTGACCCGCGGCTGGTTGAAAGCGTCATACCGCGCAACGGATCCCGACCGCTCCACGCCTGCGGAACCGTTCTACAAACTGACTAAAGAGTCGATCGCGCCGGTCACGCCTGGCGAGATCGTCAAGTATGAAATTCAGGTGCTCGCAACGGCAAACCAGTTCAAGGCCGGCCATCGGATCTGCATCGAGATCTGCAGCATGGACGCGCCCACGGGAACGGGCGCGATGACCGACGTCGAGTACATCCCGTACCACGTAACCAGCAGCAATACGGTCACTCACAAGATCTACCGGGATGCGGATCGCCCGTCACATCTGCTTTTGCCGATCATTCCGCTCAATCAACAGAAGTCCTGAGTGATGAAACGTTCACGAGCGTCACGCACGCCTGGTGAATTTGACTGAATAGCGAGGTTAGACGATGGAAAGCATACGTTTTGAGCGCGACGGAAAGGTTGGGCATATCGTTCTGGCGAATCCGCCCTACAACCGGCTCGATGCGCGTTTTGCAGAGTGTCTCCGGGAGGCGGTTCACGAAGCAAGCCAGAGCGACATCCGGGTACTGGTCATTCGGGCTGAGGGGCCCAACTTCAGTCTCGGTGGAGAGGTTCGCGAATGGCCGGATAAGGACCTGAACTGGTTTCGCACATTCGTCGCGGAAATCAACACGTCGTATCGCGCGATCGAAGCGCTTCGCGTTCCGACGGTAGCAGTGGTGCAGGGCCTCGCGTTTGGCGGCGGCTTTGAACTCGCGTTGAACTGTGACTTCATTGTGGCGGCAACCGACGCAGTGTTCCGATGCGTCGAGGTCACCACGGCGATGCTTCCCATTGCAGGCGCACTGCAGCGGCTGGCGGAGCGAGTGGGGCGCAGCAACGCATCCCGTTTCGCCATGCTGGGTGAACCGATTCCCGGTAGCGTGGCCCGAGACCTCGGAATCGCGACGCACGTGGCAGAACCCGATGCGCTCCAACGCGTCGCCGCCGAGCTGATTGCACGGCTCGCCGACGGTCCTACGCTCTCGTACGCAGCTACCCGCACGCTGCTCAAGGTGTGGTCGAGCGGTGGCGTCCCGGCTGCGGACGCCACGATGCTGGATGTTTGCATGGACTTGTACAACACAGAAGACGCCACGCGTGGTTTCGTCAACACGGCCGAGGCGTTCGATCTCGACCAGGAGCCGGGCGAGATGGTTTTTTACGGGAAATAGCCATGACGCTCATGGCGCAGACAGGCACGGTCTGATTAGCCGCGTTTGGCACGACCTGGGCGTTTTCGATGTAAGGCCTTCGACAGAGGCCGGCGGCATTGCTATCGCGACATAAGCCTGTTCTACGGATTGTGTGGCGAAAACACGCAGTAACGATGGAGGATGGCTTCATGCACACTTTACCCGGTTCCCCTACGCTCGATACGCCTGCCAATGGCGTTGCTTACGTACGGGGTGCGACGGATGTTCCGTTGAGCGAGTCTACAGTCGGCCAGTTTCTAAGGGAAACAGCCAGCAGATTTCCTGATCGGCGAGCTGTGGTATTCCGGGAGCAGCTTGTACGGTGGACATGGAGGGAATTTGACGAGCATGTCGATCGACTCGCCGCGGGTCTTCTGTCGTTGGGAATAGAAAAGGGGGATCGCGTTGGCATCTGGTCTCCCAACCGATTCGAATGGCTGCTTACGCAGTTCGCGACAGCGCGCGTCGGTGCCGTGCTGGTCAACATCAACCCGGCTTATCGTGTGGCGGAACTCGAGTACGCGCTGCGGAAAGTGAAGTGCAAGGCGCTGGTCACGGCCGAGAGCTTCAAAACGTCGAATTACATTTCTATGCTGCTCGACATCGCGCCTGAACTTGCGTTACAGCAGGCGGGCGAATTGAGCGCCGAACGTCTGCCGGACCTTCGTACGGTGATCTCCGTGGGCGATTGGAGCATATCGGGCGTCATGTCGTTCCACGCGGTCATGCAGCGCGGGGAGGGGATGCTTAGAGACACAGGGCATGAGGTAGTCGACGCCGTCGAGCGAACACTGGCTTCGCAGGATCCGATCAATATCCAGTTCACGAGCGGCACTACCGGCAGCCCGAAGGGCGCAACGCTGACGCACCGAAACATCGTCAACAACGCGCGTTTTGTCGCCATGGCGATGAAGCTGTCCGAAGCCGACTCGCTCTGTATCCCCGTCCCGCTGTACCACTGCTTCGGCATGGTGCTCGGGGTGCTTGCATGCGTGTCGGTTGGCGCCCAGATGGTTTTCCCAGGCGAAGGATTCGACGCCGGTGCGACCCTCGCGGCCGTCTCGGAGGAGCATTGCACCGCACTTCATGGGGTGCCGACCATGTTTATCGCCGAACTGGGGCATCCGGACTTTTCGTCGTTTGATCTGAGCAGTCTGCGGACCGGCATCATGGCGGGTTCGCCCTGTCCGGTCGAGACGATGAATCAGGTCGTGACCAACATGCATATGCGAGAGGTCACCATTGCGTATGGAATGACCGAGACCAGCCCGGTGTCGTTTCAAAGCGCAACCACGGATCCGCTCGACAAACGCACGACGACGGTCGGGCGGATTCAACCGCATCTCGAGGTCAAGGTCGTCGATTTCGACGGCAATACCGTATCCACCGGCGAGACGGGAGAACTCTGTACAAGAGGGTACTCGGTCATGCTGGGGTACTGGGAAGACGAGACAAAAACGCGCGAAAGCATCGTTGACGGATGGATGCATACAGGCGATCTCGCAACGATCGATGCCGATGGCTATTGCAATATTGTCGGAAGGTTGAAGGACATGGTGATTCGAGGGGGAGAGAACATCTATCCTCGCGAAGTGGAGGAGTACCTCTTCAGGCATCCAAAAATACAGAATGTGCAGGTGTTTGGCGTGCCGGACGAAAAGAACGGCGAGGAGTTGTGCGCCTGGATCGTGCTTCGAAAAGGCGAAGGTTCGACTGAGGAGGACATCAGGGACTTCTGCCGAGGGCAGATCGCACACTATAAGGTGCCGAAATATATTCGCTTCGTTAACGAATTGCCGATGACCGTGACGGGAAAAGTACAGAAGTTCGCCATGCGTGAAGAGATGATCCGCTACCTTAATCTGACCGAGCACAAGACCGCCTGACAGGTTAGTAAAAACCGGGCAGGATCGTAAAAACAGAGACTCGTAATCTCGCCATGAATTAGGCATCCGAATCGAAAGGATATGGCGAATTGCAAAAGCAAGAGAATTGGAGGTGTCGAATGTATGAAATAACCACGGACGTACTCATTGTCGGGACGGGGCCAGCCGGCTCCGCCAGCGCAGCGCTGCTTTCGACGTACGGCATCGACAACATGGTCATCAACCAGTATCGCTGGCTGGCCAACACGCCTCGGGCGCACATCACAAACCTGCGCACCATGGAGGTTCTGCGCGACCTCGGCCAGCAGGTGGAGCAGGAGGCATACCTGCACGCGACCGATCAGGATCTGATGGGCGGCACGGTTTTTTGCGAAAGCCTGACCGGTGAGGAAATCGGCAGGGTACCCAGTTGGGGGCTGCATCCGCTGTCAAGAGCGGAACGTCAATTGTCGAGTCCGACAAAGATGAACGATTTGCCGCAGACGTTCATGGAACCGCTGCTCTTCAAGACCGCATGCGCACGAGGGACCGAAGCGCGGATGAGCACGGAATATCTAAGTCATACGCAGACTGATGAAGGTGTTGTGACGCGCTGCCGCGACCGGTTGTCGGGGGAAGAGTTTACGGTCAGATCAAAGTACCTTATCGGCGCGGACGGAGGGAACTCCAAGGTCGCAAGAGACGCGGGTCTGCCTTTCGAAGGGCAGATGGGTGTGCGGGGATCGATGAACATCTGGTTCCGCGCGGACTTGTCCGAATTCGTTGCGCACCGCCCGGCAGTGTTGTACCCAATCATGCAACCGGGTGCGGAAGTGGGCGGTATCGGAATGGGTCTGATCCGGATGGTTCGGCCTTGGCACGAGTGGTTGATTGTTTGGGGCTATGACATCAACGAGCCTGCGCCGGTTGTGGACGAGGCAAAGGCCACCACGATCGCCCGGCAACTCGTGGGCAAGCCGGATCTCGAGATCGAACTGCTGGGCGCGAACACCTGGACAGTGAACAACATGTACGCGACCCGCATGCAGGCGGGGAGAGTGTTCTGCATGGGCGATGCGACCCATCGGCACCCGCCGTCCGGTGGATTGGGCTCCAACACGTCGATTCAGGACGCGTTCAACCTCGCGTGGAAGCTCGCGGCAGTCATCAACGGGCAGGCCGGCGAAGCGCTTCTGGATAGCTATTCCGCCGAGCGTGCGCCGATCGCCAGGCAGGTCGTCACCCGCGCGAACCAGTCGATTGCCGAATTTGCCCCGCTCTACAGTGCGCTTGGCATCGACAAATCGAACGACGGGGAAGTCTTGCAGGCGAACATGCATGCTCGAAGCGGGAACACCACGGCTGCCGAAAAACAGCGGGACGAAATTCGGGAAGCGTTGGCGTTCAAGCGATATGAACTGGACGCCCAGGGCGTGGAGATGAATCAACGTTATCAGTCGAGTGCTGCGGTGACCGACGGGCAAGCCGAACCGGCGTTCACGCGTGACCGTGAGCTGTATTACCAGGCGACGACATGGCCCGGCGCACGTCTGCCGCATGCCTGGGTTTTCGACGCACGTGGACGGCAACATTCCACGCTTGACCTCGCCGGACATGGACGATTCGCACTGTTCACCGGCCTTGGCGGCGAAGCATGGGTCGAGGCGGCATCGAGAGTCGGCGAGGAGCTGGGGTTGAAGATCGACGTACACGTGATTGGTCCGCGGCAGTCCTATGCGGACCACACGGGCGACTGGGCCCGCGTGCGCGAAATCGGCGACAGTGGTTGCGTATTGACCCGTCCCGATCATCATGTGGCGTGGCGTAGCCTCACGCTGCCGAAAGATCCGGCAACAGAACTTCGCCGGGTATTGGGGCAGGTGCTCTCGAGGTAAATGCCGAAGACGGGTGTCTCGCTCGGACTCGTGCGATTACACGTCGACAGCGAGGCACGTACACAATTCGAGCACCGTTAGTCTTGTTCGCCGTTGGCATGTCCTCTCACGCTTGATGGAGCTGTTTCTGGCGTGTCGCAAACGTGACCCGGGTCGCGAGCGTCTGCCCTTGCCGCGAAATGGAGTAAAAAATGGATCAGCAGGAACGTTGGAGGACGGGCATGGATAGCGGTCTTCCAAAGCGCGTGCACATAGTCGAGGTCGGGCCTAGAGACGGTCTGCAGGCGGAAAGCAAGTTCATATCGACCGGCATCAAGATCGAACTGGTCAACCGGCTCGTCGGCGCCGGCGTACGGCGAATCGAAGCTGCATCCTTCGTGTCGCCAAGATGGATTCCGCAAATGGCCGACGGCGCGGCTGTCATGGCCGGGATAGATCGCCAGGCAGCGGTTTCGTATGCCGCGCTGACACCCAACATGAGAGGACTTGAGGCGGCGATCGAAAACAAGGTCGACGAGGTCGTCATATTCGGCGCCGCGAGCGAAGCCTTTTCCATTCGCAACATCAATTGTTCCGTCGCGGAATCTCTCGAACGCTTTGCCCCCGTCGCGCGGATGGCGAAAGCAGCGGGATTGCGCTTGCGCGCCAGCATTTCATGCTCCTTCGGATGTCCGTACCAGGGGCCGGTGAGTGTCGATGCTGTGGTCGACATGGTCAGGCGCTTTCGCGATCTGGGGTGTGACGAGATCGACATTGCCGACACGATCGGGGTGGGCACGGCGCACCAGGTTCAGCGCGTTGTTCAGGCTGCTTCCAGGGAGTTTCCGTTGGCGTCTCTCGCCGGCCACTTTCACGACACCTATGGGCAGGCGTTGGCAAATATCTTCGGCGCCCTTCAGGTCGGGATGTCGATCTTCCACGCGTCGGTTGGCGGACTGGGAGGTTGCCCCTATGCCAAAGGCGCCACCGGCAATGTGGCTACCGAAGATCTGCTCTATCTTCTGGACGGCCTCGGAATTGAAACGGGAATTGATCTCGACGCCATCGTTTCGATTGGCGATTGGGTCAGTCAGCAGATGGGCCGGGAAAATGGCGCGCGCGCGGGCAAGGCACTGACGGCGCGCAAGGCACCCAACTGATGTCGTTGCGTCAACTGAGATCGGCTGTTTCGCGCGGCGGGTGGAGCAATACCGCGTTGCGCATCGCGACGCCTGCCGCATGTCTTGAAGCGTGATCGAGCGCCATGCTGGCTGGAAGGGCGCCTGAACTTGCGGCCTCGTTTACGTGGAGCGCTCCTGGTGTGATGCCGATGCGCCAAACACGAGCTGCTCTACGGTGCGCCAGTACTCTTCGGCCAGCGCCGGATCGGACGGCGATAGATCGCTGGTCGCCGAAAATTCCGGACCGAAGCCCGAGAGGGTCGACGTCAGACTAATCAACATATAGTGGAAAACAATAGGCTCGACATTGGGCAGCGCGTGTTCATTCTGGGCCGCGCGGATTTGCGGCAGCAACCAGCCGATTAGCGGTTTAAGGAAAGTATCTGCGAGCCATTGCAGCCGCGAGCTGGAACCTAGCGATTCCTGAAGGATGAAGCGGTGAAACTCGGGAAACGCCACAGTAAAGCGAAATAGCGCTCTATATGCCAGCTTGAGCCGATCGACCGCGCTAGCCGGACCGAAGCTAAGCAGGCTGGTATCGCGTTCTTGCCGGACACGTTCGAATACATATTCGGCTACCGCCTGCCACAGAATCTCCTTGGAACGAAAGTGGTAGGTAACGAGCGGATGCTGCATCCCGATTCGATCGGCGATGCTACGAATACTTGCTACCTCGAAACCCTTTGCTGAAAATTCAGTAAGAGCCGAATGTAGAATGGCCGAACGCGTTTCCTGCGCGCGCTGCTGTTCGGTACGCTTCAGTTCCACCGGGCGACGCACCCGGACATTTCTTGGATCAGGAAGTGTAGGCGACGTCATGTGCGAATACGCTGCGACACGTTGAAATGAAGATGGGGTGCCTCGATCATTGGGTCCTGGAGAAATTCGCTCTATGCCCCATCACTGGGTGGGCTGCCGTCAAATGCCCGCTGCAGCAACGCGCGAATTGCTCCGCGTTCTAGCGGACGAGGATTCCAGTACGCGTTGTTGCATGCAATGTCGGCGGCCTCGTCGAGTTGTTCCTCGCGCATGCCGATCTCCTTCAGTGCGACGGGCGCACCGTTTGCGCGCGCGAGTTCGTATAGCCCTTGGGCTGCGTTGTCGCGTCCGAGCGCCCGCGCAATCCGTTTCATCGCATCCGGCACGGCGCCGGCGTTGTACGCGAGGGCGTGTGGCAGCACGATCGTATGGGTGGGGGCGTGCGGCAGATTGAAACTGCCGCCGAGCGTATGGCAGAGCTTATGATGCAACGCCATGCCGACGCTTCCGAGCACGGCACCGCAAAGCCAGGCGCCATAAAGCGCATCGGCGCGTGCGGATGGGTCGTTCGGCTGCGCGACGATCCGCGGCAGGCTGCGCGCGAGCGCCGTGATGCCCTCTTCAGCCATCAGGCTGGTCAGAGGATTGGCATCGCGCGAATACAAACCCTCTGCCGCGTGTGCGATTGCGTTGATGCCGCTCGTCACGGACATGCCGACCGGCAAAGTCAGGGTCAGGTCCGGGTCGTAGACAACCGTTTTGGGTAAGACGCGCAGATCGGTGCCCGTCCGTTTCAGGCCCGATTCGGTCAACCCGAAGATGGGCGTCATTTCACTGCCGGCGTAGGTGGTCGGCACGGCGAGAATGGGCAGGCTCGTCTCGAGGGCAAGACCCTTCGCGAGGCCGATTGCGGAGCCGCCGCCCACGGCGATGAGGCAGTCGGCTTCCAGCGCTGCGGCAATCTTGCGTACTTCCGCGACCAGCTCAACGGGCACGTGCATGGCGGCGCGATCAAAGACCCCCGCTGCGCGCACACCTAACTGGTCGGCAACCGATACACCCAATGTGCGCTGCTCCTGACTACACAGAACCAAAGCGCGGCGTACGTGCAGCGTGTCCAATTCACGTTCGATCTGGGTGCGTGAGCCGCACCCAAAGACGACACGCGTACCGCGCCCGTTATAGACAAATTCATAGGTTGACATAGCGGGTTCCTTCTTCAGCGCGCCCGTTCGCCGGCACGCGCTGCGTATCGATGTGCCCGTTCATCACCCATGCTCTGAAGGGTTGAGAACGAAGTCGTAGTCGAGCGTATAAAACGGGGTGTCCATCGCCGTGCCGTCCGGCGCGACACCCGGCGAGTGTTCGATCCAGTCGACGATCAACGTTGAGCGCACGCCGAATACGGCGTCCGAGTCGAGATACTTGTCCCCGTTCCGGAACACGTGTGTAATCAACGGCTCATACCCTGGCGCCGTGATCCAGAAGTGCAGGTGGGCCGGGCGCCACGGATGGCGTCCGAGCGCATCGAGCATTCGACCCACCGGTCCGTCGTGCGGAATAGGATAGGCCTCGGCGAGAATCGAGCGGAAATGAAAGAGTCCGTCCGGCAGCGTCCGCAAACGACCGCGAGCTTGATACTCCACGTTTGTATCTTGAGGGTCTCCGTACTGCACGTCGTAATACCCGTCTTCATCGGATTGCCAGACTTCGATCGCCGCTCCGGCTACAGGCTCTCCCGAAAGACCGCGAACGCGGCCGGAAACAAAGCAGGGGAGGCCCGCTGCACCGTTGGAGATATCTTCACCATTCCTGTACTCGGGGGCACCCGCAACAAAGAAGGGCCCCAGAACGGTTGCTTCCGTGCATTCGACCGGCTTGCGGTTGTTCTGCGTCGTAACCAGCATCGACAAACCGAGCGTGTCGGACAGGAGAACGAACTCCTGGCGCTTTTCGTCGGTGATGTGGCCAACCTCGGTGAGGAAGTTGATTGCGTATAGCCATTCGCTCTCGGTCAACTTCACGTCTCTTGCGAAAGAATGCAAATGCTGGACAAGGCTGGTCATCACAGTGTGCAGCCTGTCGTTGCTACAGCCGGCCATTGCCGCAAGCACCGCTTGCGTGATGGTGTCTTCGTCGATATTGCGCATGGTCTTTCCTCGAACTCCTTATGACCGGTACTGTTAGGTTAGCGTGCAAGCAACCGGGCAGCATTGTCCCCGTACACCTTATCCAACTCGATGCCGGGGATCCGGATGTCGTCGAGCACGCTGCCGAATTGGCGGATTGCGCGTGTCGGCGCGAACGGGAAGTCCGTCCCGAAGAGAATGTGATCGGGGTCCGCCACTTGCGCCAGCGCACTGAGCGGTGAATTGCCGGCGGACAGGGCTGTGTCGAAGTAGAAGGCTCTGACTGCCGCCAGCGTGTCACCCACGCGCTCGGCTACCTCGGGCATCATGGAAATCGACAGGGCGAGGCGAGGTACGAGAAACGGCAGCGTCCCCCCGGCATGCGAAAGGATAAACCGGATATTCCTGAAGCGGTTCATCGCACCTGAAATGATCAGGCTGGTGGCAGTACGTGTCGTCTCGAATGGATACTCGAGAACGGATGCCGGGGCGACCGGCGGTACATCGTGAGGCGGCTGGTTGGGGTGAACGAAAACCACGGTCCCACGCCGGTTCAATTCTTCCCACAGCGGCGTGAAATGCTCGTCGCCCAGATATAGTCCGTTGTAGTTCGTAAAGGCGATGAAACCGTCAACCTTCAACACATCCAGACAATAGCTGACTTCCTTCAGCGCTGCATCGACGTCTGGCAGCGGCAAGCTCGCAAAAGAACCAAACCGTCCGGGATGCCGGGATCGGAGGTCTGCTGCGTGGTCGTTGCATTTTCTCAGCAACGTAGCGGCATCCGGAAGGGTGGGGCCGGAGGAGATAGACAGGATTCCCTCGTCGATGCTGTTTTCGTCCATCATCGCGATGGCTGCCTCGACGGACCAGGTGGGGGCCACGCCGCCCGGCATCGCCGCATTCAGCAAGTCCAGTCCGACTGCGTCCACGTAGAGTTTCGGCAGAAAATGTTGGTGCGTGTCGATTTTGCGCTTCGGCATGGCCGTCGTCTCCTATGAACAATTCTTTAGCATCGGGAGGGTGCAATCCCTCCGCCACCTGAACTCATCTTATACGTTATTTTTTACGTTTGCAAAGTTTAGTGGGCGAGTCAACTGCACACGTGCCTTGGCCAGTTCGACGAGTACGCGCGCGGCATCTGTCGAGCGGAGCAGCGGCTCCGCCGGCACAGCGAAGAAAATTATGGTTCGAGCGAGGTCAAGGCAGATCGTCAAGCGCGCCTGCGTTCTCGAACAATCTGAGCAGCATGGTGCGCAATACCTTGACGTCGCCCGCGGCGAAGCCCGAGAGAACCACCGACTCGTGGCGCTTTGCGACAGGCACGATGCGCAGTGCCAGAGCCTCTCCCTTGTCCGTCAGGACGACCCTGATCGACCGTCCATCGGTCGCGCTCCTTTCACGCCGCACCAACTCCTGCGCCTCGAGACGATCAATGATTCTCGAGAGAGCCGAAATATCGGACGATGCATGGAGAGAAAGTTCAGACAACGTCTGGCCCGGAACATAGAGAAGCGAGGCACAGACTCGCCACTCGCTGAGGTTCAGGCCAAACGGTTTAAGTGCCTTCGAGAACGCATTTCCCATTCGGCTGGTGGCACGCGCCATGAGGAAAGGAACCGTTCTTTCCAGTTCTTCAGGTTGCTTTGGAGTGTTCACGATCGTGGCCAAAAACGGAAGGTTTAGGTGAATGCACGTATTTGAAAAATCAATTATACGTCACACACTGGCGATTGCGGATTGGTTCTCCAAAAGCGCAAGTAATCGCCGGCCGTACCGATAAGTTCAGTTCTTCTGGCAGTCTGGGATTGTTCACGGCGCTCAATACGACGGCTCTTCGTGGCTTTCAGTGGCTCTCAGTAGCTGAGCGCGGCGACCCGGGCGCTCGCGGTTGAAACGGGCATTCATGCACTGAGACTGATGACGTCGGGCCTTTGGGACACACATGAGCCGGCGGCGCTGCGTATTCATCGCATGGGCGACGGAGCGGTTTGCACACCAAGTCGATCGGGCAACGTAGCCATCCCCCTGGCCAGTGCAGCAGGAGGAGGTCGATGTAGTCCGTCTTGAGCTTGCGTAGGCTTTCGTTGACGGACGCATCGAAGTATCTCGCGGAGTAGTTGCTGACCCAGACCTTGGTGGTCAGAAATAGGTCGCTTCTTGGGATGCCGGATGCAGCGACGCAGTCGCCGATTTCCGCCTCGTTGCGGTAGATTTGCCCAGTGTCGATATGACGGAAGCCCGCACGAAGGGCTTCAGGGATCATTCGATAAATGTCGTCCCCGGTCATTCCGTAGGTGCCGAAGCCTATGGCCGGAATGGCCGCGTTGCCGGCATGGACGTGTTGCATGAACTATTCCTCATGGACTAGCCGATATACCCCTGCAACGGGACGGACGGCCGAACAATCCGATGTACCCCAATGGTGGCCACTGGCGAAAGAAACCCGCCTTTCGGCGAGTGATTTCGCGAAAGGGTAAGCGATGGCGCGTACGGAAAGAAGCCTATATATCTAGATTCGACCTATCGTGACGGGCGATACATATCGGGCGGAATTTCTCTGGATTGATTGCACGTGTTTATGGCAGGCAGCTTGGAGCTGCACGGCCATACGAATGCACCATCAGCCGATGGTGAGCGTCGCATTCCTGAATGTAGTGCTGAATACCCATCGAGACGCCAGTCGTAGGCCGACTGGATGCCACGCCTGCGCCGCTTCATGATTCCGGCTCTAACCGGCACGGCTTTGCGCACGCTGAACGAGCCTTGACATTATATTTTCCAACCGTATAGTAATGCGACGAGGCGAGCCCGGAGCGACGCGATTTGCGCGTCGACGCTTCCCGGCCCGGCCACGCGTGATTCGCAAATATGCTTTGTTGCAAGAACCGCCGCACCAGTATCTGAAGCCGGTTCGGCTGCTCAAACAAAGGATGGCTGAACGATGTGGAAAGCAATGGTGGATGAACTTGCCCAGCAAGATGAACGTGAACCCGGCTCGTTGCGGGTTGCACGATCCGTGGTCCGTCGAAAGAACGGCGGGCGTGCGCAGGCTGCCACGGGCGATCTCCGGAACGTCATTCTTGAAGTTGCCGCAGCGCTTTTCCATCGCGAGCCTATCGAGTCGTTGAATCTCGATCGGCTCGCCGATCAAACGGGGCTCGGTACGAGACGCATCTATCGGATTTTCGGGTCGCGCAAGGCGTTTCTGCAAGCCTATGCTGACTTGCTGTGCGATCGGGAGCGTGCGCAATGGCGGGAGGCGGGACATCGATCTGGCGAGGATCCTGTCCAACACTTGCTTGAACTCTTTATCGATGTCGCCGTCGGACTGGCTTCCGATGCTTGTCGGCCCAGGCAACCTCACGTGCCGGCGGTACAGTTCGCCGACGAGGAGCATCCTGTCAGGCTATCGCGTATCAAGCTTGCCCGGGAGTTTCGAACGCTCCTGATGCGGCTGGCTGTTGCCGCAAACGCGGTGGATGCCGAGGCGTTGGCAGATACATTGATGATGCTTTGGGAAAATGCAACGAGCAACTTCAAATCGGACAGCGACGCCCGGCGTGTCGCCCAGCGTTTGCCGACCTTGGTCGACCACATCATCAAGAGCTACGTGATGCTGTAGACCGGGTCGCGTCCAGCAATAAACCGTGCCGCGGATCGCACACCGGGTCGAGCGTTTCACAGTGAGAGGCCGCATCATCCGCGCTCGCATGCTGAATGGCGCCGTTGCCCGATTGTTGATGCATGTGAAACAGAGAGTTGGAAAAACCAGTATTTACCCTGACGGTTGCTACCCTTTAGACTGCGTTCAGCCATGGCAGCGAAGCTGCTTTGTAGCGCAACTAACAACAATCGTTGAGGTAGGTCATCATGAAGTCGGTCACCAGGATGGTTCTTATTGCTGCCCTTTTTGCAGCACCCGTCGCGTCGTTCGCACAGTCCAGCCAGCCAGTGAGCCGTGCGCAGGTGCGTGCCGAACTGGCGCAGCTCGAGAAAGCGGGCTACGACCCGCACGACTGGATTCACTACCCGGAGAACATCCAGGCAGCTGAAGCAAAAGTCGCGGCGCAGAACGCCACGGCCCAAGCCCCTGTTTCAGGTTACGGTGGCGCTGCTGACGGAACCTCTCGTTCGGGCGCGGCAAGCGGTCTGTAATATTGGGTGTAAAGCGCGAATTTCGACAATCGCGCAGTTTGCGGCTGAGTCCTTCCCATCTGTGCCGGTGGGCAAGACTCAGCCGTTTCGCTTTATGGGCTTGTGGGACCGGACGCACACCCTTCCAGAAGATGAACAGTCTCGTCGGGGTCCTCTCCATCGAACGAGTCGAAGATCGTTGAAGCGAGTGATCTGCTCCATCCAGATGCTTTGATTGATTCTTATCGTTCTGCCGAAAACAACGATCCATTGCAACCGCGGAGATATGCGCATAGGCCATTCGACCGTAACCTGCACGTCGAGTCGTCAATTCACTTCGGGAGCTCGTCATGGATCGTTATACGTTTCTTCCGCTGTTGGGCCGCATTGTGATTGGGGCGCCGTTTGTCATGAGCGGGCTGGGCAAGCTCGGAGCGTACACGGCGACGGTCGGCTATATTGCTGCCATGGGGCTGCCCGTGCCGCCGCTCGCGTTCATTGTTGCCGTGCTGACCGAACTGGGCGGCGGCCTGCTGTTGCTGTCGGGCTACAGGGCTCGCGTCGTCTCGTTGGCGATGGCGGTGTTCTGTGTCGTTACCGCGCTGTTCTTTCACCACAACTTCGCAGATCAGAACCAGATGATTCACTTCCTCAAGAACGTGATGATGGCCGGTGGTCTTCTGCAAATCGCCTACTTCGGTGCCGGCGCCTTCAGTCTGGACGCGCGCAGCGGGCGGACAGCCTCGGGTATTTCGCCTCAGAGCGCGAGCTAAAAGACGGATTCGATGAGACAGGCACCTGACCGGCTGCGCCGTCTCAACTGCCTCCGTCCTTGCTGCAACATGGTGCGCATAGTCGGGCGCACATCGTTTCTCTCAGCGGTATCACAGCAGATATAGAAAGGAGATCGAAATGTCGAAAGTTCTGGTTCTATATTATTCCTCGTATGGCCATGTCGAAGCGCTGGCGGACGCCGTCGCCGAAGGTGCGCGCTCCACGGGCGCCACGGTCGACGTCAAGCGGGTGCCGGAGACCGCGCCGGAGGAGGTGGCCAAGGCCGCCTACTTCAAGCTCGACCAGCAGGCGCCGGTTGCCACGGTCGCCGAGCTCGCCAACTACGACGCTATTGTGGTCGGCACGCCGACCCGATTCGGGCGCATCTCATCGCAAATGGCGGCATTCCTGGATCAGGCGGGCGGCCTGTGGATGAGCGGCGCGCTGAACGGCAAGGTAGGCGGCGCCTTCACGTCGACCGCGAGCCAGCACGGTGGGCAGGAAACGACGCTGTTCTCGGTCATTACCAATCTGCTGCACTTCGGCATGACCATCGTCGGCCTGCCGTACAGCCACCAGGGGCAGATGACGCTGGACGAAATTGTCGGCGGTGCTCCGTACGGCGCCACGACGATCGCCGGTGGACAAGGTCAGCGCCAGCCGAGCGCGATCGAGCTCGCCGGCGCTCGCCACCAGGGCGAACTGATCGCCAGGACGGCAAACAAGCTGTTTGGCTGAACGTCGGGAATATTCGCAGCGTCGACGCGCGCATGAGAAGGCCAGGCGAATCCTCGCCTGGCCGGACTCCAGACTCCGCTCTGGACATCGAATTGACCGGGCAACACGCTGTCGTTCGACATGGGCCGACGACCCGCGCCAATGACAACCACCAATTCGAGAGAGCTGACCATGCAACGTCCGACGACAGAAAGTGAGTTGGGGGATTTCGTCGCAACCCATCCGCTTGATCCGGAAGATGGGGCGATCACCGCTGCCACGCGAGCCATGGCGAGTTCCATGAAAGGCAAAATGCGCGGAATCGAAGCGCGCGAGCCTTTCGACGCCATGATGGAGCGTGTACCACCACGCGATGACGTGACCTTCGAAGCCGACACGGTTGGCGGTATTCCGGGTCTCTGGGTTCATCCCGCGCATCGCCGGTCTGGCGAGGCGATTCTCCATCTGCACGCCGGATGGTTCAACCTGGGAACGGCCAAAGCATTCCGCCACCTCGTCGGGCATATCGCCGCGAGGGCCGGAGCGAGCGCATTTATTCCGGACTATCGGCTGGCTCCCGAGCATCTTTTCCCCGCGGCCGTCGACGACGTGCTGGCGTCTTACCGTGGGCTTGAAGAAAGGGGCGTGCACCGGATTGCCGTCACGGGCGATTCTGCCGGAGGCAATCTCGCACTGGTACTCGCCGCACGCGTCTCTGCCGACGCCATCCCGGCGAAGTCGGCTCTGGTTGGCGTGGCCGCACTTTCGCCGGTTACCGATCTGACGCTCTCGGGCGAGACGTATGTGACGCGCGCGGATGCCGAGCCGTATTTCACCCTTCCGCAGGTTGCGGACCTGGTGCATGCCTATCTGGGTAGCGCCGACCCGAAACTTCCGCTGGCTTCGCCGCTCCACGCGCAGCTTTCCGGCTTGCCTCCCGTCCGCATTCACGTCGGAGACGACGAAGTATTGCTCGATGATTCACGCCGGTATGTCGAGCGCGCGATTGCCGCCGGAACCGACGCCCGACTCGACGTCTGGATGGGGATGCCGCATGGCTTCGCCGGCAGCATCGGAACGCTGAAGGCGTCGGCACAAGCGCTGGATGCCATCGGCGCGTTTCTCGCGGAGAAGCTGCGGGCCGACGCCGGCCCGCACAGCGCACGCTGAACCGTCCCGAAGGATAGGCTCGACGACGCGGGCGAGCGCGCTAGCGCTGTCGGTTCAGACCTTCGAATCCTGCCACGAGCGCATCGAGCAGGTGACGCACGGCCGGCACCATGCCTCGGCGCGTGGGGAAGATCGCGTGGACAAGGCCCGGCGTGGTAGCCAAACCGGGCAGCAGGTGCTGCAGGCGGCCGGCCTGAATATCGGCCTCGACCAGTTCCCGCGGCAGCATGGCCACGCCGACGCCGGATAGCGCCGCGACCCGAAGGCTGGCCAGGTCGTCGGTCGCCATGCGGGGCTGATGCGCCCACGATGTCACGCGCCCCTCGACGTCGACCAGATTCCAGACGAATCGCTCGTTGCTGCTGGCCATGGAGAGCGTGGGCCATTCCTTTACGGAGTCGATCGAGCTGGGCGCCGGATGGCGCGCCGCCAATTCGGGACTGGCAACCAGAATGTGGATCGACAGGCCCAGCTGGCGAACGGCGAGATCGGTGTTTTCCAACGGCGGCAGCCGGACCCGGATCGCGAAGTCCAGGCCTTCCTCGACGACATCCACGCGGCGGTTGGTTGCATCCAGCAGGACCTGGACATCGGGATTGTCTTGCACGTATCGCGCGAGGATCGTGGAGATGCCGGACTCCAGCAAGGCCACCGGGCAAGCAATGCGGACGGTGCCCTGCGGCCTGGATCGCGTCCGGTCCACGATCTCCTTCGCCGCCTTCGCTTCCGCCACTAGCGCGAGGCAATGCTGGTGGAACTGCCGCCCGGTTTCCGTCAGGGAAAGGCTCCGGCTGGTGCGATTGAGCAGGCGAACGCCAAGTTCCTCTTCCAGTGCGCGAACGCGGCGGCTCAGTTTCGAGGTCTGCAGGCCGAGGTTGCGCGCGGCCGCCGTGTAGCTTCCACGCTCGACCACCTCTGCGAAGAGCCGAAGATCATTGAGGTCAGTGATTGCGTTCATGGGCAGAGTTCAATTCCTTCTAATCGTTCTATTGAAGGCAATGATGCATTCCAATGGCGGATCTATGCGCGAGTTCGTTGCAAATATAGCATTCGTCTCATCGACTACACCAGCGCCAAATCCGGCGGCTGGCACGGATGACAGGCATCGCATTGGCGATGGCGGGAAACGGAGAACGACATGCTCACACACAGGCGTTGGGAATCATTGGACAGGGGAGATCTCGGCTGGCTGCGCGCGAAATACCATTTCGCGGTGAGCGCCGACGGCAATCCCGCGCACGCCGCCCTCGGTCCCCTGATTGTCTGGAACGACGACGAGATTGCGGTTGGCAGCGGTTTCCCCATGCATGGGCATCGCGACATGGAAATCATCACCTATGTGCGTCAGGGCTTGCTCGGGCATCGAGACACTTTGGGATCCGAAGGAACGATCCACGCAGGCGATGTCCAGGTGATGAGCGCAGGCAGAGGCATACGCCACGCCGAGTTCAACAAGGGCGAGGTGCCGCTGAAGGTTTATCAGATCTGGCTGCAGCCTCGCGAAGCCGGCGGTGAACCCGCGTGGGACACCAGGCCGTTTCCCAGAAGTGACCGGTCCGGACGATTCGTCGTGCTTGCCAGCGGGTTCCGAGGCGATGAAGGTGCGCTTCCCATTCGCGCCGATGCGCGTGTGTTCGGCGCAATGCTGAAGGCGGGCGAAAGCGTTCGACACGAGTTGAGTCCGGCGCGCCGTGCCTATCTCGTCGTGGCCTCGGGACGCATCGAGGTGAATGGCGAGCCCGTTGGTCCGCTGGACGGCGTGGCGATCACGCAAGCCGCGGCGGCGCAGATTTCCGCTCTTGAAGATTCCGAGCTGGTGATGGTGGACGCCGGCTAAATCCCTTTCTCTTAATCCACCTGCGTCAATTCACATTAGGAGTTCGTCATGGAACGTTTCAAATTTCTTCCGCTGTTAGGTCGTATCCTGATTGGGGCACCGTTTGTCATGAGCGGGCTGGGCAAACTCGCGGCGTACGGCGCGACGGTTGGCTACATTGCGGCCATGGGTCTGCCGGTGCCGCCCCTCGCATTCATTCTTGCCGTGCTGACCGAGCTGGGCGGCGGCCTGCTGCTGCTGTCGGGCTACAGGACTCGCGCCGTATCGTTGGGAATGGCCGTGTTCTGTGTGGTCACCGCGCTGTTCTTTCACCACAACTTCGCAGATCAGAACCAGATGATTCACTTCCTCAAGAACGTGATGATGGCTGGTGGCCTTCTGCAAATCACGTGGTTCGGCGCCGGCGCATTCAGCCTGGACGCGCGTTCCGGTCGGACAGCTTTGCGTGTTTCGCCGGTGGCCGCGAGCTGAAGACGGCGGATCCGCTGAGACGGCCGGCCGACCGGCCGGATCGTCTCACCTCGATCACAGCGCCGGACAGCGCCGGCGGCGCGCGCCACGGCGCCGAAATCGGCCTACTTCTCCAACTGTGCAATGAAGGCGCGGGCGGCCGGCCCTGGCGGCGCGTCCTTGCGGTAAACAACCTTCATCGGCATCACGACATCGCGCGGCAGGCCTTCAATGCGAATCTTCATCAGCGCGCCGCTTTCGAGATCGTCCTTGACCATGTGCAGCGGCATATGGCCCCAGCCCAGGCCGGCCTTCAGAAAAGCATACTTGGCGCCCAGATCCGCGAGCCTCCAGGTCGAGGCGGACAGCACGCCGAATTCGCGTCCCTCGGACAATGCGGTTCGGTCGCTGAGTACGAGTTGCACTTGCTTCCTGATCGCGGCAGAGGAAACGAGGCCCCGGTGATTCGCGAGCGGATGAGCGGGACTGACAACCGTAACCAGTTCGAGCTCGCGTAAGGATTCGACCTGGAGTTCATCCGTCACGATTGGCAGCGTGCCGATCACACCAATGTTGCAAATCCGGTCGACCACCAGCTTCATCACGCCGCCCAGCGCCTCGACATAGAGCCGCAGCGGTGTGTGCGGATAATCCTTTTGGGATTGGGCCGCCGCGCCCGTCAGACTATCCATGGGATACATCACGTCCATTGCAACGGAGAGCTCCGGCTCCAGACCCTCTCGCATCGCGCGCGCCCGTGCCTTGAAGCTATCAATGGTGTCGGCCACGGAACGGGCGTCGAGCAGCAGGCTCTTGCCTGCGTCGGTGAGCTGCGGGTAACGGGCAGTGCGATCGAACAGCTTCACCTCGAGTTGCGCCTCGAGATTCGCGAGTGTCTGACTGACCACCGATTGCGCGCGGCGAAGCTTGCGTCCGGCCGCTGAAAAACTGCCTTCATCGACCGCCGCGATGAAGGTCCGAAGCTGGTCCAGCGTCACGCCGTCAAGCATATCCATCGCTCCGAACGATATTTGGAATCTAAAAATATAGGCTTTTAAGATGGAGTGCAAGCTCTTACCTTACGTGTATCGCGTTTTTCGAGTTTTTCTTGAGGCAGAGCCATGACCATCGACACAGCCGTACTCACCCCGATTCCAAAGACAACGCCGGCGCCGCGCCGGATCGCTTTTCGCACCGGCGGCACTGCGCACGGCGGCATTACCCGTCTGGCGAGTCCCGCCGACCTCGGCGAGTTGATCAAGCCTTTTGTGTTCCTCGATCACGCCGTGGTCGTGCCGACCGGCAAGCCGATGTTCGGATTCCACCCGCACTCGGGTATCGCAACACTCACAACCGTGCTGAGCGGCGGGATCTCCTATGCGGACACGACCGGCAAGCATGGCGAGCTTCCAGCCGGCGGCCTCGAATGGATGAAGGCCGGCAACGGTGTCTGGCACGACGGCAACGTATTGCCGGGCGACCCCGTGCGCCTCTTTCAACTTTGGGTCGCGCTTCCGCCCACGCTGGAGAATTCGCCTGCGGAAAGCCAGTACATCTCGCCAGCGCAGGTTCAGCGGGATGGGCCGGTGCGCGTCGTCCTCGGCCGTCACGGATCCGCGGCGAGCGATATCCGCGCGCCTGAAGGCATCAACTACTTCCATGTCGAACTGAAGGCCGGGGAGACATGGCGGTACGTGCCGCCTGCCGGACACAACGTTGCTTGGCTTGCGATCGACCAGGGACGGCTGAACGCATCCGAGCCGATCAAGGCAGGCGAGCTTGCGGTGTTCGAGGAATCCGACGGGGCACCGATTGAGCTTCGTGCCGAGCACGCGACGTCGTTCGTCATCGGCTCCGCTGTCAAGCACCCTTATCCCCTGGTGCTTGGGTACTACTCGGTGCATACGAACGCAGACGCGCTTCTCCAGGGCGAGACCGAGATCCGCCGCATCGGTCGCGATCTGGCCGCGCAGCGTCGCAGCCGGTAAGCGTGGACACCGTTTGATTGCGTGCGCATTGCGGACGTGCGCGTCCGTGACGGGATGGACGTCACGGTATCCCTGGCGGGTGCGATTTTCTTTCGACACCGGTGCGCCGGTGCGTACGATTTCGACACGTCACCGTGCGAATCCTAAAGCATGCCCGGACGAGCCGCGACACCATGGTGCAGTCAACCCGCGGCTGCCGGCACATGTGCCTGTGCGCCTCGTCACCGGGAGAAGGAGGCGCACCATGCATCACCCCCACGCTCACTTACGTTCGCTGCCCCCCAAGGGGGCCGATGCCTCCCTCGGGGCGGCCCGGCGGGAGAGGATGAACGCCCCCCACGCTCGCTTACGTTCGCTGCCCCCCAAGGGGGCCGATGCCTCCCTCGGGACGGCCCGGCGGGAGAGGATGAACGACCCCCACGCTCACTTACGTTCGCTGCCCCCCAAGGGGGCCGATGCCTCCCTCGGGACGGCCCGGCGGGAGGCATCATGACCACCGCAGCAGACTACCTGGTCGACGCCCTGACGCACGCGGGCGTGAAGCGCATTTACGGCGTCGTCGGCGACTCGCTGAACGGCATCTCCGATTCGCTCAGGCGTTCCGGCGAGATCGACTGGATCCACGTGCGGCACGAGGAGGGCGCGGCCTTCGCGGCGGGGGCGGAAGCGCACCTCACCGGCAGCCTCGCGGTATGCGCCGGCAGTTGCGGACCGGGCAACCTGCACCTGATCAACGGGCTGTTCGACTGCCACCGCAGCGGCGTGCCCGTGCTCGCGATCGCCGCGCACATTCCCAGCTCGGAGATCGGCATCGACTACTTTCAGGCGACGCATCCGGAAAGCCTGTTCAAGGAGTGCAGCCACTATGTGGAACTCGTGTCGAACGTCGGGCAGTTGCCGCAGATCCTGACCCGGGCGATGCGGGTTGCGGTCGGGCGGCGCGGCGTGGCGGTCGTCGTGATTCCGGGCGACGTCGCGTTGTCGGCGACGACGGCCGAAGTTGCGCCCTGGCTGGTGCCGTCGACGCCGCCCGTGCTGCGGCCGGCCGACGACGAGATCACGCGCCTCGCGGATATGCTGCACGCGGCGTCGCGCGTGACGCTGATGTGCGGCGCAGGCTGCGCGGGCGCGCACGACGAAGTGGTGGCGCTCGCGAAGCGCCTGAAGGCGCCCGTCGTCCACTCGCTGCGCGGCAAGGAGATCATCGAGCACGACAACCCGTACGACGTCGGCATGACGGGCATGGTGGGGTTCGCGTCGGGTTACGCGGCGATGAAGGCGTGCGACATGCTGCTGCTGCTCGGCACCGATTTTCCCTACCGGCAGTTCTATCCGGAACACGCGAAGATCGCGCAGATCGACGTGCGCCCCGAAGCGCTCGGCAACCGCTGTTCGCTCGATCTCGGCCTCGTCGGCACGGTCAAGGACACGCTCGCCGCGTTGCTGCCGGTCCTCGACGAAAAGACCGATTCGTCGCATCTCGACAGCGCGCTCGCGCATTACCGGCAGGCGCGCAAGGATCTCGATTCGCTCGCCGAGAGCAATCCGTCGAGCACGACGATCCATCCGCAGTATGTGACGCGACTCGTGAGCCAGCTCGCGGCCGACGACGCGATCTTCACCTGCGACGTCGGCACGCCGATCGCGTGGACGGCGCGCTATCTGAAGCTGAACGGCCGGCGCCGGTTGATCGGTTCGTTCAATCACGGCTCGATGGCGAACGCGATGCTGCATGCGATCGGCGCGCAGGCCGCGTATCCCGGCCGTCAGGTGATCTCGATGTCCGGTGACGGCGGGTTCACGATGATGATGGGCGACTTCATCACACTGGTTCAGGCAGGGCTGCCGGTGAAGGTGATCGTGCTGAACAACGGCACGCTGGGCTTCGTGGAGATCGAAATGCGCGCGTCGGGCTTCGTCGATACCGGCACCGACCTCGTCAATCCGAACTTCGCGCGCATGGCCGAAGCGGTCGGCGTGAAGGGTATCCGCGTCGAGAAACCGCAGGAACTCGAAGACGCGCTCGCGACTGCGCTCGCGCACGACGGGCCCGCGCTCGTCGACGTCGTCAGCGCGCGCCAGGAACTGATCATGCCGCCGAAGACCACCATCGACGAAGCCTGGCATTTCGGCGTCTTCATGATGAAGGCGGTGATGGACGGCCGCGGCGGCGGGCTGATCGACCTCGCGAAAGTGAATCTGACGCGCTAAAGCGGAGTGTGCGGTGTCTCCGGTGTCTCCGGGCCGCGCGCCGCAGAACTGTATTGCTTCATTGCCTGCCATCAGGGAGAGACGGCGATGTGGAGTGGTTTGCACCGTGGGCGCCACGCGTGGGCGATCCTGATGCCGTGCGCGACGCTGACTGCCTGTAGCGACGCACCGTCGGTCGGCGTGCTGGGCGCGTATTTTCCGGACTGGCTGTTCTGTATCGTGGGCGGCGTGCTGCTGGTCGCGTGCGTGCATGTGCTGCTCTCGAAAAGCGGCCGCGGCGGCTGGCTCACGCCGCCCGCGATCGTCTACCCGGCGCTGACGGTGCTGTTTTCGATCGCGCTCTGGGCAGCTGGTTTCAACTAAGGCATCAACTAAAACTTCAACTAAGGCTTCAACTAAGGCTTCAACTAAGGCTTCAACTAAGGCTTCAACGTTTAGTCCCATTAACCTTTATCCGACCGTGTGACCATGACCGCTGCCCAAAGCACGGACGCAGGAAAGCAGCGTCCGCGAACCTGGCCCGCCATGCTGCTGATCGTGCTGGCCGTGCTCGCGCTCATCGCCGTGATCTGGCGCGTGGATACCGTGCCGCGCACCGACGACGCCTATGCGTACGCCGACACGATCGGTGTCTCGCCGGAAGTCAGCGGCAAGATCGTGACGCTCGCGGTGCGCAACAACCAGGCCGTGAAGCAAGGCGATCTGCTGTTCGAGATCGACCCGCGGCCGTATCAGTTCGCGTTGCAGCGCGCGCAGGCGGCGCTCGCGCAACTCGATGCGCAGATTCCGCTGACGCAGCGCACCGTCAACGCGCAAGGATTCAGCGCCGAGGCTGCGAAGTCGGCGGTCGTGCGCGCGCAGGCTGCCGCGAAGCAGGCGGGAGACACGCTGGCAAGAACGGAGCCGCTGATCGCGAAGGGCTACGTCTCCGCCGAGGACCTGGACCGGGCGCGCACTGCGCAACGCGCGGCGCAGGCCGAGCTCGCGGCCGCGCAATCGCAGGCCCGCGAGGCGCAGGCGGCGGTCAGCAGCGTCGCCGCGCTCGTCGCGCAGCGCTCGGTGCTGCTCGCCGAAATCGCGACGGCGCAGCTCAACCTGGAATATGCGACCGTGCGCGCGCCGTTCGATGGCCGCGTCGTCGAGTTGCGCACGTCTGTCGGGCAATTCGTGTCCGCGCAAAAGCCCGTCTTCACGCTGATCGATACGCGGCAGTGGTACGTAGTCGCCAATTTCCGCGAGAACGAACTCGGCAACATCCGGCCCGGCACCCGCGCGACCGTGTATCTGATGAGCAATACCGGTATCCGTTTCAGCGGTTCGGTCGATTCGATCGGCTTCGGTGTCGATCCGCAGGATGGCGGCGGCACCGCAAACGGTCTGCCGAGCATTCAGCGCAGCATCAACTGGGTCCACGTCGCGCAGCGTTTTCCGGTGAAGATACGGGTCGATCATCCCGACCCGCAGTTGTTCCGGATCGGCACTTCGGCTGTCGCCGTGCTGCAGCCTGAGCGTCGCGAGGATCGCGACACTCGCGCGACGCACAATGGAGCGCCGTCATGAGCGGGCTCGACGGCGTCGGGCGTCATCTCGCCTGGCCGCGGCCGCTCGGGCAACTGGCAGGCTTCCTGCGCTCGGAGCTTGGCGGGTTTCCGGGGCGCGCCAATGTGGCCATGCGCAGCGTGCTCGGCTGCGCGATCGTGATTGTCGTGTCGATGACCTTGCAGGTACCGGAGCTGGCGTTGTCGCTGATCGCGGTGTTCTTCGTCACGCAGTCGAACATCGTGCTGACCCGCCTCGTCGCCTTGTTGGCCGTGATCGGCACGACCTGCGCGATCGCCTGCATCATCGGTGTCTACAGGCTGACGTTCGACTACCCGCTGCTGCGCATCATCGTCGCAAGCGCCATCTTTTTCTGCAGC